>JAJVHT010000088.1:52119-60591 GCA_022072515.1 bacterium
CAGCGTCCAGATTTCATTGACATTTTGATTGGCGTCGTCTTTGCCGCCGAACAAAACCAGGCGCCGTTGCGCTGAATCGTAAATCATCGCACAATCTTCCGCCGCCGGTGGAAACGCCGTGCTCGGCGTCAATGCCGGCGTGCGGTCGATCCATTGACTCAACCTATTGCCGGTGGCGCGCTGTTCGGCTGCCGTATCACGTTTCGCCTCGGCCAACGGCGAGGCGAGCGATGCAACCGCCGCCGTGCTCCGGATTGGCGTTTTGCCGGCGCAACCGCAGTATAATGCAACCCCGAGAAAGATTTTTAAAAGAAAATAGAGCTGATCGCCTGTTGGGGAAGTTTTGGTGAGCGCGCGAGATGCCATTGCCATAGAAGTTGCTCCGCGATGAAATAATGTTGCGTCTTACGTTTTACTGTATTTACGTTTTGTTGCTTGCGATTTAATTTATTTTTCCAGAAGACTCGCGCGCGTCGCCGCCTCGTCGCCATGTTTGGCGCGAACCGCGTCGAGCAGACCCGCCACTTTGTCGCGGCGCGTTTGCTCTGCCGTTTGAAACAGGCTCAATTGTTCTCCGCCGACGTTATTCAAATGCGACATGCCGAGGCCGATGAGCCGCACCTTTTTGCCACGCCTATCGAAATTGCGGAAAATCTCCAAGGCCAGTTGCCGCATCGTCTCCGCATCGTTCGTAAACTCCGGCAGTTTGCGCTGGCGCGTAAACGTTTCAAAGCCTTCCAAACGAATTTTTAGCGTCAGCACCTGGCCTTTTAAATCCGCGTTGCGCATGTCCGCGCTCAAACCATCGGCAATCTTCCAGATCGTCTGCTCGACAATTTTTGAATCAGCCACGTCTTGATCATAAGTATGCTCCTGGCTGATGGATTTGCGCGGGCCCCAATCTTCCACCGGCCGCTCGTCGATGCCGTTGGCCAGCTCCCATAAATGCGCGCCCCACTTGCCTAATTTTTCCGCCAGCAATTTCTGCGGGCATTGCGCAATTTGGCCGATGGTGGAAAATCCCATTTTTTGCAAATGGGCTTCGGTTTTGGGCCCGACGCCCCAGAGCTTTTTCACCGGCAGCGGCGCCAGAAAATTTTTTTCCTGTCCGGCGGCGCAAATCGTCAAGCCATCCGGCTTCCGTAAATCCGAAGCGACTTTGGCAATGAACATGTTCGGCGCGACGCCGACCGAGGCGGTAAGGCCGACTTCGTTTTTAATCCGCGCCTTGATCTTTTCCGCCAATACTTTGGCGCCGCCGTGGAAATTCGCCGTTTGCGTAATGTCGATGAACGCTTCGTCGATGCTGATTTGCAGGAGCTGCGGCGAGTACTCTTGCAAAAGGCGCATGACCTGCCGTGAAATTTCGGTGTAGCGCGGAAAGCGGGGAAAAACAAAAACCGCCTGCGGACAGCGGCGATACGCTTGGGAGATTGGCATGGCCGAATGAATGCCGAATTGGCGCGCTTCGTAACTGCACGTTGCAACGACGCCGCGCCCGCTGCCGCCTTTCGGATCAGCGCCAACCACCACCGGCTTGCCGCGATACGCCGGATGATCGAGCTGCTCGACCGCGGCATAAAACGCATCCATGTCGAGGTGGAGCACTATTCTTGGCGAAAGCGGTTTTTGCATGTTTGCATTCAAAATTGAAAATTTGCAATTTAAAATTTTCAGTCTTGTTTCATAATCGTCCGGACCACCGCCTCGGCCATTCTTTGCCGAAAGGCCGCCGAGCGAATGCGCCACAAATCGTCACGATTCGACAGATTGGCCGCCTCCAATAAAACCGACACCGGCACCCGGCTGTAGCGGATGATGCCCGGCGTCCATTTATGATCGTGGCGGTAAACGTAGCTGCGCACCGGTTTGTACGCGTGCACCGGAATTTGCGCCTGGCGGAAACCGGCGATCAAATCATCCGCAAAATTTTCGCTGGCCGTCTCGGCGGCATCATTCTCGCGGCGGGTGAATGCAATCGTGCCGATCCGGCTCTCTTTATAATTGCGATAAATCCTGCCGCTCGCTTGATAGTGGCTCGAGCGTTCCGCCGCGCCGGGGAAATAAACCATTGCGCCGCCCAGCGACGGATGCAGATGATCCAAATGGATGCTGAGCAAAATAATGTTTTCCGCCGGAATGCCGCGCTGCCGCATCCACCGATAAAGGTCTTCGACCAAATAAATCCGCAGGTTCAGCGCGACGCGGCTGTCTTCCATGTAATACTCTGGCGTGACTTTGACATACTCATCGCGATTGTTGGCGAGCGTGCTGCCGCTGTTGACCTGATCGCCCGTCTGTTTGTCATGGACGGTGGAATAAACCTTGACGCCGCGGTTTTGCAAACCCTGCTTGATCCGGAGCATCAAATCATAGGCGATTTCATCTTCCACCCAGCCGCGCATCATCGTGCCCGGATCGCTGCCGCCGTGACCGGCATCTAAAATCACGTGCAGCGCTTGACGTGATTGCTGGCGCGGCCTGGCCGCCGGCAGGGCCGGTCGCGGCGCCGGCGGCATTTTGCCCGACAAAATTTCATCATCCAAATAGCGCAGCGGGATGCGAATCGGCGTCCCGTCCGCGATTTTCGTGGCGTCACGAATGCCGTTGTAAGCAAGTATTTTTTGGGCGAGGGCATTCACTTCGTCCGCGTCCACCCGCCCGGTGAAGCGCACCACCACGGCGCTGTAAAGCGCCTCGCCTTTTTTCAAGCGATAAACCGCCTCGCGCTCGCCGGCGGCATTATTTTGAAATGTGAGATCCGGCGGCGCCAACGTGATCGTCACCTGCGTGCGATCATTGGCCGCCACCCGCGCCGGCGGCGGTTTGACCTCGCGCTCCGCAACTTTTGAGGACGACGGCGTTTTCTCGATGAGCACTGTTTTAGGCGCCGGCGTTTGGCGCGGTTTTGATTCTGAACTTAATGGATAAAGCCGCCGCCGGTGTTCGCTCTCGGTGTACGTGGGCCGCGGCAACGGTTTCGCGCCGCAAGCCCATTGCTCCATGGCGAGAGCCAGCGGAACGAAGAAAATGAGGAGAGGAGAAATTTTATGCAAAATCCTTTTCAAAAAATTCCCAGTCTGGTTAAGCATAAAGCGGACCAATGCTTGCCGGCTTTAATTGTTGGCAAAATTCTCGTATCGCCTCCTGCCAGTTATTGTCCGGGCCATAAAATTGAATTTGTAATTTCGGATGTGAATTGCCCGTGAGCATGCGGGTCAAAAAAGTTCCCTGCTCGCACAAACCGAGCACCGGCCGCCACAGCATCAACGCCGTCGCGATTTCATAACCGACGCCGAGCGACGGCCGGCTCACTTCGGCAATCATGCCGTCGCAATTTTCAATCAGCCGCATATCGCGCTCAAAGATTTCTCCGGCAGTCAGCTTGGCCTCGTGTTCCAAGACCTCGGCGCTGGCGACGTGCGCCGACAGCACTTCGGCATGCAACGATTCTAAAAAATGCACCATCTCGGCATAAACCGTCTGCCGCTCTCTTCCCGCGCTGATCGCCCCGGCAAAATAAATTTTTGGCCGTGATTCCATTAATTATTTTGATTCAAATCATTTTGACTTTTAATGATCGCCAGAATCTCCGCATCCGTCAAATTGCGATTGATCGTTTTAGCTTTACTGAAAATCGCTTCCACCCACGGGCGTTTTGGCTCGTAGCCGTGTTCATTCAACCAAAAAATCACATTCGACTCGCCGCTCATGTGGCCGATATCGATTTCCTGCTTGCGGCCCACCCAGCCGGCGGGCACGCCGGAATAAACGCGATCGGCCAGCCAATCTTGTCCCTTCTTTTTTGCTTTTGCAATCGCCGCGGCATGCACGCCGGTGCCGGTGCGAAATGCGTCGCGGCCCAGAACCGGATAGTTTACCGGAATGGGAACCGCACAAACTTGCGAGACCAAGTCCGCGTAATTTTTCAGCGCCGTCAAATCGTTGTCAATCCAGCCGAGCAATTTGCAGTTGACCAGCACCAAATCCAGCGGCGTATTGCCGACGCGCTCTCCGATGCCGAGCATGGTGCCGTGCACGCGGTCGGCGCCGGCTTCGATGGCCGCCAGCGTGTTGGTCATCGACAGGCTGCGGTCTTTATGGCCGTGCCAGTCGATTTTGACCGCCGGATCAATCGCATGGACGACTTCGCTCACGAAGCGAATGAGCGCCTGCACGCCGCGCGGCGTCGCGTGGCCGACGGTATCGCAGCACACGACGCGCTTGGCACCGTAGTTCACCGCCGTGGTGTAAAGCGCGCGAATGTCATCGGGATGAGAACGAATGGTGTCCTCGGTGACAAACATCACCGGCAGCTCGTGTTTCACCGCGAAAGTGATGGCTCTCGCCACGGTGCGCAGGAGAAAATCAATATTCCACTCCTCGGCATATTGGCGGATCGGGCTGGAGCCGATGAACGTCGCCGCTTCGATGGCCATGCCCACTTTTTGCGAAGTTTCGGCAATGGGCAGAATGTCGGCTTCGACCGTGCGCGCCGCGCAGTTGGGATAAATGGGCAACTTGTTGTCCGCAATTTCATGTGCCAGCCGCAAGACATCGGCCCGCGCCCGCGGCCCGGCCCCCGGCAAGCCGATATTCGCCGATTGAATGCCGAGCTGGTGCATGTAATGCAACACGCGAATCTTGTCGTCAATCGACGGGTCCGTCACCGACGGCGATTGCAAACCATCGCGCAGCGTCTCGTCGTCGAACTCAATCCGTTTGTCCGGCTTCCACGCGCCGTCGTGCGTGTTCCAGTCGTAGATGAGGTCGCGTTCGTTCAGGGGTTCCATGTGCTACCTTGTTGTCTATTTACTCGTTGAATTGTTGCTTATTAACTAATGCTTTAGTTGATTGACTGCATGTTGGCACAACTAAATTTTCACGAGTAGTTGTCAAGCATTTTCTTTGAATAATTTACCGATAAAGTCAGGCAAACGGACTACTCACGGAATAATATCTCTTGCTGCGTTAATTAGACCTTTGAGATAGTAATCTAAATAAGAGATCGGAACAACATGGCTACGAACCACTGTGATCAAGAAGGAACCGACCCTCAAGTTTGATGGCAGATATCCCAGCTTATTACGAACAAGTTTGTCGAAGTTGTCTTGGCTGCTAATTGAGCGGTGGACAATGGCGTTTCGAATCGTTCGCATTTCCTTAAGAACATGTGTATGGGCACTCAAGGTGCTTTCGTATGGATCGCCTTTCTTAAAAAAGCGTTTTGCCCGTTGTCGAACCACCTCTGGATTATCCCACTCCGCGTAAGACCGCCCCCACTCGGGAAGAGTCAACTGATAGGCATGAATACGTGTAGGAGGAGTAACAAAACGTTGTGGTGCATACTTACGCGGCGATTTTTTACCCACCATATATAATAGAAATGATTCCTCTAAAAATCTCTCCCATGCCAGAAATAAATGCAGAAAAGCAAGCTCAACTAGCATGTTTCTATAAGCTATTGTGAATCGTGGTTTTTGGGGTCCGTTCGCTCGCACAATCCATTGTTGTGCAGCACCTGCAAGGCCTTGCGAACGTAATATGCTTTTATCAAAGTCCTTTAAAACATCGGCAGGGTTATTGCGTGCCATGGATTACCTATTATCGATTGCATTCCGAATTAAATCTATGACATACTCTGCTCTTATTGTTCTATTCGATGCATGGATTGTATGCACGTCAGTTGCTTGTCTGAATTCGCGATCTCGAGTTGGTAAGCTCGACACCTCATCGGCTGGTACTGAAAATAGTTGGTCTACTTTTTCAAGAGCGATACATATCTTGGGAATATCCCGTTGCTTGATATTTGTACGTTTGCGTTTAATATCCCGCAGACCGAACTGCATGTGGTATATAGTGCAAAATATAGTATAAAACAATGGAACTCGGCGAAAGCTGCTATCAGCTGATGACTCTGATAAAATGGCACCGACAATGTCCATTGTTTGCCTAAATCTTTTCATTAAAACAATTCTGTGCGGGAACGAGTCATCCCAATCCCGGAATGCTTTATCGATGACAGGTTTGCTCTTTGCTTTAATCCCTGATGAAATTGCGATTAACAGCTCAGCAACGAATTCAGCCTCAGCCATACGGGATATTTGTTTGGGTGTGAATATACGATTGTTTTGCCAGAATGTATTGAATTCAAGCGCGAGTTCATAGACAGTAGATTTGAACTCTCCATAGAATTGTGAATTGCGGAGTTCTTGATCATTGATCTTGACCGGATATTTGTTCATCCTAGCAAAGATGTCATAGATTTCAACATCGGGTGCATCAAGTAAAAAATCACATATGAATTCATAGTAAAGAATTTCTTTTTGTACTGATTTCTCAAGTTCACTGAACCGCATTCCCCCAAGTTCAGCATTATGAGTTTTATTTATCTGAAATCCATCGTGTAAGAAGGAAAGCACACTAGTGAGACGTTGCTGGCCATCGACAACTGCGTGAACAGTCTTGTTCGTCGCAGGATTTTCGATAGTTCGAAAATATATTTTAGGAATAGGTTTTCCTCGCACAATTGTATCGATAAGGTACGAACGAGCTTTGTCTGTCCATACACCCCTTCTTTGAAACTCTGGCGTCAAGTCAAGTTCATCTCTTGCGGCCATATCTCGGATCTCTTTGACACTGAGCGGCCTTGATTTAAAGATTTGCATAAAAACCTCGTTGAGAATGTCAAATCAGGTAACAGTAAAGGTTGTTGCAATTTAAACAGTTATCTAAAAATTTTTTGAATGCGTTGTGGGAGTACGGTGCTCTTTGTTGCTTTGGCTTCTTTTAAAATGCGGTTTTGTGCATGAACAGTGGTTCCGAGTTCGCACCCAATCCAGTACCTTTCATTACTTTCTGCCATACTTAAAGTGCTGCCACCACCAGCAAAGGGGTCCAGAACAATATCTCCTTTGTTGGTTGCCATCCGAATTACGCGCTCTGGAATAATGGAAGGAAGCTCATTAATAGATTTGGGTCGGTTTTTATTATGGATATTCGGATTTACATCATCCCAAACATCCGCGATTTGAATCAAAGGAACACTGTTTCCATTTGTCCGATATTTTTTTAAATAGCCTCCATAATCACGGATTAACTCGCCACAGTGCCGGCAAACAGGAGAAGGATATCGAATGATATGGAATTTCAACCTCTTGCCGCGCTTTACGTAGTACAATAATCCATAGTGCACTGGATGAAGGCGATTTTTGATAGGAAATCCATTTTTCATCTTTATCGCTATCCAATGCCTAAATTCCATGTTCTCAGTAGTGTTTAAATAACTGCTAATAGAAATTAGCCACTTTGGGATATGGTAGACAAAAAGGCTACCTCCTGGTTTGAGAATTCTCACGCACTGAGATAGCCAATGTTGAGTCCATTCAAGGTATTTCCAATTTGGCAATTTATCAATAATGATACTAGAACCATAACTCTTGCCCAAATTGAAAGGCGGATCGGCCAAAATGCAGTCAACCGTATTGTCTTTAATGCTTGCAAGCAGAGTCGTGCAGTCGGCACGATAAAGCGCACCCCTTTTTGTTGCAAGCTTTAGGGCAAATACCTTGGAAAGGTTATCTTTTCCGGAATTGTTCATATATACTCACATTTAGCTACATTTCTAAAGTACATTTGCCGGGACAAGTGATTGTTGACGAAAATTCCGACAAATCAGACAATTCGAACTGAATGAATCAAAAGACTCATTAGTGAGTGAAATTGGATTTGATGCAAGTTGAATCTTGTCTTATTTCCCCTGAAAATTCGCCGTCCGTTTTTCCAAGAAAGCTTTCGTGCCTTCCTTCATATCCTCCGTCGAAAAACACATCCCGAAGAGGTTGGATTCGAGCTGCACGCCTTCTTCGAGCGTCATGTCCAGGCCGTGGATCACCGCTTCGAGCGTGAGCTTCACCGCCACTGGCCCTTTCTTGAAAACGGTGTGCAAAATCTCTTCACATTTGGCGATCAGCTTATCCGGCGGCGTGACATGATTCACCCAGCCGAGGCGATACGCTTCATTCGCCTCGATCATGTTGCCGGTGATGAGCAGCTCAATCGCGCGGCCTTTGCCGATGAGGCGCGGCAGGCGCTGCGTGCCGCCGTTGCCGCACATGATGCCGAGATTCACCTCCGGCTGGCCGAATTTCGCTTTTTCCGAGGCGACGCGGATATGGCACGCCAGCGCCAATTCGCTGCCGCCGCCAAGGCAAAAGCCATTCACCGCGGCGATAATCGGCTTGGGGAAGCGTTCGATGAAACGCAAAATTTCCTGGCTCTGCAGCGAGAATTCTTTCGCGCTCACCGGCGTTTGCTGCGCCAATTCGCCGATATCGGCGCCCGCTGCAAACGCCTTTTCGCCGGCGCCGGTGAGAATCACGCCGCCGACGTTGGCGTCATCTTTCACCGCGGTCAGTGCTTGCTGCAGTTCCTGCATCGTTTGCCAATTCAACGCATTGAGCTTGTCGGGAC
>JAJVHT010000113.1:0-31494 GCA_022072515.1 bacterium
TCTTGAGATGATAATTCCGCTTGGTCTGGCCGTTCCAACGAAATTTGTACGGCTCGTCGCCGCGCGTTAAATCCAGCTCCGTCCACTGATTTTTAATGCAATCTTCAATGGCCATACCGAGCAGCACATTGCCGATGCTGTATTTGTGTAATGCCGGCGAATGTGCATAAGCATCCGCATAATATTTATTGTTCCGCACGTAGCCCAACAATCCCGCGACGGGTTCTTGATTCGCATACAGCATGTAGAGCCGATACCAGCCCGCATGAGAAAACTGCTCGCAGATTTCACGTTCGAATTTGGCGACGGCATCTTCCTCAAAACGTGTCGCACCTTTCTCGCCCTGCCAGCGGCTGCGATAAACCGTGATCAAGTCTTGCAAACCGTCGAAGACGGCAAACGAGTTGGTGAAAACTTTAAAATCGGCCGTAAAATTTTTCTCAAAAAAACGGCGGTCGTAGCCGACGTCTTTGCGCGTGCGTTTGCCGAGCGTAGTAAGAAAGCTCTCCCAATTTTCAGTAAGCGGCACAGTCACACAAAGGCGCTGCGCTTCCCAGCCGAGCACGGGAAAAACTTTGCCGACTTCTTGAAAAAAGAACGGCAAATTCGTCGAGGTATCGGGAACGTCTTTCAGCTCGACAAACATCCAGTCGCTTTTGTTTTCTTGCAGATGCTTGAAAAGCTGTTGAAAGAAATCCGCTTCAGCGCCGGGTCGCACGACGAAATCGAGATAATCCGTGCGTTTTTGGCCAATAAAACCGAGATGCGGCAACGGCCAGCCGTAAAAACGCTGGCGTAAATAAAACGGAGCAATGCCGATCAGCTTGCCTTCCGCTTCGACGATAAACAGCCTTAAACGTTCCGGTGAACCGAAATGTTTCCACCACGTGAAATTCCATTCCCAGGATTGATACGGCGTATGGTTGGGATTCGATTGAAAAAGCTCTTCCCAAACCGGTTTCAGCTCGTTAAATTCCTGCTCGGATTTTACAACGCGAATAGCCATATCAATTTAATTTGCATTATCAAAGAAACTGTCATTGCGAGTCCCGCGCTGTTCAGCGGGACGAAGCAACCTTTTTGAACCAGTAGATCGCTTCGTCGCAAAAGCGCGCCGCGCGATGACTATACAATATTTTTAACTTTCTATCAACTGCGCCGCGCGGCGCGTGGCTTCGACAACGGCTTTGATGAGCGTCACCCGCAAGCCACCTTCTTCCAATTGTAGAATGCCGTCAATCGTGCAGCCTGCCGGTGTGGTGACGGCGTCTTTCAACAACGCCGGATGCGCGCCGGTTTCCAAAACCATTTTCGCGGCGCCCAAGCACATTTGTGACGCTAATTCAGTTGCGATGTGGCGTGGCAAGCCGACTTTGACGCCGCCTTCGGCAAGCGCTTCGAGAATAATATAAATGTAAGCCGGGCCGCTGGCGCTGAGCGCAGTGACGGCGTCCATGTATTTCTCGTCGATGATCAACGAGCGGCCCACGGCGTCGAAAATTTGGCGCGCACGTTTGAGATGCTCGTCGGTCGCGTGCACACCGCGACACAGCGCGGTCATGCCGGCGTTCACCAGTGTCGGCGTGTTCGGCATGGCGCGCACCACCGGAACAGCCATCTCCAAATGCCGTTCGATAAACGAGGTGGTTGCCGAAGCGGCGATGGAAATCACAAGTTGATCATTGCCGATCACCGGCTTGATTTCCGCGAGCACATCGCGCAGGGCTTGCGGTTTGACACAGAGCAGAATCACATCCGCCGATTGAATGGCGGCGCGATTGTCCAGTGTGGTTGGCACGCCGAGCCGTTTGGCAATATCTTCGACGCGCGGCGCATGTTTGGCCGTCGCGACGATTCCATCGGCGGCCAGCATTTTCGCCTCGAGCAGGGCTTTGATGAGCGTCTCGCCCATCTTGCCCGCGCCGATGACAGCTAATTTTGAGAGGTTTTGCATACGGTTTCCATCATCCCTGTTTCCTGAAGAAAATGAAACATTCTCGAAAATAACGATCCCTAATACAAAATATAGCGTGTTTCTTAAACTTCAAGCTTGTACAAAAGGTGGCGCTTTTATTACCAATAAAATTTATTCATAAACTATGGTTTCATCACCCATAGCGGCAAAGTAATCTCCAAAATAAATCAGATTATATAGTTCTTTTAATTTTATTGCCTCAATGGATGACAATAGTAGAAATTTATTCATTGCACCATCATAACTTTCACCCCACTCTTTTAAAACAAATCCTACTACTTTACATACATAAACATTGTGTTGCTTCAACTCAATTTTCCCAGAGATTTTTCTTTGAAAAGGTTCTTCTCGTATACCTTCAAATCCATAGTTATATTTATCCAGCTTAACTATTTTGATTATTTTAAATTTTTCAAAATATAACTCTAACTTTGTATTGCCATTCAGAGACGCACTCCACTCTTTTGTTCTTAATTCGTTAAGAATAATAACCTTTTTTTCTAAAGATATATAACAATACCCAAAAGCTGTCAACCGTCCATCTTCTTTGTACTTCTTTGTTTTTTCATCAACCATATATTCGTGTTTCTCGAATGGAAATGTTGCATACATTAGATTATTTAATTCTGGCATTCCTAGAACTTTAAATGCGCAGAATAGAAAAACAATGGAAAAATATTTTTTCATTAGATATTCCCCTTAATCAGTTGATGAAAATGCTTCTTGCTTAACATCGCTATAAACAGTTTGTATTCTAGCTTTATCCAACAAATACCAAATCCCACCCATCGCCGCCATCAGCAACGACTGTGAAAAGAGCAACAAGGACAACGACAGTGCCGCGGCTTTCGGAACACCGGCTTGGGTGAAAAAGAACACGAACGCGCCTTCGCGGATACCGATGCCGAGCACCGAAACCGGCAGCACGGCGATGGCGGTGATGAGCGGCACGTAGATGCAATAATGCCAGAAATCCAACTCGATGCTCAGGCCGCGGCCAACGACGTAAATGATCACGATGCCAAGAATTTGAAAGAACACCGAAAACAGCAACATTTTGAGCATTGCGCTTCGGGAAACGGCAACTTCTAAAATGGCGTCGCGGACATGCGCTAACTTATCGGCAATTTTCACGAAATTGAAACGACGCAATAAGCTGGTGAGCAATTGCAGCGACCAGCGATGCAAGATCACATAAATGGCGGCGAAAAAAGCGAATGTCAAAATCGCCACCGTCCATAAAATCTGAAAATCGTTACTGGCACGACAAACGGGAATCGCGACGAGCAACGCCAATAAAAAGTTGATGCCGAAACCGGCGACACGCGTAACGAACATCGAACTGGCGGCATCGACGCCACGGTGCAGATGGCGCGACAAATGATAGGCGCGAACGATGTCCATGCTGATGCTCGACGGCAAAAACGTGCCGAAAAAACTGCCGACGAAATGCACCTTGAGTGTATGCAGAAACGGCACGGCATTTTTCTGTGCCACGAGCAAAAGCTGCCAGCAGTAGGCGACGACGACTTGCTGAAAGAGAAAGAGTGCAAAAGCCACAACGTACAAGCGCAGATCGACACTCGCCATCACGTTAAGGATGTCGCCGAGGTTCGATTTCCAGATCAGCAGCGCGAGCAGGGCGATGCTGATCACAGCTTTCAACCAAAATTTCATTACGTGAAGTCTTGCCCCTTGGTGGGGCATTATTACAAAGGAAAATCGTGCAATTGAAAAGCCGCCCACCAGGGGCGGGGGCTACATTAATTGTTTAAATGCGCGCGGCACCACAATTCAAAAACCAACAGGGACCACAGGCGGTGCGAGTGGTTGTGAGTTTTGCGCTGGTGCTCATCAAGCATGCGCGAGATCACGGCCGGTTCGAAGAGGCCGCGGCGGCGGACGATTTCGCTGGAGAGATACTCTTTGAATAGCGTTTGTACCGCCACCGACTCACGCATCCAATTTTTCATCGGGACGCTGTGGCCGAGCTTGTCTTTGCGAAACACGATTTCGTCCGGCAACTCGCCGGTCATCACTTTGTGCAAAATCACTTTCGTTTCGCCCTTTTTGCCGATTTTCAACGCGCTCGGAATGCGCGCGGTGTATTCAACGAGGCGATGATCGAGCAACGGCATGCGGCCTTCAACGCCGAAGTGGCGAATCAGCTCCATGCGGCGCATATAAAAATTCACGACGGAATAATAATCACCGTAAAGCGTGATGCTGAGATGATCTTTGCCGTCGGCTTCCGAATAAATCTCTAACAACTCGCGATACGGATTGAAGCCGTTGACGCGCTGCTGCAAATCCGGCACACAGAGTTTTTGCAGCTCCTCCGGCGTGTAATAAATGCGCCAGCGATTGCTGTACAGCGACGCGGGAAATTTGCAACTGTATGAAAAGCGTTTGGCTTTGACCGGCAAACTTTTCTTCGCGTCGGTGTCCGGCAAATATTGCAGCGCGTGCGTGAGCGGCTGCCGGATAAAGCCGGGAATTTTCGCAAACATTTCCGCGGCGCGGTCGGCGAGATAAACCGGATGGCCGCCGAACAACTCGTCACCGCCGTCGCCGGTGAGCACATAATCGGCCTGCGCGCGGACGCGCGAGCCGAGCAGAAACGACGCGACTTCAATGCCGATATCGGAAAACGGCTCTTGCGAGTTTTGCGCGATGTTCGCAATCAGCTTCGTTTCTTCGGCGGGAAACGGCACTTCGGTGTGGCGCGTTTGATAACGCTCGGACATCACGCGCGCATAATGCGACTCGTCATAAGTTTTGCCGAAGCAGCGAAATGAGTAGGTCGCGATCGGTGCCTTGAGAACGCTGTGCATGAAATGCACGACGGAGCTGGAGTCCATGCCGCCACTGAGAAAAGCCCCGGGGCGAAATTTGCCATCGGCCAAACGCAGGCGCACGGCGTCTTGCATCAATTCAAGCAGCTCGCGTTTATAGGTTGCTTCGTCTTTGTCAAAAGGCTCAGCAAAAGAGATGCGCCAATATGGTTCAACGGTAAGTTTGCCGTTTTCAATTTTGACGAAACAACCCGGCCGCAAACTGTGGACGTTTTCAAAGAGCGTGTCATAACCGGGGTTGTAGTTGAACAACAGATAGCGCTGCAAAACGCCGTAATTGAGCTGGCGACCGACTTGCGGCACGCGCGTCAAGCGTTGCAAGCGGCTCGAGAAATAAAGCACGCCGTCTTTGCGGCAATAATAAACCGGCTCGATGCCGAGATGATCGCGCACCAAATAGAAAGTTTGTTTGGACGCGTCCCAAATCGCCAAAATAAAATTGCCATTCAACTCACGAAAGCCACTGCTGCCGCTTTTCGCATACGTGTGCCACGCGACTTCAGCATCATTGGCGTTTTTCCCACCGGACAAGTATTGCGCTTTTAATTCAATGCGATTAAAAACACTGCCCAACAAGACCGCGAAGCTGCCGCTCGGTTTGTGCGCGTACACACTCGAATTGGCATCCAGAGTCGGCACCCCAAGCGGGCGCAGGCCGACCGTGGCTTCCTTTGCCGTCAAAATATGCAGCCGCTGGTCGATTTCATTTTCGTCGAGAAAGTATTTGCTGGCCGCTTGGCGCTGAATTCTCGCTTCCGCGGCAGCTTCCCACGAAAGAGGTTTTCCGATCGTTCCGAAGATCATAGTCTGGATGCTGGTTGCTCGTTGCTGGTGTTAAAACCACAGTTTTATCAATTTGCGACTCGCGTTACAAACCGCGGCAAATTCGCCTGCACTTTGGTTTGCAAAATTTCTTTCAACCGCTTGCGACCTTCGCCGGGCAAACGATAGAGATAATGCTCTTCAATACGCGGCACGTAAAACAAATCCTGGCCGGCGCGATTGGTTTTATACTGCGGCACGAAGCCCCAATAATTCACGCGATAGCCGGCGCGCCGCGATTGTTCGACGGCAACTTCGCTGCCCAAGAACCAGGGATAACAAAGTTGATCCACTTGCTTGCCGGGCAGGCGCGTTTCAATCATCTGCTTCGCCAGATACAAATCCTGCCAAATCTGTTGCGCCTGCGACGCCGGCGTCTCAAATTCATTCGCTCGGCGGCTCGACAGCGCTTCGCGGTAAACCGCGATGAGAGACTTGCGCCAATCCGGGTGGCCAAAAAATTTTTCGCCGCCGTTTTTGCCAACGTGCTCGATGCAAGCCTGCCGCGCGGACTCATCATCAAAATATTGCGGCTTGCCGGCCATGCGCGGCTCGGCGCGATACACCGGTGTGCCCCACGGCACATATCGGGCATAATTTAATTTGCCCCGCTCGCGATACACCGGCACGTTGATGTTGGCAAAAAAATAGAAGTCGTAGTGCGGATGAATAAAATCGACGAGCTGCGACGACACACACACCATATGATGATGCATCGTGTGCGATTGAAAATCAATGATGCCGCTTTTGTGCATTTCCAAGATTTCCTGCCACGAGCACAAGGAAAAAGGCGTGCGCTCGCGCGCGAGCAAAGCGTCGGCGGTGACACGTTTGTTTGCGTAATCCACATACGTCGGCGTTTCCGGAGCGCGTTCCGGGATGCAGCCGGGAATAATAAAACTCACGCCGCGAAAACCGTATTTGCGCAAAAGCGGATAAGCGACGGACCACAGCGTTGAGGTGCCGTCATCAAAAGTCAACAGCACGCTTTTTTCGGGAATATCACGCTCACCGGTGATAGCGGCGCGAAATTCTTCGCTATTGAGCGTGCGATAGCCATTGCGCGCCAGGAATTGCAGTTTGGCTTCAAACGAACCCGGCTCGACAGAATGAAAAGTGAAAACCGGAATTTCATTCTGTAACGGTTGTGGATTTTTACTGAACATAAAGTCCGGATAATGACGGCGCAGCAGGGCGAGAATATCCGGTATATTTTTGCGATAGCTCCAGCGGAGCTTATTGAGCACAGTCGATACCATCTTGCTGGTGTTCCACACAAATTCAAAACACGCAGGAGCGCAACATTCAGGTTGCTTCACCGCGCGAGGTCAACCTTGACCATTTTTTCTTACCAATAATTCTGCATAGATGGCTTCCAAGGCCATCACATTTCTTTCAACACTAAACTCCTGGCTGCGTTCGCGCGCGGCGTTGCCCAGGCGTTGGCTGAACGCCGAATCCTTTAACAAACGCACCAAAGCCGCGGCCATCGCCGCGCTATTGGCCGGGGGCACGAGCAAGCCATTCTCGTCATGCTGGACCATTTCTTTCATGCCGCCGACATTCGTCACCGTGACCGTTTTGCCGGCAGCCATCGCTTCGGCGAGCGCAAAGGGAAAGCCTTCGGTGAGCGAGGCCATCACGTAAATATCCATCGCGGCCAGGGTGACGGCAACTTCCGAGACAAATCCGGCAAAATGAAGCTTGCCCTCGAGATTCAACTTTTTTGACAACGCTTCGAGATCTGCACGCAGCGGGCCGTCGCCAACCACGATAAATCGCGCATCGGGAAATTCACGCAAAACCTGCGGTGCGGCTTCAACAAAGTAACGATTGCCTTTTTCTTCGCGCAGCCGCGTGACCGTGCCGACCACTTTTTGATTCGGCATGATGCCGAATTTTTCTTTGAAAGCCAGCACTTTCGCCGGTTCCGCGGTTTTAAAGTTATTCAGGTTGACGCCGTTCCAAACCACGCGGGTCTTATTCGGCGCGACCGACCGCCCTTGCACCAAAAAATCACATACGCTCTGGCTCACGCCGACGGCGATATCGGTTTTACCGCGGAGCAGGCGATCCATGATAAATTGGTGCGGCAGCGTTTTGAGCACCGCCCATTCGTGCATCACGTTGGGAATGCCGGCCCGTTTCGCCGCGAGGCGACCAAAATTCGCGGCGCTGTAGCCGTGCAAATGCAACAAATCAATTTTTTCCTGACGAATAATATCGGTCAAGGCACCGACCGTGGCAAACGAATATTTGCCCTTGTCGATGTAAAACATTTTCACGCCGCTGGCTTCGAGATGCTGGCTGGCCGCATCGCGGGCGCGCAATGAAACCACCATGACGTCATAACGCTGCGCATCGCGGTGTTTAATCCATTCAATAAAACACAGGGCCACACTGCTCGGATTGACACCATCCATGCTGAGCTTGTCCAGAACATGCAGAATCTTGTATTTGCGACTCATAACAGGTGTTTGCCGCATGACGCGGCACTCAAAAATAATCAAGCCCGACGCGCAGTCCGGCCCGCACTAAATATTCACCACTTGCTGTCCCTGCACGTCGCGACGGTCTTGCACAATTTTTGCCGGCACGCCGACCGCGATTTTCCAGTCGGGAACATCTTTGTTGACCACGGCGCCGGCGCCAATGATGCAATCTTTGCCGATTTTGACGCCATCAAAAACGACGGCGTGCGCCCCGACCCAGGCGTTATCATCGACCTCAATACCCTGACTCGAACGTTCTTGAAAGAGAATCGCAAGATCGGTGCGATCAAAACGATGCGTGCCGCCGACGAGATAGACGTAGGCCGCCAACAAAACATTTTTTCCAACGCGCACGCGGCTCGCCGAAAAAGCTTCGCAGTTAAAACCGATATTGGCGTTGTCTTCGATGACAATGTCGCCATTTTTACAGCTTAAAATCGTGTTGCGGCCGATGAAGACGCCGTTGCCAATCGTGATGCCGTTGTTGTTTTCGCCTTTCGCGTCGAGCACGACACTATCATCAACCACCACATTATCGCCGAGGCGAATTTTGCGAGGATGGCGCAACACGACATTGGCGCCAAAAGTGACATTGCGTCCGCTGCGACCGAGCAAACGCGGGTAGAGCTTGCTGCGCAACACCAAGCCGAGCGCACCGGGCAACCAACTCACCAGGGTCATAATCAATTCATATTTAATCAAAAACCCGGTGCTGCTCTCGCCGAGAATCAGCTCTTTATACTTTGCCAACTTCGATTTTTTCGCATCGAAAAGCTCTTTTTGAATTTCGACACTGTCGCGAGGTGGTGCTGAATTTACAGGCTTATTCAAGGTTCTACTCTGATAAGATTATAGAAAAAACGCCCCAGCAGGGGGACGAGACTACAATAAATTGTGCTGGCGGTACCACTCGCCAGTTTGGCGTAAGCCGGTGTCGAGATCAACCTGAGGTTGATACCCGAGCAACCATTTCGCCTTCGAAATATCAAAAGCGCGGTCTTTGATAAAAAATTCGACGCGCCGGCGATAAAGCGGAGGTTCAATGCCAAAGGGACGACATAACATTTCACAAAGCAAGCCGGCAAACCACACGGGCCACACCGGAAAACTTTTGCGCGGCACGGGAACATTCAAAGCAGCCGCGACCCGCTGAACCAATTCAGCGAGGGTCAAATACCCTTCACCGCCAATGGTAAAAACTTCACCGAGGGCTTCTTTTTTTTCACCGGCAAGCAAAATGCCCCGCGCCAAATCATCGACATGCGTCATGTGATAAAGCACTTTGCCGCTGCCCAACATGCGGAATTTGCCGTTATAAACAAACTTAAACAGCTTGAGAAAGCGTGTGTCACCCGGGCCGTAAATGCCGACCGGCCGCACGACGACGCCGGGAAAGTTGTGTTCTTGAAAAAAACGCCGCGCCAGCTTTTCCCCATCGACTTTGCTTTCTTGATAAACATCGCCGGGGGCGTACGGCACCTCTTCAGTCGCCGGCGGATTTTTGATTTCGCCCTGCACGCCGACGGTGCTGCAATGGACAAAGCGTGAAACATTGGCGCGTTGCGCGGCTTCCAAAAGTTGGCGCGTGCCTTCGACATGCACGTCCCAAAAATATTTTCGCGGGACACCTTCGGTGCGATACACGGCCGCGACGTGATAAATCGTCTCAACCCCTTTAAGCGCTGGCCCCAAATTCGCGCCGAATGCCGCATCGGCTAAATCGCCGTAAACATACTCAACCGCGATATTCTTATCCTTCAGCACATCCAGCTTGCTGGTCTTCCGCACCAACGCGCGAACATGATCGCCGCGCTGTACGAGGTGTTTACAAACGTAGCTACCGGTGAAGCCGTTCGCGCCGGTAACCAAAACAGTCCGTGACATCTTACTCTTTCATTAAAAGCGCCAAACGTAATGCGTGATCTTACGTTTCACGTCTTATTTCCGGCAAAACGCCATGAGGTGCCAACCCAGCGGCCTGACGATAAAACGCGGGATAAGATTGAAGGCCGGGACAAAAATCCGGTTAAAGGCCATCGCCTTCCATCCCGTTTGCAAGCGACTGGCGACCGGAAAGCGTTCCGGAACGAGGCGAATCGTGGAAAACGGGGCGAGCATTTTTTTAAATTCGCCGATTGAATATTTTTTCAACACCGGCGCGTCTTCGTGTTCCAATTCGACTTTCATCACTTTCGAGAGCGCATTCAGCCAGGAAATCCGGTTGTAAACCATCGCAATGGCTTCGCCGCCGGGTTTGAGAACCCGGTACATTTCGCGCGCCATCTGCCCCGCCTCCGCGGTATATTGCAAAACGCCGTGGGCATAGACCACGTCAAAACTGTTATCGGCAAATTCCAACGCTTCGCCATTCATCAACCGCAGATCACCTTTGAGGCCGCGTTGCTCAAAATTTTTCTTGGCCAGTTGAATGGATTGTTGCGCCAAATCCACGCCGGTCACCTGGGCGCCGCCGCGGGCAAACCGCACCAGATCGATGCCGACACCGCAGCCGATCTCAAGAATTTTTTTGCCGCGATAGCCGTTGAAATCAACCACTTGGGGCAAGTAACGCAACTTGTCAAAACGGTACTCCTCGAGATCATCAAAAAAGCCTTGAGTGCCGACCGGATGCTTAGCAATGGCGAGATCGTGAATATGCGCATTCCAATACTCGCGAATCGAATTCAGGAGCGGATCATCCTCCGCCACCCGGGGTGGCGAGGCGAGCGTCCCGTTGCGCTTTGGTTTTAAATTTTTAGCCGCGGCGATTTCTGACATGCGGAGGTTTGCTTTCGTCGGTTATTTATATTTATCGAATGGTTCGAATCAAAAGTGTTGCGCGCCATTTAAAATCGGCTTCAGGATTTGATGAAAATTAAAAGCCGTCGCATGCTCAACGGCGAAGTTCAGCGATAGAAAATTATCGAACAAACTGACCGGATGCTCGCGGCTGGCGATGCGCTGGCGCACCGTACATGCCTGCTCGCCAAACCAGATTTCTTTGAAAGTCTGGCGGCGAATGTTGCCCATGCTATCCGTCATGAGCGGGTCCGGATAAACATCGCCCCAGGGGTTGATCATCGCCGTGGCAAAGCCAACGGTATTGAGATGTTCGCTCAATGCTTGCGGCTGTTCCAGATACTCCGCGAAATGCCGGTAGTATTCGCGATTCATCGGCAGATAATAGCCGTATTCTTCCACCACTTGATTGATGAGGGTTTGCAGTTCGGCGCCGTCACCCGGCTGAAACGCCAAATCACCTTCGACAAAATATTTGATGGCGGGCGCGTGCAACGCCAACTGCAACGACAGACCGTCGAGACCATTCACTTTCACCAAGCGCGCCAGGTTCAGCAGGTCGTGAACGTTCTTCTTGGTAATCGTGCAGGCAACAAAGATTTTCGGATGCCCATTGTTGCGCAGCGATTTCAAGCTCTCGAGCGCTTTCATCGCCAGCTCAAAATAACCGGTGATCCCGCGCAAATCATCGTTCAACGCCGGGGTGCTGCCGTCAAGAGAAAGATAAATCAAATCCAAACCAGAATCAATCACTTCTTTCGCCCGGCGGGCATTCAGCAACAAGCCGTTCGTATACAAAGACGTCGAAAGCTGATGGGTTTTGGCAAACGCAATCAGCTCGTAAATATCTTTGCGCAACAGCGGCTCACCGCCGGTGAAGGTCAAATTTAAAACGCCGCTGGCGGCCAATTGTTGAATCAATTTTTTGCCTTCGCTCGTGGAAAGAACGCTCGGATCGACTTTTTCCTTCCAGCGAGTGCAGGTACGGCATCTCGCATTGCAGGTATTCACCGCTTCCCACACGGCTTTAACCGGTCCAATGATCGGTTCCTGCTTTCCCTTCGCGAAGCGAAGCAGATTTCGCAGATGCTTCACTTTTTTTAACATGCTGTCCTCACTGTTAGCCGGCTTGCTGGCTGGCCCGTGTTAACCCGTTTCACCAAATCGGGCCCACGCGATAACCGGCAAACCGCACACGCAATTCCTATTTTACAACTCACACCGTCGCCAAATATTGATCCCGCCAAATATTGAAAACCATCAGCGCCCACAGCCGGTGGCTGTGATTCTCGGCGCCTTGCAAATGCTCCGTGACCAAACGTTGCACATAATCCGCATTAAACAAACCATCACGCTGCATTCGCGCCGGCGACAAAATATCCAACATCATGGGGCGCAGTTCTTCGCGCAGCCAATTTTTAATGGGAATACTGAAGCCTTCCTTGCCGCGATTGATGATTGCCGGCGGCAGCAAAGGCGCCATCGCTTTTTTAAGAATATACTTCGTCGTCGTGCCGTGGATTTTCAACGCGCTCGGAATCGTGGCGGCATATTCCACCACGCGGTAATCCAGAAACGGCGCCCGCGCCTCTAACGAGGTGGCCATGCTCATGCGATCTACTTTGACCATAATGTCGTCGCAGAGATACGTTTTGATGTCGACATAAAGCTGGCGATTGACATAATCCTGCGAATCGGCCTGGGCAAAATAATGCCGAATATATTCATAGGGCAAATCCTGGGAACGCACGGGCGCCATCGCCTCGCCATAGAGCCGCGACTTTTCCGCATCAGCGAGAAACATCATCCAGCGCACGTGCTGCAAATCTTCGGGGTAGCGCGTGCCTTCGACAAAGCGCTTAATACGATTACGCAGACCTTTCTTTTTCTCGCTGGGAGGTAAACAAGAAGATACCGGCATAATTACCCGATTGCGGATGAACGCCGGCACTTTGCGATACTGGCGATACATCGCATCGGCGAGATAGGTGTCGTAGCCGCCGAACAGCTCATCACCGCCGTCGCCGGAAAGCACGACAGTGACATGCTCCCGCGCCATCTTCGAAACCAGATAAGTGGGAAAAATCGAAAAATCCCCCAGCGGCTCGTCGAGGTGTTTAATCAGTTTATCGGTGAGTTCGAGCGCGCTGGGGCGGAGAATGAATTCCTTATGATCGGTTTTATAATGCTTGGCAATGGCGCGGGCAAAATTTAATTCGTTGTAGCTGCCTTCCGCGAAACCGATGGAAAAAGTTTTGACCGGCTCTTTCATCACTTGCGCCATCAACGCGACGATGCAGCTCGAATCAATGCCGCCGGAGAGAAAAGCGCCAAGCGGCACGTCGCTCATCAAGCGAATCTTGACGGCGTCTTGCAGCAAGTCAACCAGGCCCTTTTCCAACTCCTGCTGCTGGTAACCGTTTTCGTGAAAATGGAGATCCCAATACTGGCGAATCTCATGTTTGCCGTTGCCCTCGATGACAAGCGAATGGCCTGCCGGCAGTTTAAAAATATCTGCAAAAATGCTGTGCGGCGCGGGCACATATTCAAAGGTCAAATACAAATCGAGCGCTTGCCGCGAAATTTGGCGCGGAACGTTCTTCGCTGCGAGCAGGCATTTCAGCTCGGAGCCGAAAACGAGCTGCTCATTGTTTTTGTAATAGTACAGCGGTTTTTTGCCAAGCCGATCGCGACTGAGAAAAAGGCGCTCGCGGCGCTCGTCCCATATCGCAAAGGCAAACATGCCGTTGAGCTTGGCCGGACAATCGACGCCGTATTCTTCGTAGGCATGCACGATGGCTTCGGTATCCGAGCGGGTTTTGAAGTGATGGCCGCGATTTTCCAAATCCCGTTTAAGCTCGGGGAAATTATAAATCTCGCCGTTATAAACGATCCAAATCGTACCGTCTTCATTGCTGATCGGCTGTTGGCCGCCGGATAAATCGACGATGCTGAGGCGGCGCATGGCGAGGCCGACGCGGCCCTTGAGATAGAACCCATCTTCATCCGGACCGCGATGAATGATTTGTTCGTTCATCCGCCGGACTTCCGCCGCATCAATTTGCGCCTCGCGGGAGAAAAGCAATGTTCCACAAATTCCGCACATTATAACAAACTTTCCAAATACGCGTAAATTTCTTTTGTTTTTTGCAAATACGCGGCGTAACTGTACTCCCGCGCCGCCAGCGCCTGCGCCTGGCGGCTGAGTTTTTCGCCGTAGGCGCGATCTTCGAGCACCCGCAACATGCCGTTCGCAAAAGCGGCGGGCGTGCAATCGGTCAGCACGGCCACTTCGCCATTCAACACCTGCGTGTGCGTGAGATGATCGGTCGCGATGATCGGAATGCCGGAGCGCAAATACGAATAAATTTTCAGCGGCGTGTTGTTGCCGGCAATGCGCGGCGACACCAGCATGTCGGCCAATTTCATGAATTCGGGAATTTCTTCCGGCGGCCGCTGGCCGGTAAAAATAAATTTGTCACTGACGCCAAGTTTGGCGGCTTTGTCCTGGTAATGGGCCACTTGCTCCGGCTTGCCGCCCACCACGAGAAAAGACACTTTGTCGTGGTGGCGCGAAATAACCGGTTGACTCGATTCGATCAACAAATCCAAACCCTGATACGGTTCGAACGTGCCGGCGTATAAAATCGTCGTCTTCCCCTTCTTGCTGCCGTTCATTGGCAAACCATAACGCCGCGCCAATTCCGTCGCGTTCATTTTGCCATTGGCGGTTTCGCCGAAAACGATGGCGTTATCCGCGACGTTTTCAATCAGCTTGTTGTACTTTTGGGGAAACCGCGTTTTGACATAATTAAACAGCTCCGGACAAATCGTAATGACGGCTTGGGCGCTGTTGATCGTGGCGGCTTCGAGCTTCTCAAAAATACTGAGCAGCGTTTGGGCGCCGCTGTATTTGAAATTCGACAACTGTTGCGGCAAACTCGAGTGCATATCATAAAGATGCAGGGTGCCGAATTTTTTGCTCAGCCGAATGCCGAAGAAACCGGCTTCTTCGTGGGTATGAATCAAATCGTAGCGCTGCCGCTTCAACAATTCCACGGCGCGGCGATAGACATAAGCATCGAGAATCAATTTAGTTTTCGACGGGCCGATCGCAATCTCCTTGACCCAAGCCACCCGTTTCGCCCGATGAATGCTCACATTGTCAATGCTAACATCTTGTCCGAGATGATAAGTGACCAAATCGATTTTATAGCCGAGCTGCGACAAAGCCTTGAGCCGATGCAAAACACTAAACGGGGTGCCGCGCGGTTGAAAAAACGGCTGCGGCGCTATCATCAAAACTTTCATACGGGGTTGGATTGTGGTCCCATTGAATGGGGACGCGAACTTATTTTTTGCTGACTATGGATTTTTTGTACAAGGCTACCAAATGTTCACTTTAGATATTGCTATCCTACCTTTCCATTCTTTAGCAACAGCAATGCCATTCGTGAAAACGCGAAACAAAAAAAGAATAATCAACTTTTTCAAGATTTTAAATGATGCAAATGTTTTGAAAATCGTAGTTTAGTACGTATCGGCATGTGTCACCCTGAAACGATGTACTCGTGTGACACATGGAAAAAGAGGCGGGGGTGACGGTAAATTCCCGTTAATGCAAGATTTGAGTTCAACTATTGTATTTACAGTTCCGCCAAAATTGAAATTTTGTCGAAATTATGTTACAGCATGAGGCGAACCGCCAGAAATATTGTGGATGATTTTTGCCCAATTATGAACACTCAAAAAACAAAAAGACTTGCCGCAGCGTCTCAAAATGACGCTGCGGCAAGTCTATTGATGCAATCGGATCGTTAGCGGCCGACGGAGACGTACGTGAAGCCGTTTTCGCGCACTTTTTGTGGATCGTAAATATTGCGCAGGTCGATAATGATCGGCGCTTTCAGTAAGCGCTTGATTTTGTCCAAATCCAGGCTGCGGAATTCGTTCCATTCGGTGATAAAAATCAGCGCATCGGCGCCGTTAATGGCGCTGTAGGTGTCATCGACAAACTCCACGTCGTTGAGAAATTTTTTCGCTTCGTGCATCGCGACCGGATCATAAGCTTTGATCCGTGCGCCTTCTTTTTGCATACCGGCAATGATATCCAGCGAGGGCGCTTCGCGCATATCATCGGTATTCGGCTTGAAAGCCAAGCCAAGCACCCCGATGGTTTTGCCATTGAGTGTGCCGAGGGCGCGCTTGATTTTCTCCAACATCCGCTGGCGTTGCTCGTCGTTCACCTTGACGGCGGCCTCAACGATTTGAAATTGGTAGTCTGATTTCTTGGCGATATTGAGCAAGGCGCGGGTGTCTTTCGGGAAACAGGAACCGCCATAGCCGGGGCCGGCGTGGAGGAATTTCGTGCCGATGCGTTGATCGAGTCCCATGCCGCGCGCGACGTCGTGCACATCGGCGCCGACGCGCTCGCAAATCGTGGCGACTTCGTTGATGAAACTGATTTTGGTTGCCAGAAAAGCGTTGGCGGCATATTTGGTCAATTCGGCGCTGGCGAGATCGGTCATAACGATCGGCGTTTCAATGAGAAACAGCGGTTTGTATAAATCACGCATGATGGCGGCGGCTTCGGGATCTTCTGTGCCGATCACCACACGGTTGGGACGGACGAAATCTTCAATCGCCGAGCCTTCGCGCAAAAATTCCGGATTGGAAGCGACGGAAAAATGCATCGGCTTGGACTGATTCTCTTGAATCAATTTTTTGATCCATTTCCCGGCGCCGACCGGAACCGTGCTTTTATTCACGACGACTTTGTATTCATTCATGTATTTGGCGATGTCCTTGGTCACCGCTTCGACATAGCGCATGTCCGCGGAGCCATCTTCCGCTTGGGGTGTGCCCACCGCGATAAAAATGACGAGGGCATCTTCAACCGCTGTTTTGATGTCCGTGGTGAATTTGAGCCGGCCGGCTTTAACATTGGAGGTGACCATCACATCCAGGCCGGGCTCGTAAATCGGTAATTCTCCACGGTTGAGCTTGTCGATTTTCTCGCTGGCAATGTCCACGCAAGTGACATCATTACCAAATTCAGCAAAACAGGTTCCCGTCACCAGGCCGACATAGCCGGTGCCAACCATGCAAATCCGCATGTCATTCTCCTCAAAAAGTCTTTTGGGTAATTTTAAATCTCAGACTCAAACTCTTTCTCTTGCTCATCCGAGCTTTATCAACGCAGCACCAGCGACCGGCAGATCACAAGTATGAGTAAGATGAAGAATCTGTTTGTTCTTTGCTTCAGCTTGCGCCGTATCCAAACATGACGACGAACACGGTCTTGACGATAATTTTAAAATCCAGCCACAACGACCAGTTGTCGATATATTCCAAATCCATTTCCATCCATTTCTCAAAGCCGATTTTGTTGCGGCCGCTGACCTGCCAGATGCAAGTCAGGCCGGGTTTGAGCGAGAGCCGGCGGCGTTGCCACATCTTATACAAATCCACTTCGATGGCCAGCGGCGGCCGCGGCCCGACAAAGCTCATGTCGCCCTTGAGAACGTTGAACAACTGCGGCAATTCATCCAAAGAAAGCTTGCGAATAATCCGGCCGAGCGGGGTGATGCGCGGATCGCGCTTGATTTTAAACACCGGGCCGTCCATTTCGTTGTTTTTCTCCAGCTCCCGGCGTTTCATTTCGGCGCCGACGTACATCGAGCGGAATTTGTAAAGCGTGAAAGCCCGGCCATTCAAGCCACAGCGTTGTTGTGTAAAGAACACCGGACCGCGCGAAGTCAGCTTGAGGGCGATCATCAGGAATAAGAGCAACGGCGACAGCACGAGCATCATCGCCAGCGACAGCACGATATCGACCGCGCGTTTAACGAACAATTGCCATTCTTTGGCGGTAAACGTTTCAAATTCGAGCAGCGGAAAACCGCTGAAATCGGTTTGCCGCACCTTGGCAATGCGCAAATCATAGAGATCCATCGAGATGCTGGTCGGTATACCCTCCCGCTCGCAAGCGAGAATCGCTTCATCGATGCGGTTCAGCCACAGCCGCGGCACGACAAAAATGACGCGGTCGATCACTTTGCGGTGCAAGATAAAGGGAATGTCCTGTAACCGGCCGAGCACGCGGTAGCCCTCGATTTCCTTGCCAAACATATCGTGCTCGTCGTCAATCAAACCGACAATACGCAGCCCCCAATTGGCGTGGCTTTTCACCACGTTGATGAAATCGCGGGCGCGGCGGCCGGTGCCAACGATGAGCAGGTTCACTTGATTATAACCAAGTTCATGGATATAATCAAGCAATAAATTCACCAACTGGCGTTCGAGCACCAAAAAAATGATGGTCAATCCCCACATGACGCCGATAAACAGACGGCTGGTCAAAATCATTTTAAAGAGGAAAATCGGGGTGCCCAGCGCAAAAACGGTCAATCCGCCCGCGACCAAAATGTTGAAAAAAATATTGAAGAAGGTTTTCGTGCGAAAATCTTTATACGCGCCCTGGGAAGCCAGCGTGATGATCCACATCGGCAAATAAAACGCGATCAGCGCGAAATTCATCCGCGTGAAATAGGCAAACCCCTTCAAATTCGGCGCTATGGCAAACGCCATCTCGCCCAACCCGTAGGCCTGACGCAAATGATAGCTGATAAAATAGGAAATCGCGAAAGCCAGGACGATGACAGCCGCATCGACGATGACCACCACATTGCGCAGAAATGCCTGCTTCTCACGGACCATTTCACACCTCGCCCAGCGTTACGATATGGCGCTGGCCGGCATTAACTTTCGGCAACTTTTCGATGGCAAACTCTACCTGAGGTGATGCACCTCTTTAAACCATTCCACAAAATGATAAACCCCCGTTTCGATGTTGACACGCGGTTGATAACCCAGTTCCCGCTGCGCCCGCGTGACATCCGCGTAGGTAATCGGCACATCTCCCGGCTGCAGCGGCAAGCGCTCGATCCGCGCTTCCTTGCCCAGGTTTTTCGCAATCAACGCGATGAGTTGGTGCAACTCAATGGTTTGCGATTCGCCGAGATTATAAATGTGATAGCCTGCGCAATGCGCCAGCGCGCGGCAAACGCCGTCGATGATGTCGGCGACATACGTGTAATCCCGCTTGGTGGTGCCGTCGCCAAACATCGGCACTTTTTGGCCGGTGGCAATAAGTTGGGTGAATTTATGAATCGCCATGTCCGGACGCTGGCGCGGACCGTAAACGGTAAAGAAGCGCAAGCAGGTCACGGGCAGGCCGTGGAGATGATGATAGGTATAGCAAATCAGCTCGCAAGCCTTTTTGGTGGCGGCATAGGGGCTGATCGGATTATCGACGGGATCATCTTCTGAAAACGGCACTTTGCGGTTTTCGCCATAAACGGAAGACGTGGAGCCAAAAATGAATTTGGCAATATGGTGCTGGCGCGCCATTTCCAACAGATTCATCGTGCCCTGAATATTCACCTGCTCATAAAGCATGGGTTGCGCGATGGAAGGCCGCACGCCGGCGCGCGCGGCCAGATGGATGATGGCCGCAAACGAATGGGTGCCGAACAGGGACTGCAATTTCTCGAGATCCAGAATGTCGCCTTTCACCACGGTGAAGCCGGGGCGCTGCGTCAAAGGCTCGAGATTGCGCCATTTCAGGCGCGGATCATAATAGTCGTTAAAATTATCGAGCGCCACGACCGTGTGCCCTTGCGCCAGCAGCGCTTCACACAGATGCGAACCAATGAAACCGGCGCCGCCCGTTACCAAAC
The DNA here is from genome assembly GCA_022072515.1 of bacterium. Taxonomy (GTDB): domain Bacteria; phylum Zhuqueibacterota; class Zhuqueibacteria; order Zhuqueibacterales; family Zhuqueibacteraceae; genus Zhuqueibacter. Next base: position 19,685 of record JAJVHT010000113.1, read on the forward strand.
AATGCATAAGTTGACCTGCCCATGAAAACTTCTGAACTGTTTTAAATTGAAAATCTTCAATTTAAAATCTGCAATTCCTTTTGCAGCAACCTTGCCGCGCTGAGTTTAGTAGTGATAATAGCTATAGCCTTCGTGGGCCAAATCGACGGAAGTGCCGTTGAGAATCACACCGATGATCTTGGCTTCGAGGTTTTGAAACAATTCCAATTTTTGCCGCGCCACTTCCCGGTGGGTTTTGCCGGCGCGCACCACGATGGCGACGCCGTCGACTTGCGTGCCGAGCACCACGGCGTCGGTTGCCGCATTCAACGGCGGCGTGTCAAAAATAATCACGTCAAATTTCCGCCGCATCTCGTCGAGAAAGCGGCGCATTTGCAGCGAGCCTAACAACTCGGAAGGATTGGGCACCAACGAGCCGCAACTGATCATCGAGAGATTGGGAATATGCGTTTCGTTGACGATGTCCGCGCCAATAACCTGGCCGCACAGATAGTTGCTGAATCCCGGCTCCTTCGGAACGCCGAAGGTGTTGTGCTGCACGCCACGACGCAGATCAGTGTCGACGAGCAAAGTTTTGCTTTTCTGCTGCGCAAGCGCGATGCCGAGATTGGCCGCAGTAAACGATTTGCCGTCGCCGGGCGCCGTCGAGGTCAGAACCAAAGTCTGCAAACGGCCGGTCTTTTTATTGTATATGATGCTTGTCCGCAGCGACCGGTACGCCTCGCCAATCGGCGTCGGCGCAAAATCATGGGTGACCAACTGCTGGTCCATCATCCGGGCTTTTTCGTGATCTTGAAAATCGTTAACGTTGTCAAACCCCACCTGCGGAATCGCGCCCAACACGTTGAGCTTCAAATGGCCTTTGATGTCATCAACGGATTTGATCGTCCGATCCATCATTTCCCAAACAAAAACGATCATAATGCCGAGCACCAAACCGAAAACGCCGCCACCGGCCGCTTTCGCTTTTTTATTGCTGTTGACCGGCAACTCCGGCTCGATGGCGGGATCGAGAATGTCGATAAACTCGGTTTTCGCCGCCTTCTCAAGCTGCAACTTGCGCAAATCCGCTAGCGACGTGTTGTAAGTTGTGGCGTAAAGCTGATTATCCCGCTCCAAATTGGAAAGCTCGATGCCTTCACTGGGAAGCTGGCTCAAAACCGCATTCAGACGTGACAATTCCCCTTGATTTTGCATAATCTGGCTGTCGAGGGTCAACATGCGCGAGCGCGCGGTCGCTTCGATTTGGCCGTGCACGCTTTCGATTTCGTGTTGCAGTTTCAACGCTTCCGGATGGGTCAATGAGGTTTGGCTGACGACGGTTGCCCATTGCTTTTCCAGTTCTTCCAGATGCTCGCGATCGAGCGTCATGGTCATGTCATTTTCAAAAGCGCGATTTTTGGTTATGGCGTTAAAAATGCGCCGGCGCTCATTCAACGCCTCGGTGCCGCCATTCGCCGGCAAGCCGCTCACCTTGCTCAACAAACCCCGCAACGACTCGCGAAAATTTTTCAGGTCATTGACTTCGCGATCCAACGCGTCCCGCCGGCTCAATTTCTCGCGAAACGCCAAGTCCGAGCCGCTGGTCAAACGCTGTTTGGCCAGTTTGAGCCGTTCATTGGAGGCGTCCAAATCGGCTTTGGCTTTATCCACCTGGGTTTGTAAAATCCGCAGTTGATCATCCATCGAGCCTTCGCCAATACCCTGGCTTTCCTGCACGACAATATTGGCCAGACTATTGACGGTTTGGGTGACGACATAGGGATCGATGTCCTGGAGGGTGACTTGCACCATCGTGCCGTCGCGCGCCATATCGAGCTTAATGCGATCCTGCAGCGATTTGACCATGTTGCGGAAATTGCCGATGGCGAAAAAAACTGCCGGCGGAAACCTTTCCGGCTGGCTCGCCAATTGAAAGCTAAAGCCATTGACATTCATGGTGTCCAAAGCGGCGGTGGCAATATTATCGCGACGCAACTGCACTTCCCGGCCATTTTCATCCACGACTTGATATAACGCAAAAGTGCCATTGCCGGGAAAACGCAACACGTAACGCCCGGACACTGGCGCATGGGTGCTCGTAAATTTTGAAAAGACCTGCTTACGAAAAAGCGGAACATCCTGATCTTCCTGCTGTTCGATCGTCAGCACCAAACCCAGTTCGGAAACCACGCGCTCATAAAACGAGCGGCTGTTAAGCTGCTGATAGCGCGCGCCCATGATGGTTTCCGAATTGCCGGCATAATTGGTGAAACGGATCGTCGCCGTGGCTTCGTAAATCGGCTGCTCCTGCTTTACGTATAGCACCCACGGCACAGTGACGACGATGGCAGTGATCACGACCACCCACCAGCGTTTTTTCAGCGCCTTCCAATAGCGTGAAATATCGACCTTGGGCGTTGCCTCCTGCACGCCGTTGTCTTCGAGTAAATAAGGGTCAATACCCATAATTTCACACCACGTTACTTGCGATTATAATTTGCCGCCTGCCCGCCGGCAGAGTATCTTCACATTAAACCTGCGGCACCAGCGTTCAAAACGGCTTTCCGAGTTGCGCTTATCGCGTGTTACGATCTTTGAGTTGAAAATACAGCACGACAAACGAGGCGGTCAACGTGGCATAATCCACGACCGCCCGAAAATTGAACCGCGAGATGCGCGGCACGTAAACCTGATCACCGGAGCGGACGTTGAGCTGCTCCAACGAATAGGCCTGCTCAAAAGCTTGCAACAGATTATCCACCACCACCTGCCCCGTGCGTTCAACGTAAATTTTCTTGAAATCAGCGTCATTCGCCGGGCCGCCCGCTTGGTTGATGAGTTCCCACAATGATTCTTTGGGCTCGATCAAATATGAGCCGGGCTTGTTCACGGCGCCCAACAACGTGACGCGGATTAACGGTGAACACATCACCCGCAACGAACGAATGCTCAAACTGTCTTCAATCGCGCGCGCGAGGCTTCGGCGCGTATGCCCAGTTGCCCGCAGTTCACCGATAATCGGCAGCACAATCGTGCCGCGGTTGTCGATGATAAAATCATCATTCAGCCCCAAGCTGTTCACATCGCCTTGCGCCGTGACGCTGACATCGCGCCAAACTTTGATGCGAACGCCGTCACCCGGTGCAAAATCACCTACACCGGCAGAAGTACGGCTCGGAGTATTGGAGCGGGTTTGTGCCAATACCGGAGGGGCGAATAGCGAGAGATTAAGGCCAAAAATCGTCAACAGTACAACAAAACTACGCCAGCCGTGCAGTTTCATACAAGAGCTTCCTATTCAATTTATTTAACTCAACCCTGAGGAATTAAATCTGAACATCATTATCCAATACCGCAGATGTCACAAATTCGCGCAAAGTCAGTGCCAGCTTTTTCACTCTTTATTTAAATCTAAAAAATCAATAAGTTGACTCTCTCATCCGGCCACTGAGCTTTGGGAAGAAATTGTCACATGACAAGTCAGTGTCCAGTTTTGGACGAGACAAGGCGCAACATGAACTGCCCATGCGCTTACCATCAAAAATCGACGGATTGAACGCCGTAAGCGTCAGATTTAGCGGGAGCGATAGAACCGGTAGCGCTGTTCTTGCGTGGCGAGGTTCAGCGTGCGAAGGGTTTGATAAACTTTCCACACACTGACTTTGGTAAAACCGAACCGTTCCGTATTTAATTCCTGGCGAATTTTCCAAATACTCAAAGCCGGATTGCCGATAATGATCGCTTTGAGCTTTTCGGTAAACGGCAGAGATTGCTCTTTGATTCTGGGTTTGGTGAAAGCCGGTCGGGATTTCACGCGCGCGCCATCGCCATCGCGGATGACCGGCGGCCGATTCACAGGAGGGGGAGTCACAGCCACTTCCGGAGCGCCATTCATTTGCGCTGGAAACGCCTGCATAACGCTTTTGGTCACGTCCAACCCGATCGACAAATCAAAATCGTCGATGGCTTCTTCGATGCTGTCGTAGCATTCGAGGATGCGATGAAACTCCAACATCTCGAAAACGTCATACACCTCCGGCATCATCTGCACCAGTTTGAGATCGCCGCCGTTTTCACGGATACCCTTGATCTCACCCACAAAAACGCCCCACCCCGCGGAACTGACATAATTCACCTGCCCCATGTCAACGATGATATGGAAAATGTTTTGCTTCAACACCGCGGTCATTTGCCGCAGCATCTCCGCGCAGGTTTGGGTGTCAAGATAGCCTTTAACCCGGAATAACGCCACGTCGCGACGCGCGCCGACTTTACTGAGTGAAATCTGAATTCCTTCCATAACTCCAGTTTTTCTTCTTTTTTTGCTCAAGCCTGCGCCCGCAGACAATGCCGCGCCTATAACTGACAAATCTTATGCCAAAAGCTTAAATCCGCTGCAGGAACAGGCGATTGGAAAGTTTATTCAAAAAACTTACTTCTTACTGGCAAAACTTCGTCCACCTAACCGGCGTGGTCATTTTGTTCTGTACAGCGCGGAAACATCTTGTTCGGGCTTGAGACAGATGAGTTTTAACCATTTATAAACTCGTTAATGATCCATCAAATTGATGGATGCGATCCGGTTTCCATCGTAGTTGGCTGAGATCGGGCAAGATGGGGCGAACGAGGCAAATTATTTTTTATCAGTTCCAGATGTACAGAAAGAGCAATGCCGCAACTGCTGTTTGCAATTTTGGCCAAACCGGAGCTGCCGCTCACTTCTTTCCCCGCGCCGCTAAACGGGAATACAGTTTGGAATACTTCTCTGCGGCAGCTTTCCAAGAATAATCCTGCTTCATGGCATTTTTCATCAGTTTGAGCCAGCGTTTTTTATCCTGAAATAACTTGACGGCGCGCTCGACGGTTTTGACCATTTCCTCCGGCTCGAATTTTTTGAAAACAAACCCGGTCCCGTTTTCGGTTTTGGCGTCGTAATTTTGCACGGTCTCCGCCAAACCGCCGGTCGCATGCGCCAGTGGAATAGTGCCATAGCGCAATGCCTGCAATTGGGTGAGGCCACCCGGCTCATAACGCGCCGGCAACAACAGCATATCCGCGCCGGCCTGGAGCAAATGCGCCAGTTGATTATCCAAACGCAACTGCACGGCGAGTTGGCGCGAATATTTTTTAGCGAACCGGCCCAGCATTTTGTGGTACTTTTCTTCGCCGACGCCGAGCACCACCATTTGCACACCGAGCGCCATCAGCGCATCGAACGCCGGTTCGAGCAAATCGATTCCCTTCTCGCTTTCCAGACGGCCAAGCAAGCCGAGCACCGGGGTTTCAGCAGCAAAATTGAGCGCAACTTGTTTAAGCAGCTCGCGCTTGTTTTCAATTTTGGGATCGAGATTGGCGGCAGAGTAGGGCTGGGAAAGGAAGCGATCCTTCTCGGGATTCCATTCCGTATAATTCACGCCGTTGAGAATGCCCACTAAATGTTGCTTGCGCGCTTTCAGCACTCCTTCCAACCCTTTGCCGAATTCCGTGCCTTGGATTTCTTCGGCGTAAGCCTGGCTGACGGTGCTGATCGTATCGGCGGCGAGCAAGCCGGCTTTCAGGAAATTCACCTTGCCGAAAAATTCGAGCTGGCTGCCGGGATAGAACTGGTCCGCCGGCAACCCGGCTTTGGGCAAAATCGCCGCGTCAAAGCTGCCTTGATAGGAAATATCATGCACCGTTAAAAGCACGGCAACATCTTTAAAAAAAGGATCGTCTTTGTATAACGTTCGCAGATAAAACGGAATCAACGCCGTTTGCCAATCGTTGCAATGGATGATGTCCGGCTGCCATTGCAACAGCTTCAGCGTTTCCAAACAACCGCGGCAAAAAAAACTGAAGCGTTCGGCATTGTCGTGATAATCGTTGCCCGCCGAGTTTTGGTACAAGCCGTCGCGGTCGAAATACGATTTGTAATTGAGCAAATAGACTTGCACTTTGGCGTCGGGCAAAAACGCGGATTTGCTGTTTGCTTTCAGGACCTGGCTGCCGAAGGGAACGTCAAATTCTTTGAGGCGAATGACGTCGCGCAGCGTGTATTTGCGCTCATTCACCGAACGATAGTTGGGCATCATCATGCGCACGTCATGGCCCCGCTCTTTGAGCGCTTGGGGCAACGCGGCAGCCACCTCCGCCAATTCTCCCGTTTTAGCAAAAGGGGCAACTTCGGGAGAGACAAAAAAAATCTTGAATTTATTTTTCATAACTAAATTTGGGCTTCGCGGAGATGCTGCGCCGCCATTTCCGGAGGCGTCGGATTGATGTAGAATCCTGAGCCCCACTCAAATCCGGCCACTTTAGTCAGCTTCGGAATGATTTCGAGGTGCCAATGATATTCCATCAACGGCGCTTCTTGAACCGGCGAGGTGTGCAGGATGAAATTATAATGCGGGTTTTCCAGCGTGCGGTTGATGCGCGACAGTGTCTCTTTCAACACCACGGCCAAGCCGTAATATTCACGCAGTTCCATCGACTCAAAATGCGAATAATGCTTGACGGGAAGCAGCCACGTCTCAAACGGGAAGCGCGGGGCAAACGGCTCCATCGCCACATAATCTTCGGTGTGAACGACCAGGCGCTTGGTCATTTGCATTTCCTGATGCAAAATGTCGCAATAAATGCAACGTTCCTTGAATTCAAAATGCTTTTTCACCCCCTGCAATTCTTCGAGCACGCGTTTGGGAATGATCGGCGTCGCGATCAGTTGCGAGTGCGAATGCTCCAGCGAGGCGCCGGCGGAGGCCCCATGATTTTTGAAAATCAAAATATATTTGAACCGCGTATCGTTTTTAAGATCAAGAATGCGCTCCCGATAAATGAGCAGCGTATCATAAATATGCTCGACGTCGAGATCGGAAAGCTCGGCGAGATGATTCGGCGTTTCGATAATGACTTCATGTGCGCCGATGCCGTTCATCAAATCATACAGCCCTTCGCCGCGGCGGTTCAACTCGCCTTCGATTTGCAGCGCGGGAAATTTGTTGGGCACGACGCGAATTTTCCAGCCCGGCACATTTTTTTGATCGGTGCCGGGGCGAATGGCGCGCACTTCCGGCGGGGTTTTGTCTTCATTGCCCGGACAAAACGGACAGAAGCCGCCAGCACGCGATTTCGGTTCCAGCGTCCAGTCCGACGGGCGTTTGCCGCGCTCGCTGGAGATTATCACCCAGCGCTCAGTAATCGGATCCTTGCGTAATTCCGGCATCGTCAATCATTTTCACTTAAATTGGGCGCGGCGGCGTTATAAGCGGGTCAAATACTTCCGCGCTTTTTCCACAAAGGGGCTGCTCGGGTAATTGGCGATCAGTTGCTCAAACTCGCTGCGGGCTTGCTGGCGATCGCCCATTTGCAGGTAACAAAGTCCGAGCTTCAACAGCGCCGCATCGCTTTTGTTGGACTTGGCAAACGTGAACACCTTTTCGAATTCGGCGATAGCCTGCGCATATTTGCCCATGCCATAATAACACTCGCCGATCCAATATTGGCAATTATCCGCATAACTATTTTTGTCATTTTCCGCGAGTATCGCCTGAAACGCCGCCGCCGACTCGGCGTAACGATGTTGTTCATAAAGATTGCGCGCGTCCGCATAACGTTGCACGAAACCATCGGCGCCGGCAATACCGCGTGCGGCCGCCGCGCGCGGCGTTTGCATTTGTTGCTGCCCCTGCAATTCCTGAATTCTCGCGTCCCGCTCCATCAAGCTGTTGCGCAAATCCGTGACTTGCTGATTTTTAGCATTGAGCTCACTTTGCAAACGGTCCACTTCTTTCTGCAAGTCCGTTTTGGCCGGCGCCGCCGCTTCCGGTTTGTACTCCGGAACGGCCGGCTCCGTTTTCGGCGTCTCTGTCTGCGCTTGCTCGGGCGTTATGCCCAACAGTTTCAGCACTTCGGCATCTTCGGCGTTTTGCTTTTCTTGATCGGTGGGTGTGCTCAACAACTTATCGATGTCCACCTCACCCTCTGTGGTCTCAGGCGCTTGCATTTGTTTGCTGCCGCCACATGCCGTCAACAAAGCGAGGCACAGCAGCAGTGTCCCCCCGCATCCATACAACTTCCTGGAAAAAAATCGCGGCGCTTGCAGTGAATTTTTTTGAATCATATCAACCTCCCTCTTCCTGTCATCTACCTGGTCAGGGTCTTGCTTTTAAAAGAATGGAATGTTGGTTAATTTGTCATGATCCGGCCCGCCACTCGCCGGCGGCGCCGAATTTAATGCTACTTGTGGAAAACCAGATAAGTCGCGGCGCCCCATCCGGCAATGGCAGCCAGCCCCGCGGCGATGCGCCAACCAGTTTCCTTGCCATGCACGCGCACGAAATTCGGCCGATCCGGCACACCGGAGTAGCCGACGCCGCTGATCGCTTCATCGACGGCGACAACACAATACTCCAATCCCACGCGCTGGATCACCGCCCCGGGAATCGTCGCGGTGTACGAATTGCCTTTCACCAAATTCAACGGTTCAACCAACCACCGCGGCGAATTTGCCGGACGATAAATAATTGCGGCTTTGCGCAAGCGATGGTTTTCAAAAATTTCAGCGTCGAGGCGGAGCTGCTTTTCTGCCGTTGCATGTAACACCGGCGTATGAATGACGACTGGGGGCGCCTTGTCCCCGCCCAGGCTGTCTGCTGAATTGACATACGCGGCAATCGCATCACCCATGCGTCTATCCGGCACCCCATCATGGTCGAGGTAGCCATCACGATCTTCAGCGACTTTTGAGCTTAAATCATAACGATCGATCACGCCGTCGTGATCGGCATCGCCGGCAATTTTGCCGAGATGAACCGTCAAGCCGGTGAATGCCGAAATCACCGCGTCATTTTTGTCTCCCAGCGGCAGCGCCTCGAAGTCGTCGGTGAGGCCGTAGCGATACGTCGCGCCCAGCGTCCAACTCATGCGTGGTGAGAGGGTAACCTCAAGCCCTCCGGCAGTTTGGAGAAAATAATCAAATTCACTCGTCTTCTGCCCACCACGGGCAATAGTTTTATGCGTGCGTTTATCGAGGTGTTTCCAACTGACGCCGCCGCCCCCCAAGGTCACAAACGGGGTCACATCGCTATAAGGAGAAAATCGCAAGGTGAGATTCAAAGCGAGAGGAATCATGCGCAGAACCGCGGTGTCCGGGTTGGCGCCCAAGGCAAGATCGGCAAAACCGGCTTCACCGGCCAGACGCAAATGCGGTTTGAGCAGAAAAGAAAAAATCCCGTTGATTTCCGGACGCAACGAGGAAATTTTAACATCACCGTCCAATTTTGCCAGTCCGGCGCGAAACCCGACTCCAAATTTTGGAACTTGCGCCGAGGCGGCCAAGGCCTGCGCCAAAAAACAGATGACGATGATCCGGCAGAACAATCCCCCGTGTCGACACGCTTGCATCCTACTCACAATCCACGCCTTCATTAAATTCACAACCTTAATTTTGCACATACAATAAGCCCAACCCCGTTTTTCTTTAAAATTTACTAACCGCCGCTTCGATGCGCATTATGCTTCGAGCATTTATTTTGCAAAATCAAGACATTAAAATGTATGAAAGTTCACCAAGAAAGTCAAGGTTTTAGAAGGCAAAATCAGGTTTTTATAAATACTGAAACTTCCTGACGCCGGCGTTTAAAATGAGTCCGCTGATCGCCATGTTCGTCCACAGCGCCGAGCCGCCGTAGCTCAAAAACGGCAACGGAATGCCGGTGACCGGCATCACGCCGACGCACATGCCAATGTTGACGATCACATGCACCGAAAGCGCGGTGACACAACCGACAACGACCAATGCGGTGAATTTGCTTTTGACCGCGCCGGCAATCAACAGCGACCGCAGCAACAACGTTAAAAAAACCGCCAGTACGAGACTGACGCCGAAAAAGCCAAATTCTTCCCCGACGACGGTAAAAACAAAATCTGTGTGCTGTTCCGGCAAAAAACGCAATTGCGTTTGGGTGCCGTGCAGCCAGCCTTTGCCCCAAAAGCCGCCGGAGCCAATTGCCACTTTGGCTTGATTGACCTGATAGCCCGAGCCTTTCAAATCTTCTTCCACGCCAACGAACGTCAAAATGCGATCGCGTTGATAATCATGCATGCCTTCCCAAACTTTTGGGGTGATCACGCCGACGGTCAAATTAACCAGAAAGACCGCAATGATGATCCAGAGGCGCGCGCGCAGCCAAAAGAGCGCGCCAATCACCAGCGCCATGGCAATAAAAAAAGTATATTCGCTGAACGAGGCGACGAGTGAAATCACCGGCGTGAGCAGAACAAAAATAATGGCCGGTGACAGGCCGGCCCAAAACAACATCGGAATGGCCAGAGCGAAAAACACAATCGCAGTGCCGAGGTCAGGCTCTTTGATGATGAGCAAAGCCGGGACGATGACGATGGCAAACATAATGGCCACATCTTTGATGCGTCGCAGGTCGACGCCGTCGCTGGCGGCGAAGCGCGACAGCGTCAAAATCGTCGCAATCTTGGCAATCTCAGAAGGCTGTATCCGCAATGGCCCCAAAACCAGCCAGCGATGGGAACCTTTACCGGTGCCGACCAAAAGCACCAAGATGAGAAGCAACACGCCAATGCCATAAAACCAATAGGCATATTTATGAAAAAATTTCATCGGGGTCATCACCATCAACGAGCTGATCATGATGCCGATCGTGAACCAAATGACCTGCTTGGCAAAATTGTCTTTCAAGATCGCCGGCGTGTTCATCGCGGTGGTGGCGCTGTAAATGGCCATTAACCCGAAACCGACTAAAATGAAGATGCAAATGATGATGCTCTTGTCCAGGTCGCGTAATTTTTCTTCCGAGCGTTCGAACATATGTGGCGTCTACAAATAATTTATGCCGTTAACGTGTGGTGCCGGTGTCCGCAAAATGCTTCGTCCCCGGCACGAGCTTGTTTTCATTCAACAGCAATGAAATGATACCCTTGGCAATCGGCGCCGCTTTCGCCCCGCCGCCGCCGCCGTTTTCGATGAAAACACACCAGGCGATTTGCGGGTCTTCAAATGGCGCAAAACCGATGAACCAGGCATGATCTTCTCCATGCGGGTTTTGTGCGGTGCCGGTTTTTCCGGCGGCGCTAATTCCCGGCACTTGCGCGGCGCGGCCGGTGGCATGCGCGCCATGGATCACCAAATACATGCCGCGCTTGATTAACGCGTATGTTGCAGGCCGGATGCCCGGAATATGCACGGAATCGGGTTGCGCGTATTCTTCGTTCCCGGTCAAAGGATCCTGCGTGCCGCGCTTGACATGCGGCTTAAAACTGTTGCCTTCATTGGCGATATTCATCGCGAAATAAGCCATTTGCAGTGGTGTCGTCAACACATCGCCCTGCCCAATAACAACATTTAAAATCAAACCCTTGCTCCATTTGTTCTTGCCATAGCGTCCGTCAAAATAAGTTTCGTCCGGCACCAGCCCGGCGCTTTCGCCAATCAGATCAATGCCGGTCAATTTGCCAAATTGAAATTTTTTCGCATATTCTGCCCATTTTTCCAGGCCGACCTTCAGCCCCATCCGGTAAAAATACACGTCACACGATTGCTCGATAGCCTGCAGCAAATTGACCGAACCGTGTCCGCCTTTTTTCCAACACCCGAACGCGCGCGTGCCAAAACGATAGTAGCCGGGACAAAACACCCGTTCTTCCGGATCGATCAAACCACTTTCCAATCCGGCAAAGGCGGTAATCATTTTGAAGGTCGAGCCCGGCGGATAAAGACTTTGGACCATACGATCGTAAAACGGATGAACCGGATCATTCATCAATTGATTCAACAAACCAGGGCCGACAGGACGCGAAAACAATTCGATGTCGAAATC
>JAJVHT010000113.1:31594-40913 GCA_022072515.1 bacterium
TCCTGGCGCGTCGTGCTGAGCGCCGTGGCGAGAATATGATAAGCGCTATCGCTGTTGTTAAGCCCGACCGGCGTGGCATAAAGCGCAAAAGCCGGGCGATTGTCCACCAGAATCGCGCCATAACGGTCGATAATCAAACCTCGCGGCGGCTCGACTTCAAAGGCGCGGACCCGATTTTCTTCCGAGGCTTCCAGAAACTCTTCGCCCATATATAATTGAATATAGGCAAAACGGATAAGCAGGACAAAGAAAATGAGGCAAAGCAGCGCCGAATAAATCAAGCGTTTGTTGGTGTCATTCAACTCCATGACGTCACGTTAGCCGATTGGCTGGTTTGGCAGTTAAGCAAATTATCCGGTGTTGCGCGGATAAACTTGTTATTGAGCAATACGCGGTGCAAAAAGCGTGCGTTCCATATTTTACGATTTTCCCCACAGCCCGCCCGGCCAAATGGCGTTGACGATAATGCCGACCACCACGGTATAAACGAAGTGGGGCAAAATGTAGCGCACGATTACCCAACCCGCGCCGGCATTCGAATTAAAATAATAAATCGTTTGATAGATGATACTGTTCGTCAAGGCGGTCGCGGCGACGACCCCGAGCGTGACGAGAAAATTATATTTTACTTTTTCCCGAGAAAAATATCCGGCCACGAAACCGGCAGCTGCTTTTGCCAGTGAAGATAGGCCATACAGTTGCGTCACCGCGGCATCTTGCACAAAACCGACCAAACAGCCGGCCAAAATTGCCGGCGTCGAACCGTGGCGAATGCCGGTGATAATCACTCCGATCAACAAAAGATCGGGATAAATATCCTGCACCGACAAGAGGGGAATCAGTGTCGTTTGCAGCAGCGTGAGTATCCCGAACATGAGTATGTATTTAAAAATGCGCATGCAGATTCATAAACTGGTTGCAGATTACTGGTTGCTTATCGCTGGTGCCTGGTGATGCAGCCGCCAGATAGCGGCGACAACCATTTATTGCGGGCGTGGCGAGAGTGAGGTAATCACAAAAATTTCTTCCAGCCGGGAGAAATCGACGCTCGGTTCTAAAATGATGACTTTGAACAACGAGGCCTTCTCTTCGGATATTTCTTTGACCTGGCCGATGCGCAACCCCGGCGGAAACAACGCGCTCGAATCGGAAGTGACGACGACATCACTCAGTTCGACTTTCGAGGTACGCGGCACGGAGGCGAGCTCCAAGCCGCTGCGCTCCGACCAACTGACGATACCATACACCCGATTGCCCTGCAGCCGTGCGCTCACGTTAAAATTCCGGTCGAGCATCAACTGCACGATGCTCATCTGTGGGAAGACTTTAAAAATTTTCCCGGCCAAACCTTCCGGTGTCACCACCGGCATATTGGGCCGTATCCCATCCTTGCTGCCCAGATCGATGGTTACGGAAACCGGCGTTTGATCGCGTTGTTTGGTGATAACCCGGCCGGCGCGAAATGCCCACGTTTCGCGGGCGCGATAATCCAGCATTTGCCGGAGCCGGTAATTTTCCAACAGGGCCTCGCGCAGCCGGCTGTTTTCCAGCATCATTTGCGTGGCGCGCTGGCGCAGCGCCGTATTGTCGCGTTGCAAATCTGCAAACTGGCGAACCCAACTGAATTTTTTCTGCAGCCCGGCATAAGAGCCAAGAAAAAAACTGCGAATCGCGTCGATCTGGGGCCGGTCATTATTAAACAACGCATACAGCGACACCAGAATCGCGGCGATGAGGGTGAAATATTCACGCTTGGAAACGAAAAACAGATTGGGCCGTTCCAGCAGATCTTTATTCAGCATATTTTAGTAACGCTTGACCTTCGACAGCACTTTTTGATAATGATTCAAATCTTCAAGCACTTTGCCGCTGCCGCGCACGACGCAAGTGAGCGGATCTTCCGCGACAATGATGGGCAGGCTCGTTTCGCGCCGCAAGCGTTCATCCAGTCCCTTCAACAACGCCCCGCCGCCGGAGAGCACGATGCCCCGATCGAGAATATCCGCCGACAACTCGGGCGGTGTGCGTTCGAGGCAAAGTTTGGTCGCTTCGACGATGGCATTGACGGCCTCGGCCAACGCCTCCTGCACTTCGATCGCGCCGATTTCAACGGTTTTCGGAATGCCGGCGACAATATCGCGGCCCCGCACACTCATCGTCGCTTTGTCGTTATATGGCGCTGCGGAACCAATCGTACATTTAATATGCTCGGCAGAGTTCTCGCCCACGAGCAGGTTGTAATTGCGTTTAAAATGTTGCACAATGGCTTCGTTCATTTCGTCCCCGGCAATGCGAATCGACATGTGATTGACGATGCCGGAAAGCGAAATCACCGCGATTTCCGTGGTGCCGCCGCCAATGTCGATGACCATGCTGCCGACCGGCTGTTCGATGGGCAGGCCGACGCCAATAGCCGCGGCCATCGGCTCGTCGATGAGATAGACTTCGCGCGCGCCGGCGTGCTCGGCAGAATCGCGCACCGCCCGCTTCTCCACCTCGGTGATGCCGCTCGGAATGCTGATCGCCATGCGGGGCCGCAGCAAACGCGTGGTTTGCACGCGGCGAATGAAATGCCGGATCATCGCTTCCGCCAGCTCGAAATCGGAAATGACGCCGTCTTTCATCGGGCGCACGGTGATGATCTCGTTGGGCGTGCGGCCCTGCATCTCTTTGGCCTCGCCGCCATACGCCACAATCTCCTGATCGACTTTGCGCACCGCGACGATGCTCGGCTCGTTCACGAGAATGCCTTTGCCGCGAACATAGACGAGTGTATTCGCCGTGCCGAGGTCCATTGCAATATCATTGCTCAAAAAATTCTGCAAACCAAAAGCCATGCGTAAATTACCTTATAGTTGTTAGCCGGTTTGCCAGTTAACCGGTTTAGCCCGTTCAACCGGCCAACTGGCTGGCCGGCCAACTTTTGCTAATAAAATATTTGCACGAATAAATCTAATGTCGAAAATGCCGAATGCCGGTGAAAACCATTGCCAAATTGTAACGATCGGCGGCGGCGATAATCTCTCCATCGCGCACCGAGCCGCCGGGTTGAATCACCGCAGTGGCGCCGGCTTGCGCTGCGGCTTCAACGCCGTCGGGAAATGGAAAAAACGCATCGCTCGCCAAAACCGTGTTGTTTACTGAAAGGCCGGCGCGCTGCGCCTTCGCAATCGCCAACAACGACGCATCGACGCGGCTCATTTGCCCGGCGCCGATGCCCATTGTGCGATCGGCGGCGCAATAAACAATGGCGTTGGATTTGACGTGCCGGACGACTTTCCAACCGAAACGCAAGGCCGCCCACTCGGAAGCCGTGGGTTGGCGTTGCGTGACCACCTTAAAAAGCGTTTCATCATCAATGCGCGTGTCTTGATCCTGAACCAGCACGCCGCCGGCGACTTTTTTAAATTCGAGGCTCGTCCCCGGTTCGGGGAAATCCCCAAACGCCAACAAGCGCAAATTTTTCTTGGCCGCAAAAATCTGCTGCGCCTCGGCGCTAAAGCCGGGGGCGAGAATGACTTCCGCAAAAAGCTCGGCCACGGCGCTCGCCGTCTTGCCATCCACTTCGCGATTAAAGCTGATGATGCCGCCGAAGGCCGAAACGGGATCCGTCGCTTTGGCCTTTTCATAAGCCTCGGCGAGTGTTGCGCCGGTGGCCACGCCACAGGGATTAGCATGTTTTACAATCACTGCACAAGGCGCGCGGAACCCGCGAACCAGGGCCAGCGCCGCATCGGCGTCGGCAATGTTGTTGAATGACAGCTCTTTGCCCTGCAATTGGCTGGCGCCGGCAAGGCCTTTTTCCCGGCTCCAGTTGTCGCGATAAAACGCCGCGCGCTGCTGCGGATTTTCGCCGTAGCGCAAATCTTGAATTTTTTCGAACGCCAACACCAGCGATGAGGGCAATTGCCCCCGCGTGGCTTCGCCCTGCAAATACGCATTGATCGCCGCGTCGTATTGCGCGGTGTGCGCAAAAGCCGCCACCGCCAGCTCTCGGCGTGTTG
Organism: bacterium; assembly: GCA_022072515.1. Lineage (GTDB taxonomy): Bacteria > Zhuqueibacterota > Zhuqueibacteria > Zhuqueibacterales > Zhuqueibacteraceae > Zhuqueibacter. The sequence goes on from JAJVHT010000113.1 coordinate 35,599, forward strand.
TTTCAGAAAGTTCACCGTTGTTTTTTTCCATCGCGGCGATGACGTCAGCGTATTGCGCCGGACTGGTGATCACACCGACATGCACAAAATTTTTGGCTGAAGCCCGAATCAGCGCCACGCCGCCGATGTCGATATTCTCAATGGCGTCAGCAAGCGTCACCTCCGGTTTCGCAACGACCTCACGAAACGGATACAAATTCACGATCACCAGATCAATTAACGGAATGTCGTACGCCTGGCTTTGCTCGAGATGCATCGCCAATTCGCGCCGGGCCAGCAAGCCGCCAAAAATTTTCGGATGCAACGTTTTCACGCGGCCATCGAGAATTTCCGGAAAGCCAGTGATCTGCTCGATCGGCGTTACCGCGAGGCCTTGCTCTTTCAGAAACCGCGCCGTGCCGCCGGTCGAGATGATTTCAATTTTCCGCGCCGCCAAAAATTTCGCCAACTCAAGAAGGCCGGTTTTGTCATGCACGCTGATCAGGGCGCGGTGGATTGGGGACAAGCCAGGATCTCCAAAAACAATTGACTTAAATATTTTTCGATTATGCGCGGACAGATAAAAAAATTTTCGGCAGTTACGCTCAATCTACCCGCCGTTAAAAATTCCCTTCTAAAATCTTCACCCTCCGCCCTTCGACGCGAATCCGATTCTCTGCAAAAAGCTGCAGGGCTTCGGGATAAATCTGATGCTCGATTGCCAGCACCCGCGCGGCGAGGGTTTCCGGCGTGTCGTCATTCAACACTGGCACACAGCGCTGCAAAATCGGCGGTCCGGAATCATACTCTTCGTCGACAAAATGCACGGTGGCGCCGGAAACTTTGCAACCGTATTCCAAAACAGCTTCATGCACGCGATGGCCATACATGCCTTTGCCGCCGAAACTCGGCAACAAGGCCGGGTGAATATTCACCAGGCGATGACGAAATTGCCGCACCACTTCAATCGGAATTTTGCGCATGAAGCCGGCCAGCGCAATAAAATTAACGTCGTGCTTGGTCAATTGCGCCAACAAAGCGTGCGCGTAGTCTGCAAACTCGGTAAACCGCTTTTCTTCGATCGCGACCGCCGGAATTTGCGCGACCTGGGCAATTTGCAACACGCCGGCCTCCGCGCGGTTCGAAAGCACCACCATCACTTGCGCTTGCAAGCGCTGCGCGGCAATCGCCTGCAAAATGGCCTGAAAATTCGAGCCGCGGCCACTGGCAAAAACGGCGAGACGGAGGTTCATGACTGGTAGCTGGTCGCTGGTAGCTGGTTACAAGCAACCAGCCACGAATTTCTCAGCTCACGGCTGATTCCATAATACGCAACTGTTGCTTATCGCGGCGCACGTTTAATTCCACCCGCACGCCGAGCGGCAACGTGTATTTGACATCCACATGGCCGTAATCCAAACCGGCCAGCGCCGGAATCTTCAGCGGTTTGATGAAATCACGCAGCAAATCTTCCAACGTTTGTGAAGGTTCATCATCGGTCGGCACGCAATCCGTCATCTGCCCTACAACGAAGCCACCGAGACGTTGGAGAATACCGGCTTCACGCAATTGCGCCAACATGCGATCAATGCGGTACGGCGCTTCGCCGATTTCTTCAACGCAAAAAATACTTCCTTTTATGCTGGGGAAATGCGGTGAGCCGACGAGACTGGTGATGAGCGAGAGACACCCGCCGATGAGCGGACCGGCAGCGCGCCCGGAGGAAATCATCTCGTAGCGACCGCCAGCCGGCCGCACCAACTCGCCGGCCGGTTCGGGATGGGTCAACAGGCGCCAAAAATTTTCCTCGGTAAACGGATCAATGCCTTTGCCCATTTCCGCCGCGACCATCGGTCCGGAAAACGTCACTAAGCCGGCGTGCCGCAGCATCGCAAATTGCAGGGCGGTAATATCGCTGTACCCGACGAAAATTTTCGGATGGGTGCGAATCGCATGATAATCCAGCCGCGACAACAGCCGCGGCGTTCCATAACCGCCACGAATGCAAAAAATCGCTTTCACGCGGCGATCGCGAAACATGCGATTGAGGTCATCCGCGCGTTCCTGATCGCGGCCGGCCAAATAGCCGTGCTCTTGATAAACGAATTTGCCGAGCTTGACTTTATAGCCGAGCTGTTCGAGATAGTGAATGCCGTTTTCAAGTCTGTCGTGCTTCATTGGACTCGCCGGCGCTACGACGCCGATCAAATCACCGGGACGCAGGCGTGGCGGCTTCAACAACTTGGGCATAAAAAATGGTGGCTACTTTGCCGGTTTGCTCGTTACTTCATTAGCCGGCGAACAGACAAACTTTTTGTTTTCTCAGTAAATTGTGCTTTTGAACAAACGCTTTTCAAGAAACACTACCGCAAATACTCTTCAACGCTGTACGGATAAACCATGCGAAAATCGCCATAACCGGTTTCATCGGCAAAAAAGAATTGACGATTCAATTCGTAATAAGTCCAGGCTTCGGAAGCCTTAACCGTGCGGCCTTCGTAGAACGAGGCATAGCGATTGAACGGATTGCGATCGATTTCGTTGGGCGCGCCAAAAATAATGTACACCATACCCATATCCGTTTTCCAGCCTTCCCGAAAACCGCGGAAATTAGCGTTGGCATAATTAACCCGGCGATAATATTCTTCCATCAGCTCATTGGCTTCGGTGCCGGGCGTAGGATCATTGTCGCGCCAAAATTTTAAAAAAGCTTCGCGCCGTTTTTCCCGGGGCACGGACATAATTTTCTTGACGCCGTCTTTTCGGGCAATGTAACGCATTTGCGCAATGGCTTGATCAAGATCGGCAACGTTGGACGGAATGCCGACCCAATGCAGCGTAATCTCGCGCTGCGTCGTCGCCACCTGTTCGCGCCCCTTGACGGTGACCTGAATGACATAAACCCCATGCACCAAACTCGCATTCGGCAATTCCGCAATCACCGGCGTGATCTGGCCGGTGTGACGCACGACCACTTCTTTCTGAAAAACTTTTTCGCCTTTGGGGTTTTTCAAGACATACGACGTTTTATAGTCTTTATCCTTGCCATGGTCGTAAATTTCAAAATAGGCAAGAAGCTGCGAGGTTTCCCGGCGCGGAGCGGCGACTTGCGGATATGGAATGAAATTGCCGCTGCTGTCTTTGCCGACCGCATCGGCGATCAGCACATCGCTCAGGGATAATTTATTTTCACCGAAATCGCGCAACACCACGGTGGTTTTGCGAAAACTTGTGCGGCGCGTGTCCATGTCCATCACACCGATATTGACGCGGTACTTGCCCGGCGCCAAATTGAACCCGACTTTCGTCGCGTGAAACAATTGGCGGGAGTTGGTCGTTGCAAAGTCTTTGACCCAAACCGTATCGCGCCATATTTTGCCGTTGACTTGAAAATCATCCTGATCCAAAATGACCGCGGAAGTTTCATAAACGGCGCGAAATGAATCAGCCGACATTTTGACGAACTGCAGTTCATCGTACATTATTTTGAGATACAGGTCGAGCCGCGTCTCATTCGCCTTGTCGCCGCGAAAGCTGGCGAGATCGAGATTGAAAAAAGTGGCGTTGTCCTCGCGCGGGCCGGATAATTCCGCCTGCGCCAGCAGGGCGCTGTTGAGCAACAACAAAAGGCCAAAAATGCCCCACAGCCCTAACGCTCTCACGAATCTTGCCTGAGTTTTCATGATTCAACCTCGCGTTCAAAATCCCTTTCGTCCAACTTCGTCATGATTCGACCGGTTGGCCCTGATAAAGGAGATACTTGATGCCGCCGCGCTCCTGAACGGGAGCCGGCGAGGAATAAGAATGGGGGCGGCGCGTTGGAACAGCAATCAAATCATAATCCTGCGCGGCAACAACCTCGACTTCACAAAACGCACCGACAAGCGCGGCAGTCGATTTTTTTGCCGGTGGTAGAGCGCGCAACAAAACGTTGTGATCAATCTCGGGACAATCCCAAGCGGTGCGGCCACGATATGCCTGCGCGGCGGCATCATATTCATCAATCAAAACTGGCAAGCGGCGGCCAACTTGTTTTGCGCTCCACTCGGCAGCAACTTGTTGCTGGGTTTGCATCAGCAAATCGTAACGTTCACGCTTGATTTCCTCCGCAATCTGATTCGGCAAACCCCAGGCCGGCGTGTTTTCTTCGGGCGAATAAGTAAATACCCCGAGCCGCTCGAAATTCCCTTCAGCAACAAAATCCAGCAGCTCATGAAAATCTTCGTCCGTTTCTCCGGGGAAACCGACAATCACGGAGGTGCGCAACGCCAGCTCCGGAATGCTCGCGCGCATCTGCGCGAGCAAATTTTCCGTGAAGGCGCGATCAACACGGCGCGCCATGCGCTTCAACAGGCGGCTGGAAATGTGTTGAATCGGCATATCAATATATTTGACGATCTTCGGCTCCTCGGCGATCACTTCAAGCATCGCGGTTTGGACATGGTACGGATAGGCGTACATCAGCCGAATCCATTCGATACCGTCAACACGGCAGAGCGCGCGCAATAGTTCAGGCAGTTGTTGCTTACCATTGAGATCGAGGCCGTATTGCGTGGTGTCTTGAGCGACGAGAATCAGCTCTTTGACGTCATGTGCGGCCAGACGCTCCGTTTGGGCGACCAGATCGGGAATCGGCGTGCTGCGGAAATTGCCGCGAATACCCGGAATCGCGCAGAACGTGCAAGGATGCTCGCAGCCTTCGGAAATTTTCAAATAGGCATAATGTTTCGGCGTCAATCCCGCGCGGGCGGGGTGCTCGCCGACCAATTCATATTTTAATCGCAACTGCTGCGCCAGACCCGCCACGATTTTGTGCATGTCGCGGTTGCCATAAAAGCCATCCACTTCCGGAATTTCCTGACGCAATTCTGTGCCGTAACGTTCGGAGAGACAACCGGTCACGTACACGTTTTTAATTTTGCCAAGCTTTTTAAGCTGCACCGCTTGCAGGATGGTGTCGATCGACTCTTCTTTGGCGGATTCGATAAAGCCGCAGGTGTTGATGATAACTGCTTCCGCGCCTTTTGCCTCGTTGACAAATTCGACGCCGCAGGTTTTGAGTCCGCCTTTAATAAATTCGGAATCGACAATATTCTTCGGACAACCGAGGGTAATAAGATTGATTTTCAATTTGATTGATTATTTTAATTTGCTTACTTGTAATTGCGTCACTTTTCCACTGCGGTTTTTAATCTGACAAATTCCGCTTGCGCTTAGCGCACTTCGTTCCAAAATCTTGTGTTATGCGTAAGGTAAACCCAAAGATCGCTTGCGGCGCCTGTTCTTCCAGCCAAAGCTTAACACTGCGCCCAAGCTTTTGGGAAACACCCCACTGG
>JAJVHT010000113.1:41013-60394 GCA_022072515.1 bacterium
GCGCTTAGCGCACTTCGTTCCAAAATCTTGTGTTATGCGTAAGGTAAACCCAAAGATCGCTTGCGGCGCCTGTTCTTCCAGCCAAAGCTTAACACTGCGCCCAAGCTTTTGGGAAACACCCCACTGGCATCAACTGCTTCGCCATGGTTTAATCTCCTAATTTGCATCCCGTTGAAGTTGATAAAGCACGGCAGACTTGTTCCATAAGTTTATCGTTAACTTCAATTTTAATGGCTTTCATAGCAAACCTCTCGGGCTGATCAAAGAAAACATATCCAACTTACGCAAACAACGCTTCGACAAACTCCGCCGGGTCGAACGGCTGTAAATCATCGATGCCTTCGCCGACACCGATGAAGCGCACGGGGATTTTCAATTTCTCTTGAATTGAAAAAACGATGCCGCCTTTGGCGGTGCCGTCGAGCTTGGTGATGACGAGGCCGGTGACCCCCACCGCTTGGGAGAAAACTTCAGCCTGGCGCAAACCGTTTTGGCCGGTGGTGGCGTCAATCACCAGCAGCACTTCGTGCGGCGCCTCGGCAACGACGCGCCCCATCACCCGGGAGATTTTTTTCATCTCTTCCATCAAATTGCTTTTGGTGTGCAACCGGCCCGCCGTGTCGACGATCACAATTTCGGTGCTTTTAGATTTCGCCGACTGCACGGCATCAAACGCCACCGCCGCTGGATCCGCGCCGTGCTGGGTGCGGACAATATCAACGCCGGCGCGCTGCGCCCAAATGTCAAGCTGATCAGAAGCGGCGGCGCGAAAGGTATCGGCGGCGGCAACCAACACCGAGCGCTCGTGCTCGCGAAAGCGTTTGGCCAATTTTGCAATCGTGGTTGTTTTGCCAACGCCATTGACGCCAACCACCATGATGACATGCGGCCGCTGCGCCGGTGAGAAAAAATCACGGCGGCCATTGGCCGGAAACGCCATCAAGCGCTCTTGCAAAAATTCTTTCATGCACGCCACCACCGCTTGCGACGAGCCGGCCTCACGCAATCCAATGCGCTCGCGCAGCCGCGCAATCAGATCCGCGGTTAAATCATATCCCAAATCTGCCGCGATGAGCGCCGTTTCCAAATCTTCAATCGTCGTCTCATCCAAGCGCGCTTTGCCGGTGACGGCATAAACGACGCCATCCACCAAACCCTGTTTGGTTTTACGCAACCCGGATTTTAATTTTTCAAAAAATGAAGCCATTAATTTCTATCATTCTGCTTTAAAAAATCCTTAACTCGCGGCAAATAGGACGTCACTGAAACAAAAAATAAAACCACCATAATCCAAAAAAACGGCCATTTCACCGGCTTGATATCGAACGCGAACACGATCAATACGATCGCCATCGCGGTGACGGCGACTTTGCCGGGCCAGTTGGACTCCGGCACTTTAACACGCACCGTCATGAACAAGCCAAGTAATAAGATAGTAAAATCACGCGCCAGAATCAATATTAAAAACCACTTAGGAAAGTCGCGATACAACGCCAGATAGAGGGCAATGCCGCCGACACAAATTTTGTCGCTCAACGGATCCATAATGCGCCCGAAGTCAGACTGTTGATGAAAACGCCGCGCGAAGTAGCCGTCGAACCAATCCGTCGCCACGCCCAGCACCATGAAACCAAAGGCGAGAAAATTACCGGCCGGCGTATTTTTATGCAGGAAAAATAAAATCGGGGCAAGCAACAACACACGGGTAAAGCTCAAAAAATTAGAAATCGTCCACCAACCGGCGTTGGGGCGCGACGCATCCGGCGACGGGGCCAGCGTGTGAGAGGTTGGCATTAGCTCATGAACACTTTCAAGACGTCAAATATTAAACTGGGATGCCGAATCAGCGCGGCTTTAAAGACGTTGATCAACGTGCGCTCTTCTGGCTTTTTGGCGAGCACCGCTTCCGCCGTGCGGTTCAGCTCGTCATCGGTGAATTTATAAACGGCTTGTTTGATTTTATACAGCCGCTCGTGATTTTTGCCCTGCGCGGCGTGCCACTCTTGCGCATACGGTTCCAGGCTCTGGCTGGAAAAATCGTCCCGGGCAATCGCGGCGGCGGCGACACGACCGGCAATTTTCCCTGCGAGCATGGCGGTGACAATACCGCCGCCGGACATGGGATTGATTTGATGCGCCGCATCGCCGACGAGCATCACGCCATCGGCAACGATTTTCTCCAAAGTCGGCGCGCAGGTGACGCCGCCGACAACGGTATAAACCGCCGCCGCCTTGGGAAAACGGCGGTCGATAAATTCCTGCAAATAACGCTGCGCCGATTTATGGCGCGCATATTCGCCCGAAATGCCGATGCCGACGTTGGCGACAGTTTCACTTTTCGGAAAAATCCACAAATACCCGCCCGGCGCCACTTCACGCCCAAAGAGCAAATAAATGTAACGGCGATCAATGTTGGTGACGTTGGCGAGCGTCACCTGCATGCAGCTTTCCATGTCCTTCAACTTGGTGAAAGTCCGCAGGCCCGCAAAGCGCCCGACGCGCGACTCGATGCCGTCCGCGCCAATCACGATTTTCGCGCGCACGTCATAATTTTTTCCGAGATGCTGCACGCGCACGCCGCTGATTGAACCGTTGCCGTTGGCGCCGTTGCGAATGACATCATACACGTAAGCCTTGGTGCGAATTTCGACGCCCTGGGCGGCGGCCATAAGCGAAAGCTCGTAATCAAAAACTTTGCGATCCAGAATAGCGCCGACTTCCTGCCCCCAATCCAGCACCACTTCCCGGCCGTTCGGCGCAACCAATACCGCGCCGGAAATCCCATTGGCGATTCCGCGCGGCAGCGGCTCCGGCTCACACACGGCGCGCAAACTCGCCGTGCCAATCGCTTCCCCGCAGCGCACCGGCACACCGACTTCGCGGTCTTTTTCGAGCAACAAAACTTGCGCGCCTTTTTCCGCCGCGGTTTTCGCCGCCCACGAGCCGCCCGGGCCGGCGCCGACGACGATCACGTCGTAATCAGATTGCATGTATTTCAGAATAAATCGTGCTAAACGGACAAATTTTAATTTTCCAATATCGCCGGTAGTTGGCCGATATCCGATATCGTGATGTACTGTGTCGAATCCAAATCTTCCTCAGCGACGCGTTCATGAGACCACGTCGTGCGATAGGGAATATAAACCGCCTGGCCGCCGAGAGCGAGAACCGGCAGAATATCCGATTTCAGCGAATTGCCGACCATGAGAAAACGTTCGGGCGGAATGCCGTGTTTGGTGATGAGGCGCTTGTACGTGTCGATATCTTTCTCGCTGACGACTTCGATCAGACTGAAATAATCTCCCAAACCGGAGCGGGCGATTTTCGATTCCTGGTCGAGCAGATCGCCTTTGGTAATGAGCATCAACTTGTGAGAGGCGGCAAGTTGGGCCACGGTTTCGGCCGCGCCCGCAAGCAATTCAATCGGCGCGCGCAACATTTCTCTGCCGAACTCAATGATGGTTTGAATTTCTGCGCCGCTCACGCGGCCTTCAGAAAGCTCAATCGCGGTTTCGATCATCGACAGCGTGAAGCCTTTGATGCCATAGCCGAAGTGTTGCAGATTGCGAATCTCGATGGCATTAAGCCGCGGCTCAATCCACGCCTCGGGCTGATATTGGCGCAGGAGTTGTTTGAACTTGTCGTGGGTGGCGAGATAAAGATGCTCATTATGCCAAAGCGTGTCATCGGCGTCCAACGCAATGAGATCGAGGGGAGTTGTGAGCGCGTGCGCTTTCATGGCGTCGAATTATGCGGTGAATTCAGCCGCGGCGCGCGGTGTCATTTTGCCTTGTTCATCAATAAGCGCCAGGGTCTCGACCGGACAAATCCACACGCAGAGCATGCAATCGGTGCAACGTTGATTAATCGCAATGCGTGCTTCGTAAAGATCAATGGCGTCAAACGGACAAACCGCCACACACGTTCCGCAAAAATCGCATTTATCGTTGATGACGCCAATCATGCCGACTCCGCCAAGTTCTGTTTGCCCGTTTCCGGTTGAGCCGTTAACCGGCAACCAGCTAACAAGCTAACCGGCAAACGTTATAAATTATTTTGCCGCCAAGTTTGGATAATTCAAGCCAAAACGCTTGCGATAATACCACCGCGAAAAATAAAACACTGCGCCGAGCAAAACAAAATACTGCCAGATTTTTAGACAGACCGCCAGCGCCAAAAAAACAATGGGAAATTTGATGGCGCGCGCCACATCCGGGAGGCGCTGCTTGAGGGCGGCATAGAGAAAAAACGGCGCGGCGATCAAGGCCGGATAAAAAATGATCCAATCTTGCAGCCATCCGGCTGCCACCAGGGCACCGATTTCCAGAACGCAACCAACAATCGCGGTGACGGCGAAACCGTAACGCACACCGAAAGTCATTTTCGCGGTATCGGCGTCACCATCGAGATCGAGCAGGGTGGTATAAAGATAAACCGCCGCCACGGCGAACATGTATGGCAGGGCATGTTGCATTGCCAACTGCCACTCGATTTTTTGCGACCACCAGCCGGCCATGAAAATCAGTAAGGCACCGAGCGCATTCGAAAACAGGCCGAGCCAGGGCCGCCCTTTCCACGCAAAGGGCGCCACATTATAAAAGATTCCGGTGAGCAAAAAAATCGCCACCAGCAGGACGCCGATAATCTTTCCATAAAAAAAACTGGCGGCCAGCGCGAACGCGCCCAGCCCGATCATCTCCGTCCAAGCCGCCACCGGCGAGAGATGATGATCCGCGATGAGAAAGAGCTTTTGATTGCGCCGGTCCGTCTCAATATCACAAAGCTGATTCAAGATGTAACCGCTGCCCATCAGCAGCGTCAGAATGCCGAGCATGCTCAACGCCGTTGCCTCGAGCCCTGGGGCGGCGCCCTCTATGCCCCCCTGCGAGAATTTGTGAAAGGACAAATATCCCGCGGCGTAAACCGTCCACACCGGAAAAAAAAGCGTTGGCCGTAAAACAAAAATATAATCGCAGAGTTTAACGATCCTGTTCATGATGCGTCCATTATCCCGCCTCCTGCGGGATGAGCGAGCCTCGGCGTCACTGCGCGAGGAAAAGTCAAAATTACATTTTAATTAACCTGCCATTCCGGAAGACGGCGTCCAGCGGAATGACATTGAGCAAATGACCAATATCTACGAAACGCCCGGGCCTGCTGTTCTGCATTTGCGATAACGGCGGTGCTATCAACTTACCCATTTTTCGAGCCGGGTTCCAGCTTGTGCATCACTTCGTCCGGCGGCAGCGGATAACGCCCGGTGAAACACGCGGTGCAATAACCGCCTTTCTCGTGCGGCACCGATTTGAGCAAACCTTCCAGCGAGAGATATTCAAGGCTATCGACTTCAAGATAGGCTTTGATTTCAGCAATGCTTTTGTTGTTGGCGATCAATTCATCTTTCGTTGGAAAATCCATGCCATAATAACACGGCGCCACGATGGGCGGCGAGCTGACGCGCACGTGCACTTCTTTGGCGCCGGCTTTGCGCAACATGCGGACGAGATGCTTCAACGTGGTGCCGCGCACGATGGAATCCTCCACCAACACCAAGCGCCGGCCCTCGAGCACACCTTTGACCGGATTGAATTTGATGCGCACGTTGGCATCGCGGCCGGCTTGGTCGGGATGAATGAACGTGCGGCCAATATAATGATTGCGAATCAAGCCGATTTCAAATTTAATGCCGGAGATTCGCGCATAACCGAGTCCGGCGGTGTTGGAAGAATCCGGCACCGAAATCACCATGTCGGCCTGCGCAGGGTGCTCGTTGGCCAGATTCTTGCCAAGCCGGCGGCGCGCCCGATCGACATTCTCATCAAAAATTTTACTGTCCGGCCGGGAAAAATAAACAAACTCAAAAATGCACGCGGCCCGTTCGGCCTGCTCGTCGAGAAAATCCGAGCGCATGCCGTTTTGGTCAATCACCACGATTTCGCCCGCTTCGACTTCGCGAACATATTCCGCTTCCAGCAGGTCGAACGCGCAGGTTTCCGAAGCGATGAGCCATGCGTCATTTTTTTTGCCGATATTCAATGGCCGCCAGCCGCGCGGGTCACGCAGCGCAATCAACTTGTTGCGCGTCATAATCACGAGTGAATACGCGCCCTGGAGTTGGCGAAAGGCATCCTTGATACGGCCAACGATATCTGCCGCCGGCGACTTCGCCATCAAATGCAAAATGACTTCGGTGTCGCTCGTCGTTTGAAAAATCGAACCTTCGTCTTCCAATTTTTTTCGCAAGCGGCGCGAGTTGATGAAATTGCCGTTATGCGAAACGGCCATGAGCCCGTGCTTGGTGCTTACGACGAACGGCTGCGCATTGTGCAGAACGGTTGAGCCCGTTGTCGAATAACGATTGTGGCCGATGGCCAAACGGCCCGGCAACCTATCGAAAATCGTCGCATCGGAAAAAACATTCGTCACCAAGCCCATGCCGACATGGCGATGGAGATTGCGGCCGTCGCTGGTGACAATGCCCGAACTTTCCTGACCACGATGCTGCAAAGCATATAACGAAGAATAAACCAACTGCGCGGCTTGCGGATGCGCATAAACGCCGACGATGGCGCAGTTGCTGCGCGGCTTGTCAACCGGCTCTGAAGTTGAGGCCGCCAACAATGCTGCGGTCGGCGGGGAGGAAACGGATGAGATGATGGCGCCTTCCGGCGGTGAGGATTCCTCAGATTGCGACAACGAAGCGTGCATAGCGAACACAAAAATTCTCAAACCTATTTCGTAACTAAAACAAACGCCACGCCGATCCCCACCACATCGGCCAACAGATCTTTCCAGCTCGGGGTGCCGCGGCGGCTGGCGTGATCATAAATTTCCTTGGCGATGCCGATCGCCAAGGTGCTGCCCACCGCGAATTGCCGGCTCTTTGCAGTCTTCCAGGCAAATTCTTGATGCAACAGATAAAACTGCGACGCCACCAAGCCCGCGCTTACCATCAGGTGGTCAAATTTATCTTTTGCCAGCCACGCATCGCGCGGCAGCCAGCGTTGCACAAGAATACTGGAATCTGATGTTGCCGATTTGTCATTTTGGCTCAAAACGTCTTGAGGGTGAAAAAATAAACCGGCAATGAGCAGCAACCAAAACAGCTTGATCAAAGTATTAAATCTTTCGCAAAATTCAAAGGCCAATTTTGACGGTTAGCTTGACGCCGGTCGAACGCACGGCCGGCGGCGTCAACGACAAATCCGGGCTTTCATCGAAGTCCGCCAAGCTCGCATCGACATAGGCATCCAACATGCTGAACAAAACCGTCCCGAGCAGAAACCAATTGGCGGTGTTGCGATTATTTTGATAAAAAAGTTTCGTCTCACGATCGCTGGCGCCTTTGGCTTTGCTATTCCAATAGATCGCCGTCGTCACCAATCCGACTTCCGCGCCAAACGCTATCGCCGCCTTGAGGTATTGGCGATTGTAATATTGTCCCCACCCCGGCACCAGCAAAGACCGCAACATCACGCTGCGCGGGCTCGCTTTTTTCGGCTGAACACGAATCGCGCTGGAATCCTTGCGCGTTGGCGCACCAACCGTTTGCGCGTTGCTGTATGAAGTCGAGGCAAATACCAGGAAAAAAAAAGTGACGGCGCAGAAATGAGACCAGCGCATGATTTTATTCCAACATCGCCATCGTCTCAATTTCCACACGTGCGCCGCGCGGCAACGCTTTCACTTCGACGGTGCTGCGCGCCGGCGGGTTCGCCGGAAAAAATTCGCCATACACTTCATTCATCGCGGCGAACTCGCCAAGATCGATCATAAAGACGGTGGTTTTCACCACATTTGCCAACGTCGCACCGGACGCGGCGAGGATGGCTTTGACATTTTCCAATACCCGGCGTGTTTGCATTGAAATGTCGCCTTCGATCAAACGTCCCGTGGCCGGATCCAGCGGGATTTGGCCGGCGGTAAAAATCATTTTGCCGGCAGCCGCTTTGATCGCCTGGCTGTACGGCCCGATCGCCGCCGGCGCATTGGAGGTTTTAATGGTTTCGCGCATGACAAAACAATCCTTATAAGATATTTCGTAACACTTCAGCTATTGCACCGCTCGGCGCCCATTTGATGAGATTCGTTCAATCTTGCCAATTTTATTTTGACGCGCCCGGGCGGTACTAAATAGTTACAATTTTTCTATAACTCTCAAGGCCAATTCCATCATACCAAAAATTCAAAGTAAAATCAAGAAAAAACTCACCGTCTTCAGGCATGTTTCTAAGGTTTCTGACCTGCTAGCCATGCCGGCGTGAAGTTAGAATTGGCCAGCCATTGCACCGGTTGAATCATGGAATTGATGGCTTGAGCCATGTGTGAAAAATCAATGTAGGCAATGTCATCATTGGGTTGATGGTATTCCTCATGCAGTCCATAGCTGGAAACAGTGTGGGCAACGACGCCATTTTTAGCCAGCGCGTAGTTATCCGAACGTTGGAAAAAATTCTCTTCCGGATGCGGATCGGCCACCAACCGCGCACCGTGTTTCGCTAGTTCGGGCCCTAAATTCGAACGCTCGAACCCGGTGAGCCACAGCGTATTCGCCGCAATCTTCGGATCCGGCCGTCCGATCATTTCGAACTGCAAATCAGCAATCATTTGCTTGAGTGGAACCGGCGGGTTTTTGATAAAATGCTGCGAGCCCTGACCACCGCGTTCTTCACTGCCAAAAAGTGCGAAGTAAACGGTGCGTTGGGGTTTGGACCCGGCTGCCAAAACTCGCGCCAATTCCAACACAGCGACGACGCCGGAAGCGTCGTCATCCGCGCCGTTAAAAATGCTATCGCCGGACGCCGAACGCGCCACGCCCAGATGATCGAGATGCGCCGAAAGCATAATGGTCTCTTGCGATAATTGGGGATCGCTGCCTGGTAAAACGCCGACAACATTCCACGTATGCTCGATTTCTGTCGTGCCGGCCTTGCCGTTGAACTGAATGCGTGTGCCTTCGGCAACTTGCTGCAATTGCTTCACGGCGGTGTCACTCAAAAAAATGACGCTGGGTGAGCTGCGGGAATGCTCCGTATCCAAAGGCAGTTGCGGCAATCGCGTCGCCAGGCTGGCCCAAAATTTCTGCCATTCGGGAAGCACCGGCACGAGAACCGCCGCCGGTTTTTGCCCGGCGATCCAAGCCAGCGTTTCGTCGAATCCTTTCCCGCTAAGATGATCCGCTGCATTCAAAAGCACCATGGCGCCGGCTTTGACCGGGCCGTTGCCCACGAGTTTTTGTAACGGCCCGCTATTGTCAGCCGCTGTGGCTTGCATTAAGACAATTTCTTTGCCGTGCACCCATTCTGTGATTTGGTTGTTCACCGAAAATCGCAGGCGCGGCGCTTCGGCAAAAGTGCGCTTCGGCAAAGCGATGGTTTGTAAAAAGGATTTCTTGCCATCGGCTTCCGTGTCGCCAGCCGGCTCGATGCCGAATTGCTGCAACTGGGAGGCAATGTACTGCGCGGCGATCAGCTCATATACGGTGCCGCTGCCGCGGCCTTGCAAGGCATCGCTCGCGAGAAACGCCATGTGGGCGCGAATATTTTTTTCTTGAATGATGGAACTATCTGGGGGTTCAAAATAAACGAAGGCACTGATGAAGACGGCAAGCAACACAGTCGTGAAGAGTATTCGCTGCATGGATAACTCCAGAATTATTTTGCTGGACTCACAAGACTTCAAACTCGAACTTTTAGGCTTTCAGCAGCGGCAGATATTTTGTCTGCAGCACATTCATATGATGTCTCTCGTGGCCTGCAACGATATGGGTCAGCGCGAGCACGGAAACCGCAAAATTGCTTGCGGTGCCGCGCCGGCGCAAGGCGGCTTCTTCAAAACTGCGGAAAAGCGCCAGCGTCGCCTGTCGCACCGCTTGCAACTCCAGCACAATCTCCGCAAAAGGCCGCGCGTCAAAATTGGTGTTACGTACATAGTCCTCCTGCTCGAAACCCGGCAAGGGGGTTTCATCGCCGCGGGCAATGCGCAACGCCCGGTAACTCATGATCCGCTCCGTATCGACCATATGCCCGGCCACTTCTTTGATGCTCCATTTGCCCGGCTCGTAACGCGTGAGCGATTGCGCCTCCGAGATGCGGCTCAGGGTGGCGACCGTGCGCTCGAATTGCTCATTCATGCTTTTGATGAGATCGCCCGCCGGAATGAGCGAAATATATTTTCCATAGTATGGCGCGTATTCCGTGGCGTCGGGACGGGATAAAATTGTCAAGGGCATGTTGAAATTCTCCTGTGATCAAGTTTATTCATGCAGTTATTCTATCGCATTGGCACCAACAGCATGGTTCCAATGACGATCACGATGAAGCCGACAACATCCAACAAAATGCCAAACCGCATCATGCGCGGCAAGGGAATGAAACCGGAGCTGTAAACAATGGCGTTGGTCGGCGTGGAGATCGGCAGCATGAATCCGAGCGTGGCGGCCATGCTGGCGGCCAGCGCGGGTTGCAGCGCATTGGCGCCGGCCATGGCGATCACCAGCGGCGTGATTATATTGACCGAAGCGACATTCGAAGTGAGTTCGGAAGCCAAGATGGCAATCACCGCCGCAACGGCGACCATTCCCCACCCCGCCGCCGGAACCCAGCTCGCTACACTTTGGCCGAGCGCATCGGCGAGCTTGGTTTCAAAAACCATTTGGCCGAGCGCGATGCCGCCGCCGTAAAGCGCCAGCACCGCCCAGTCGATTTCCAGCGCCGCTTTAAGCGTGATGGTGAATTCGCGCTTTTTAAAATTTACCGGCAGCAAAAAGAGCAGAAAGGTTCCCAGCAGTGCGGCGACGCTTTCGGGAATGTATTTGGAAAAATTCTTTGTAATGAGAGCGTTTTCACCATAAAGGATGGCTAAAATTCCCGGCGCCAACCAGAGCGCGATCGTCACACTCCATGCGATTAACGTATTGCGCCCGCCCATGGAGAGTTTGCCGAGTTTAGCTCGCTCCGCCACGAGTGGCGCGCGCACTCCCGACAATTTTTTGACGCCGGCCGGACATAGAAAATTCAAATATAAAAATAAGATGAAATAAAGAACAATAACCACCGGTACACCAAAACGCATCCACTCAAAAAAGTTGATTTGGCGGCCAAGTTGTTTTTCAATAAAGCCCAAACCGATCAAATTCGTCGGCGTGCCCACCGGCGTCGCCAGTCCGCCAATCGACCCGGCGAAAGCGCACATCAGCATCATGGCGCTGGCGTATTTGCCGGTTACCGCCTCGGGATGAAGCTGCCGCATCGCATTTATTATCGCCAGGCCAATCGGGAACATCATCGCCACGGTGGCGGTGTTGGAAATCCACATTGAAATGAGGCACGTCACCGCGCCATAAGCAAAGAGAATGCGGCTCGGACTTTCACCCACCCAACGATGCGAAAGCACGGCGTAGGCAAAGCGGTGATCCAGCCCGTGCAGATTGATTGCCCGCGCCAGCACAAAGGCGCCGATGAACAAAAACATGATCGGATCGGCAAACGGCGCGAACGCTTTGGCCGCCGGCGCGATGCCGAGCAGAATGACGAGCGTCGGTCCCAGCAAGCCGGTCACGGCCAGTGGCAACGCTTCGGTGATCCACAAGCACATCACCAGCCCCAGAACCGCCGCGAGCTTGTGCGCCGCGGGGGTGAGACCCGGCATCGGCCACACTAACAAAGAGAAAAAAACAATGGGCGTGAGAAAAAAGCCGGCGCGTTGGCGCCACGCTTCAAAGCGTGCTTCGGCGGCGCTGATTTCGAGCATAGATGATTAAAAACGCTATGGGGTGAGTCCGATTTGCGCCCGACGCAGTTTTTGAGCGATCAACTTTTTTGCGCAAGTCCGACTTCCTTGTCAAATTCCATGCGCCTTCTTGATTCTCCGAATCTGATTCAAATGCAGAATATCGTGCCCGGCAAGCATCTGTAAAATCCTGCGGACACTCTCTGGCCCGCGCTCGCTATGCAAACCGTAACGTTCCAGTTGCGTTTCATTCAAACCGCACAGCATTTTTAAATTGGCCGCGCGCAGCACCCGGATCGTTTCCAGCGCCTCATTCAAATCCATTTCATTATAATTGAGATTGGTCGCCCACAGATCCTGATCATAGCCTTGAATTTCAGGCATGGGATGCGCGAGAATCATCCGCAGACGATAACGATAAACCACCTCCGTATCGGCGAGATGCTGAATCACCTGCATAATTGACCACTTGCCCGGCTTTTCGGGCCGGCGCAATGTGGCCTCGTCGATTCCGGCAATCTCAGCTTGCAGCCTTGCAAACTGTTGCGATTGCTCTTCGAACGGATCGCGGTCTCCCAACAAATCCAACAATGATTTGACATACGCGGCGGCGTTCTCCTTGGCATGGCTGGCGGGGTTGCTGAAATTCATAGAAATTCATCTTAAGAGTTATTTCGTTTTAGCCTTGAGCTTTTGAAGCGCTTCGCTGCCCGAGACGTTCCGTGGATTCAATTCAACCGACTTCTCATAATTCTCGATCGCCAGTTCGTTGTCGCCGTTGACCATATAGGCTTCGCCCAGGCTGTCATAGACATTGAAAGATTGTGGAAATGCCTCGACATTCAACTTAAAAAGCGCAATCGCTTCTTTGACTTTTTTCATCTGCAGCAATTGATAACCGCAGGCATTCATCTCGCCCTCGTTGAGCTGATAGGTATCGGCGTGTTTCTCTCTTAATTCGCGATACTGGGCCAGCGCCGGCGCAATGCCTTTTTCCATGATCGTGGCAAAAACCGCTTCGGCAAGAGATTTCTTCGGCAAGTCATACGGTTTGTCGAAAAGAATACCTCGGAGGCTTTGACTCATGGCGCCCAAAGGCGCGCCGCCGGCATTGCTGAACAAAACGATCAAATGCTTTTCATTGGGGAGACGAGAAATCAACGTGTTGAATCCATTGATGCCGCCGCCGTGCTCGATGACCATCACGCTGTCTTGCGTTCGCCCGATCGGCGCCTTTCCAACCGCCCAGCCGTAAGCATAGCTGCTGCCAAAGGCGGAAATATAAGGCTTGAACAATATTGTTTTGGATGGCTCCGAAAGTAATTTGTTCGTGTACAAGGCTTGATCCCACAGATACAAATCTTCGACGGTTGAATACAGCGATCCCGCCGCATACGGAATGGACATATCCAAATATGGCGCATTATCATAGCCAGCGGCACTTTTTTGGTAACCCGTCGCACGCTTTTTGATGATGGTGTTGAAATGATCGTATCCTGTGCTTTTCATCCCCAACGGAACCAGAATGTTTTCGGCCAAAACCTGCTCGTAGGGTTTGCCCGTCACTTTTTCGATGATGACACCCAGCAGAAAATAACCGGAGTTGCTGTACGTAAATTTAGCGCCCGGCGCAAACAGCAAAGCCGAATCAGCAAAGGTTTTGACAAATGCGGCAGGCGCATAAGGATCGCGGCTCACATCGCGAAAAAAGTTCGGGAATTCGGTATACCCGGGAATTCCGGAGGTGTGCGTGAGTAAATGATGCAACGTTACTTGGTCGCCCGTGCTTTTCGGATAGTCCGGCAAATAGTCGGTAATTTTACCGTCCAGCTTCAACTTGCCTTTTTCCACCAACTGCATGATGAGCATCGCGGTGAATTGCTTGGTGATGGAACCCAGACGAAATTTCGTATCCGGTGTATTGGGAATCTCCCACTCCATGTTGGCCAGACCAAAGCCTTTTTTGAAAATGACTTTTCCATTCTCTGCCACCAGCGCCGAGCCGTTGAATAGTCCATATTCGTGATATTGGCCGAGTAGAGTTTCGATTTTTTGTGCTTTGGTTTGCGTTGCACCGGTGTTATAAGTAATGAGCACACCCCACACGGCGAGCGCCATGATGGCGCTGGATAAAAACGGGAAATGCTTTTTCATGTTCGGTTCCTCTCCTGCTTGAGAATAAGGCGAATCAGAAAGACTTGTGCCTGCCGAGTCCGCAAACGATGCCGGCCAGCGCGAGTCCGGTTTCAAATTTTTTTATCGCAAAAGAATCATCTTGCGCGTGGCGGTAAAATCAGCGGTGCTGAGTTTATAAAAATAAACGCCAGCGCGCAGCAGCCGGCCTTCCTTATCGGCGGCGTCCCAAACCACCGTATGCGTGCCGGCCTCACGCGTTTGATTCAGAATGTCGTCGATTTGCCGGCCATTGAGATCGAAGACGGTAATCCGCACATGCGCTGCTTTCGGTAAAGTGAATTTTATTGCCGTGCCCGGATTCCCCGCAAGGCGGGATGTCGCTTCGCTCCAAAATGGATTGGGAAAATTTTGCGACAGCGAAAAACTTTCAGGAACTGCCGCCGTCCGTTCGGTGACGCTCGTCGTTCGCACCGTGTATTTGTAAGCGCGTTGTCCGGCAGCGTAACCGAGCGTATCGCTCAAAAAACGAAAACGATTGAGCCGCGAGCCAAATCCCGCCGGCTGCCAGGTCTCGCCACCGTCCGTGGTTTGATAGCCCGAAGAAGCCGCGCTGCTGCCGCCAATCCAGCCGGTTTTCTCATTAATGAAGCCGATGCCTTGCACGAAATAATAACTGTTGGAAAACAGTTTCTCCTGCCAGGTTTTTCCGCCGTCTGTTGTCTTCAAAAAATTAATGGATGAGGTTTTATCCCGCTGTAACGCGGCGTAACCCACTTGGCGTGAGGGAAAAGAAACCTTCCAACACCATTCGCCGATGCGGCGGGTGACGTAACGCCGTTCCCAGGTTTGGCCGCCATCCACCGTGAGCAGCGTGACGCCGTGTGCGCTGTCATTCGGCGCTTTTGTGAGGCCCACCGCCACACCGGTATCGGGATGAAAAAAATAAACGTCGATCAACCCGGCGGCATATTGACTCATGTCTTTCGACGTCCAGGTTTTGCCGCGATTGGTGGTGCGCGCGAAAAATGCCGGGCCGCGCACGCGCCCCACGGCGCAGATCACCGAATCATTCACCACGTGCATGCCGCATAAACCGCGCGGCTTCGGACCGCTAAAACTTTGCACCGGCGTCCAGGTTTTGCCGCCGTCCGCCGTTTGATAAATCGTGCTCGTATCCGTCGCGCCGAATTCACCGGGGCCGACATTGCCCGCCCAGCCGTGGAGCGAATCCACAAAACCAATCGAGCGGAAATGCGCGGTGCTTTTTTCAAACTGTTTCACCCAGGAAACGCCGCCGTCCAGCGTGCGATAGATTTGCCCAGAACCATTGGCAATCCAGCCGCGCGCCGGGGTCACAAAATAAATGTCGTTATAGCGCGTCACAATGGGGACGCTGTTCAAAGTTTGCCAGGAAGAAGTTTGGCTGAATACTGCCGATGCAAAAAACAAGATAACCATCCACAAGTTGCGAACCATGCAGCTTTCCTTCTTTAAATTTGAAAAACAGTTTAGACACGAGCAACGGTGTTCCCGGTGCCGCACGAAGAAAAATTTTAATCCGTGTAAAATTTATTTTTCTTCCACCTCGTCCCAGATGCGCACGTGATTCGTTTCCGGCAAATACAGCGAGCCGACAACAAACGTGAGCAGCGCGATGGCAATGGGATACGCGAGTCCGGCGTAAATGTTGCCGGTGGCCGCGACGATGGCGGAGGCGATGAGCGGCGTGAAGCCGCCGAATTCGCCGTTGCCGAGATGATACGGCAGGGACATCGAGGTGTAGCGAATCTTCGCCGGAAACAACTCGACGAGAAATGCCGCAATCGGGCCGTAGACCATCGTAACGTAGATGACTTGAATGAGAACGAACACGGTGAGCATGATGGGATTCAACGGATTGGCGAATTTGTGCATGCCCATATAAATCGGAACATACGTGAGCGCGGCGAGCAGGCAGCCGGCCATCATGATTTTTTTGCGGCCCAGTGTGTCGGAGAGTTTGCCGAAAACAATGAAGAACGGCGTGCCGAGGAACAGCGCCGCGGCGATGATGAGGTAGGACGTCACATAGTCAATTTTGAGTGTTTGCTGCAAAAAATAGAGCGCATAAAATTGGCCGGTATACCAAACCACAGCTTGTCCGGCGGTGGCACCGAAAAGCGCCAATAGAATAAGTTTCCAGTTGCGCTTGCTGCCCAAGCTTTCTTTGATCGGCGCTTTTGAGGTTTTGCCGGCGTCTTTGAGCTTGCTGAACAGCGGCGACTCGCGCAGCTTCAAACGAATATAAAAAGAAACCGCCAGCAGCAGCGCCGAGACGAGAAACGGCACGCGCCAGCCCCATTGTTTGAACGCCGCATCGCCAACCGAAACTCTGGTTGCCAACACCACTGCGAGCGCAAGAAAAAAACCGAGCGTCGCCGTGGTTTGAATGTAACTCGTGTAATAGCCGCGTTTATGATCGGGCGCATGTTCTGCGACATATGTGGCCGCGCCGCCGTATTCACCGCCAAGCGCCAAGCCCTGCAAGAGCCGCAACAGCACGAGAATAATCGGCGCGGCGATGCCGATTTGTTCGTAAGTCGGCAACAAACCAACGGCAGTAGTGGCGCCGCCCATGATGGTGAGGGTGACCAGAAAAGCATATTTGCGTCCAACCAGATCGCCAACGCGGCCAAACACCAGCGCGCCGAATGGCCGCACGGCGAAACCCGCACCAAACGTGGCGAGGCTGGCGAGAAACGCCGCGGTGGGATGGCCTTGCGGATAAAACAGCGTGGAGAAAAAGACAGCCAGCGTGCCGTACAGATAAAAGTCATACCATTCGATCATCGTCCCCGCCGACGAGGCGACGATGACCTGGCCGATTTTGTAGTCGTAAGTCGTCTTCGCGGTCGTTGCCACTGGTTGATCTGGCGGCGTTCGCATGCGTTACCTCCGGGGTAAAAATTTTGGCGTCGAATTTTAAATATGGAATGAATTTAACCAAGTTGGTGGTGAGAAGCAAGCGGGATTTTGACGGATTACAATAAAAAGGCCGTGACCTCGCGCCAGCCACGGCCTTGAAAAATTAGGACTAAAATGTCTTTTAACGCAGCAACACCAGCTTGCGCGTCAGAATCAACTCGCCGGCTTGCAAACGGTAGAAATAAACGCCGTTCGGCAGCAGAGTATTGCGACGATCACGCCCATCCCAAAGCGCACTGTAAACGCCGGACAATTTTTCACCGGAGAATAACAGCGCAACTTCACGGCACGAAACGTCATAAACGGCGAGGCGAATGGGAGTCGCCCGCGAAATAGTGGAATCAAAACGCGTCGAGGTTCGAACGGGGTTAGGCCAGGAGAAATTTTGCGGGCAAGAAATTCTGTGGCGATGGGGCAGTTGCCGCCGAAACAAGGCAAATGAAAAAGGCCTTTTCTCAAAGGCCTTTCATTTGCAGTTGTGGCGGGGCCGACGGGACTTGAACCCGCGATCTCCGGCTTGACAGGCCAGCGTGTTAACCAAGCTACACCACGACCCCGGTTGGAAAGCAAAAGACAAAAAGAAAACCGCCAACTCATGGCGTTAATAATAGTGTAATTTACTTTTGCCTTTTGTGATTTGTTTCAAATAACGTGGGCGATAGTGGACTTGAACCACTGACCCCGTGCTTGTAAGGCACGTGCTCTAACCAACTGAGCTAATCGCCCCCTAAAGAGGGGCACACAGCGCTTCGGCTACTTTTCTTTGCCGTTGGTGGCTTCCAGCGCCTTCCGCTTTTGGTAAAGAATGGCGACGGGAATGATGACGCAATAACCAAGCACCAAAAGAATTGGCGCCAGCGTGAGTGAGGTAAAACCTTCCGCCGGCGGCTGCGCCAAGGCGATATAGCCCATGAGAATGACACTCAACCCCAAAGCGAACAACCAATAGTTGACCGCTTTAAACGGTAATCCCTGGCGTTTGATGGGCTCTTTACGAACCCGATGACGAATTTCTTTTGCCTTGACTTCTTTCATAAGCGCAATTTTGAATATAAGAAATGGTACGATCTTTGTCAATGAAAATATCCATCTGGCCGCAACAAATTTTTTCTTCTAATTCATCGCTCAGCGCAATTGGGCTTTCAATTTATTACACTTTAAAGCCGCAAAAGTTCGATCCAGGTATTCATGAAACACAACTTGGCATGAACCATCCGGCAAAAGCGCGCACGAAGTTTGCACCTATCTCCGCGCGAAACGAATCGGGTTTCTATACGCCGGGTTCCCCTTGGCGATACTATTGATGGGCGTTGGCCCAATCATGCTCGTTTGAGGGCAGGCTGGAGCGTGACAACAAACTCTCAGCGCATGTCGACAACTTCCGCATCAGCAGGAATTTTTAGAGAAAACAAACCGTCCGCCAGCGGCACATTGCGTTGCGCATTTTTGAATAAATACACGGTTTTGTTGTCATTGAGGTCAGTCTGTTCGATGCGCAGCGCCAGCCAGGTGGTTTTATCGATCCACGCCGTCACTGATTGCACAAAGGCATTTTCATCACGCGGCGTCAAGGTGATGACGTAACAATCGACCGCGCCGATCTTTTCGCTGCGCAGCAGGCGCGGCTTGAAATCGCGCGTGTATTTGAGCATCAAGTCCCGCGGCAAAGGATTCTCTTTCGATTTCTCCAGGCGATCAACCAGGACTTGCTTCTTGTCCAGCGCGTACGTCCAAACCGTTTTGCCGTCGGTAATAATCATTTGGTTGGGCGTTTCCACGCGATACCGATCGCCCTTTTTCAGATACAACGTGCCGTTGAGCGTTTGTGTTTCACCGGCCAGCGACCACGTGTATTGTTGCTCGAAATCGCCTTTCAACGACTCCAGCTTCTCATACGTTTGGCGAATTTTGGCGACGATATCTTCGGCTTTTTCCTGGGTGAAAGCTACCGAACCAAACAGGCAGAATGTCGCTAATAAAACTTTTCTTATCATTTCTTATTTGTCCTGAAAATGAACGGCGTTGCTAAAGATAATTTGATTAGGCAAACTCAAAGACCGGCGTTTGAATTAAACGCACCGGTTGTTTTTGCTTCAAGATAATCTGTTGCAACCGTTCAACAGTCCAAGGTGAAAAAAATTGTTCACCTGTTTCTTGATTCACTCGGGCCGGTACATTCTCAATGATATAGACCTTATCATTCTTTAGCAAAGTATAAGTCACAAGCTGCTCAACGAGTTTTTCTTCTCTGACCTCAGTAGTCATATTTTATCTCCTGATTCTGCAATCAATCCATTTAGCTGGATCGGGCTCGTACACAGTTATCACTTCTCCAACCCCATTTCTTCCAATTGTGTCTCGTCCATCAAAACTTCACGCGCCTTGCTGCCGTCAAAACCGCCGACGACGCCGGCCGCCTCAAGCTGATCGATCAATCGCGCGGCGCGCGAATAACCAATTTTGAGCCGGCGCTGCAACAGTGAAATGGAGCCTTGTTGATGGCGGACAACCAATTTCAGCGCTTCATCAAACAGCTCGTCCCGCTGCCCAT
>JAJVHT010000006.1:0-5477 GCA_022072515.1 bacterium
CTCCCGATACAGTTCCGGCGCACGGCGTTTCACTTTCAATACGCCGGGCAACATTCCTTCTTGGCGCAAACCGCGTTGCACACAACCTTGCATCACCTGCCAAATCTGAAAAAGTTTCTCGCGAATTTCCGTTTCGGGGCGCCAACATTTTTCATTTTCCATGACCAGTTGATGAATCGCCAAACCGTGTTCGCGCCCAAGTTGCAAAAGATCATCGCCGCTATTAAAGGGAAAAGGTATGGACGTGTCTTCGTGCAACTGCGGCGGCAACTGAGCTTCTTTGTCGTTGACCACGAAACCACCCCCGACAGAATAATAAACTTCCTGGCACAAGGTTTTCTGCGAATTATCCGCCGCGGTAAAACGCATGCCGTTGGGATGCGCCGGCAGCGATTGATCGTAATGAAAAATGAGATGCTTTTTTTCTTCAAATGGAATAACCTGCAAATTGAGCAGTACCAAACGTTTTGCGCTTCTTATCGCGGCCAACCGGTTGGCGATGGTGTCAGGATCAACCAACTCCGGCTTCTCGCCAGCCAGACCCAGGAGAATTGCACGATCCGTGCCGTGCCCTTTTCCGGTCAGGGCGAGTGAGCCGAAAAGCTCGATTTGCAGCGTTGCCGTCTGGCGTAAAAAATTCTTGGCGTGCAGCGTTTCAACAAATCGGAGCGCGGCTTTCATCGGCCCGACCGTATGCGAGCTGGAGGGGCCGATGCCGATTTTGAACAAGTCAAAAACGCTGATTTCTACCGACATAATGCTATTCCTTAATGTTGTAACTCTTCCGGCCCTTGTCGCAGCGCTCGCAAGCAAACCCGAAAATAGGATTTTTCAATAATGGCCCCTTTTTCTTTGAAGAGGGGATAAAGTTTTTCGTGCAATTTGGGCAAATTATACCACGGCACCGCCGGGTACAGATGATGCTCGATATGATAGTTGATGTTATTCCAAAAAAAGCGGACGAACCAGTTGGTCGAGATCGTCCTGGTGGCCAGAATCGGATCGGTATTCCAACCCGCATTATAGTGTTCCGGCACAAAACGCCAACTATTGAAGATGCCGAAGAAAATTAACGGCAGTAACCATACTTCCAGCAACACCCACCAGAAGTGATAAACACTGGCAAGATAAAATGCGGTAACATAAACCGTCACATATAGAATGGAACTAATAGCATGAATTCTAAGCTTTTCTTTGTCGAAATCCGTGAAGGGAAAAATAAAATTAAAATGAATCACCGACAGGAAACCGCCGAAAAAGAAATAGAGATAAAAAATCGCGTAGTTCAGGAAGGTGCGTTCCACCGGCGAAATGCGATCCGGATCCTTGAGGGTGCGGGTGTGGCGGTGATGTTTGAGATGGTCTTCCTTAAAGGTGATGAAGGTGCCCCAAAAGGGCAACATCATCAAGTTTCCGACCAGCTCGTTGGCGCGTTTGTTGCGAAACAGAATTCCGTGCACGGCGTCGTGCATAAAAGTCAAAATCCCGAGCATGATAAAGCCGATGCCGATGTAGGCGATCAAACTCAATAGCCAAGATGAAGTCAACGTGGCGAAATAGCCCAATGCGCCCCACAACAAATAAAAAAGCAGAATCTTCCAGCGATAGTAACTTTGTTGCGCATAAAGCGATGACAACTCGGCTTCGCGAATCAACATGACCTTCTCTCCTTATGTAATTGAACTGCTCGAGTGAATTAAAAATCGCTGTTCTTGACTTCAGTCGTGGGAAAAAACGCTTGAAAATTCTGAAAGTTTTTTTGCACATAATCTTTAACCAGCAAGATGTCAGACTGCACGGTTAAATCCGGCACATGCTCCGCGCGGGGAATGGCGAAGACGGCGTGCGGGTTTTGTTGCACCAGCATTTTGACGGCCGCCGGCAATTCTTTTTCCTGACGCACCGGATGCAGCGGCACGGCTTCGAGACACGGCAGGATTTGATCATACGCCAAACGGAAAATATTCATACTCACGCCCACCCGTCCATTCGCCTCAGCAACGCTGTCCATTTCCTCCACCGAAGGTTTTTCGATAATATCGACCAAATAGCCGGTGGCATTTTTTTTGATCACGGCAAAAGCCGCAATTCGTTCCGGCGCGAATTGCAACGCGGCGCGATCATAGTCGATCATCGCGTTGTGATGTTTGTTTTCGCGCGCCCAAAGCAACGCTTCGGCGGAGTACAGATTATCGCTGTTGCACACCGTAAACGATTGCCCGCGCCACTCCGGTGTGGCCCGCAGGGCATGCCATAATGCATCAGCCGTGCCGAGCGGTTTTTGCCGCCCGGCGGGAAGAGGTTGAACCGCATACTTTATGTTCAATTTTTGAAATGGTGGGGCGTTTTTTCTCGCTTCGTAGTAGTCGCGGATCGAATGATCTCTTTCTCCAATCAAAATGACCACGTTCCGATAACCGGCGGCCACGACATTTAAAAGCAGATAATCAAGAAAGGGCCGCCGGTCGCTGCCGACGCCGATCATGGTTTTGGCTTTTTCTTCGGCGTCGCGGCGCAGCGCCGGATCGAGTGGCGCTGAACGCGCTTGCGCCAGGCGCATGCGCGAAGAAATGCCGCCGGCGAGAATAACAATGTTCGGTTGCATCGCTTAAATCATTTCGCCTTGAATTCCAATTTGGCGCCGCACGGCTTGGCCGAGCCGTGTGGCCGGATCACCGAGTTTGCAGATCACATCAAAATGATTATAGCCGGCCAACTCAAAAACTTCGCACGGATTGCCGGCGTTTCCCCACGCGGCCGCAAACTCCCGGCTTTGTCGCTTGAATTCCGCAGTTTCATTTTCTCCCCAACACACGATCAACGGCGTCGCCACACACGGCCGGAGAAAGAGCGGGCTGTGCCGGCGCGCGGACTCGGCATCGAGATGCAGGGGGGCATTGACGTAAGTCAAACGGATCGGCGCCAAATCAAACACGCCACTGACCGCCGCGCAGCCTTTGATTAAATCATTCGGCAGGCCGTAATCATGTTGCCAATTCGTTGCCGTGACCATGGCGGCCAAATGTGCGCCGGCCGAGCTGCCGGAAACAAAAATGCGTTCCCGGTCAAACCCGAGCGACGCGGCGTTTTGATAAAGCCACGCGAGCGCGGCGCGGCATTGGCGCACGATTTCCGCGAGGTTCACTTGTGGCGCCAACGCATAATTGAGCGCCACAAACGCGGCGCCGGCGCGCACAAAATCCGGCGCAGCAAAACTTGCTTCGTTCTTGCTCAAGGCTTGCCAATAACCGCCATGAATGAAAACTTCAACTGACGCATTCGCTGATGCCGCCGGAAAAAAATCGAGCGTTTCTTCCGGGCCGGCGCCATATGACAAATCGGCCTGCACGGCGCAAGTTTGCCGGGCGAGGCGGCTGCGCTCGGCATATTCTTGCAGAAAGATATTGATATCCGCAACACATGAACTCGGCGAGTATTCGCGCTCAAGCTCGGCATGAGTGAAACTTCGATAGACGGGCGATTGGGTCATACCGCCGGCTCCGTTCGTGTGCCGATATCGACGGCGACGATGTAGGCTTTGCCGCCAACTGATTCAATCGCACGCGCCACGGCTTCCGGGTTTTCCGGCGCGTAAACGAACATACAACCGCCGCCGCCGGAGCCGTTAATTTTGCCGCCATAAGCGCCGGCGCGCAAGGCCGCTTCGATCATGCGGTCAATTTTGGGCGTCGAAATTTTCAGATTCTCGCGCAGCACGGTTTGGCACTCATTCAGCAATTCTCCCAATTGCCGGTGATCAAAACGCGGCTGTTGCAACAACGCCAACGCTTCCAGCGTGATATCACGATTGCGCACGGCGCCCCGCAGCAGGGCGCGCTGTTCCGCATTCAAAGCGCCCATATCGCGATCCAGATTCGCCAGGGCCACGGTATGCAGCGAGAACGCCGGATCCCGCGCGACCAGCCGGCGAACAATTTCCAGCACGCCGTTTTTGACCCGCGCCAAAATGCCCTTCGTATCTTTCGGCTCCAGTGAATCCCCAAGCACAAAAGTTTGCAGCGACGGTTGCAACCGCTCAATCTGCACGGCCGGATGAAAACGCAAAAACGTGACACCCCCGCAAGCGGTGGAATAGTGATCCATCATGCCGCCCGGCTCATTAAATTCGAGCACTTCCGCGGCGTGCGCATAGCGGGCGCAGGTTTCCGGCGGCAAGAGTTGGGCCTGGTCACTCATCTGCGCCAAAAAATTCACCCAGCTCACCACCAGCGCCGTCGAGCTGGAGGTTCCCGAATTGATCGGAATATCCCCGCGCACGACGCCATCGATTCCGGCTGAGAAAGTAAAGCCGGCGCGGCGCAAAACATTGACGGCGCTGCGAAAGTAATCGCGCTCTTCTTGATAAGGGAGGACCGCGGCGAGAGAAAAAGAAAGCTTTGCCTGTATATCCGGCAACGCGAGATGAACCCATGGCTCCGGCCGGCGCTCACCAACAATGGTGATCCGCCGCGAGATGGCGCAGGGAATGACCGGCAGGTCCAAATAATCTTGATGCTCGCCGAACAGACAAACACGTCCCGGCGTTGACACGCGTAAAAAGCGTTGTGGTGTATTGTTTTCCATCTGACAATTTCTCGACAACAGCTTGCAGCCAATGATAGCGAGAAATGGAATATACAAATTACACCATGATTGTCAACTGTTTTTAATCGAGGTTTTGAAAATCAAAAATTGGACGAGTGGGCAAAAGCGGGAAATGCCCGTCCGGCCGGGCATCAGTTTTTAAAGAAGGGCGTCTTAAAATTTTTTTAAAATCTCGCGCAGCTTGTGCGCGGCGGCATCGGCATGAATACGCACCAGGCCGATCACAACGGCAAGGTCAACCACCGCCGTCAAGATAAAGTCCGTGTTGAGTTGGTAGATAAAAACATTGCGGCGTTCACCTTCATGAAAAATAAAATCAACGCGATCTCCCTCGCCGATCATGCGGCAGATTTCGCGGGAGGCGGCGATTTGTCCGGCAGCGAGTTTGGCCATCATTTCAACCTCCGCCCGCGGCGGCAGCGGCGCGGCCTGGCTCTTGGAATAAGCCAACGGAATCCCGTTGCGATCGGAAAACAAAACCAAATCGGCATGGGTGTGGCTGGTGAGCAGGCGCAACGTTTCCGGTATGGGCGTGAATTCGAGCTGCGGCAAAACCGGCGCGGGCGGCATCGCTGAAGAAGTCACAGGCGCGGGGGCGTTGGCTGTGGCGTGCGGTGAAAGGGGTAAAGCGCTCTCGCCGTGACGCGGCGCTTTGACCGAATGCTGCACCGATTCGACGGGCGCAGAAAAAGTTGGCGGCGCGGATTGAGCGGCTTTGCGCGTCGAAGAAGCGGCCACAGTTTTGCGTTTAGGTTTCGCTGAAGAGGTGAGCGGCTTGGCCGGCTTGCTCGTTATGGTTCCCTGCAAGTCTGGCGGCGCTGAGGCAGGGTCATGCGGTGATGCAGCAGGCGGCGCAGAATTTTGTTTGGCCG
>JAJVHT010000006.1:5577-25013 GCA_022072515.1 bacterium
GTTTCGCGCTTCGCCTTGGGCGGCAAAACCGCATTGTCCGCCGACACATCAGCCGCAACACGGTTTTCCTTGGCGGCGCCATTTGCCGCGCCCGGTTTATCCGGCGCTGATGACATGATGATCTCCAAAAATTTTTCAGCCGACTCTAACGTGTTTTCGGCCTTGTCTTTGGCGTCGCTCGCGCCCTCCGGTATATTCAAAAGCGGGAAGATGTTTTCTTCGTGGGAAGTCTTGGAAGTTACAGAAATTTCATTGATCGGAGCATACTCCGGCAATCCATCGGTGAAAGGCCAATTATTATTAACGACGACTTCTTTGTCGCCCCGAGATTCGATTTCGATCTTGACGCGCGGCTGAAAGCGAACATCAGCGCCGTCTTGATCGGTGCGATGGCGCCGAAAACGCCTGAAAAAATTGCGCAATGACATCCAAAGTCGTCCCAACCAGCCGGTTAAAGATATTGACATGGCCATAGGTATTCCTTGCTAAACAGAATCTCCACTGATAAGGTATAGAGACGTTACCAAGGGATTGCAGAATCTGTACCACTTCTTTCGGTCACTTGCCCGGTCACTTCAGCAACGACCCGTTGTCTCGAGATTATTTTATCGTAACCGGTCAGGGCATGGCCTCGATTAAATAAATCTATTCCGGTTGACTTCCAGCAAATACTTAGTTATATTGTTCGCGTTAATGACGATTTTTTATCATTCCGCTTTTATCTAAAAAAATTAAGCAACGAACCAACGAGCGATCCGGCACGGGCGCCGGCCAACTTCGCAGCAAAGGCCAACCGCAATGACGAAACACAAAGGTGTGTTGAGTTGGGCGCTGTACGATTGGGCAAATTCCGCTTACGCCACGACGGTGCAGGCGGGATTTTTTCCCATTTTTTTTAAAAACTTTTGGAGCAAAGGCGCTGAGGTAACGGAAAGCACGTTGCGGCTCGGCATTGCCGTTTCCACTGCCAGTCTGATCGTGGCGCTGATTGCGCCAATAATTGGCGCCTTTGCCGATCGCGGCGCGGCCAAAAAGCGCTCGCTGTTTTTTTTCGCGGCGCTGGGCATTGTCGCCACCGCCGGCTTGTTTCTCGTTCCGGAAGGCCGCTGGCAGCTTGCCGTGCTCTTCTACGTGATCAGCAACATCGGTTTTTTAGGCTCGCTGGTGTTTTATGATTCACTCCTTGTCAGCGTCAGCGATGAGAGCACGGTCGATGTCACCTCCGGCCGCGGCTACGCCCTGGGCTATCTCGGCGGCGGCTTGCTTTTTTTGCTCAACGTGCTGATGGCGCAAAAGCCAGCGTGGTTTGGTTTGCCCGACGCGGCGACCGCGGTGCAATATTCGTTTCTTGCGGTTGCCATTTGGTGGGGCGTGTTTTCCGTGCCGTTGTTCGTGAACGTTCCCGAACCGCGCGGCGGCAAACGTTTGTCCTTTTTGCAAGCTGCTCGCGCCGGCTTTCGCCAGCTCGCCAACACCCTACGGGAAATTCGCCGTTTTAAAGTTGTGCTGGCCTTTCTCGTCGCCTATTGGCTTTACATCGACGGCGTCGATACGATTATCACCATGGCGGTGGATTATGGCAAATCGATCGGCGTCGCCGACAACGATTTAATCATCGCGTTGCTGTTGGTGCAGTTCATCGGTTTTCCGTTCGCGTATCTGCTGGGCTATCTCGGGCAACGCTGGGGCGCCAAAAAAATCATTCTCTTCGGCCTGGCGATTTACGTGTTGGTCACTTTTTTAGGCGCCAATCTGCAAGTGGAGCCTTACCATATTTTCGGTTTTCAGATCAGCCAGTTTTATCTGCTGGCGTTTTTGATTGCGATGGTGCAAGGCTGCATTCAGGCGCTCAGCCGCTCGTTCTATTCACGCATTATTCCGCAAGATAAAGCGGCGGAGTTTTACGGCTTTTACAACATGCTCGGCAAATTTGCGGCGATTATCGGGCCGATCTTGATGAGCGGCGTCGGGCGAATGACCGGCAATCCGCGCGCCGGTATTCAAGCCATTGCCCTTCTCTTTATTGCCGGCGCGTTCATGTTGTGGCGGGTCAATGAAGCCGAGGGGCGACGCGCTATCGAAGCAATGAACCAAACTTCATCATAAGCTGGCGCCCGCCGCTTGCCCAGCCGCTGTTCATCGTCTCAATCAGCGGGCGGCAGCGCATTGCGCTCTCCGGCAATTTCTACCTGCACGCGCACCCGCGCTGTTCCAGCTCGGCGTTGCATACCGCCCCGGCGCGCCCGCGTGCCGAAATCTTGATGGCCCGGCCGATCAAATGCAGCGGCGTGCCATTGGCGGCGCGCCCGCGCGAAAATTCTGAACTGACCTGAACGGCGCAGCCGTCTTTGGCGGCGAAAGCGTTCTCCATTCTTTGGCAAGATGGCGACTGCCTCTTTTAGCGCTGTGACGTCCCGAAAAACGACGCGGCCTAGCGGCGCCCCGTTTTCATCTTGCAGCGGCGTGCCGGTAACGCTCAACCACAGGCCGTCCGGCCGTTGGTGATTGCGCACGAACATTTCCACTGCCGGCGTGCTCTCGCCTTGCAGGGCGCGCCGCATCGGGTTTTGCTCATCCGGGAACGGCGTGATCTTATCCGGCAAGTAAAGATTACTTTTTTCAACCCCTTCACCGGCGCCAGAATCCGGCGCCCCCATGCCAACCATGCGTTCCGCCGCGGAATTGCAAAACAAGATTTTGCCGTTGCTGTCCGCTATCATCACGCCCTCTCCCATGCTGTCAACGATGGACCGCAAGAGGGCGTTTTGTTTTGCCACGGCTTCCTGCTCTTGTTTGCGCGCCGTAATATCCACATGAGTGCCGACAATACGCCACGGTTTGCCGTCGGCGGTTCGCGCCACTA
Source organism: bacterium (assembly GCA_022072515.1). Lineage (GTDB taxonomy): Bacteria > Zhuqueibacterota > Zhuqueibacteria > Zhuqueibacterales > Zhuqueibacteraceae > Zhuqueibacter. The sequence continues at coordinate 8,441 of JAJVHT010000006.1, forward strand.
CTTGGCCGTGCGCCAAAATCCATTTGTACGCGCCGTTTTTGCAGCGCATGCGATGTTCAGAAATGTAGGCCGGCGTCTCACCGCGCAGATGCTTTTCCAACAAGGCGATGGTGGCATTCATATCCTGCGGATGCAGGCGCGAATACAGTTCATCCAAACTGTCTCCCAACTCGTGCTCTTGATAGCCGAGCAACTCTTTCCAGCGCTTGGAATAAAAAACTTTGTTGGTGGGCACTTCCCAATCCCAGACGCCTTCGCCACTAACTGCGAGCGCCAGGTTCCAACGCTGCTCGCTTTCTTGCAGCGCGGCCTCAGTATTTTGGCGCGCGGTCACGTCTGCGACAATGCCGGCGAGACGATAAACCGAGCCTTGCTCATCCCGAACCGGAAACGCGCGATCGCGTATCCAGCGGATTTCGCCGTCGGGGCGTTGAATGCGATAAATCTCGTCGTATCGCCCAATGATTTGTTTGTGCAACGCGGCTTTTAAAACACGCTCGCGATCTTCGGGATGAATGGCGTCGAACCACTGGCGCGGCGATTCATACAAGCTTTGGCAGGTGCGTCCCCACACTTTTTCATAAACAGGGCTGATGTACAACATCTCGTTTTTGGCGGGATCGGTGAGCCAAAACACTTCGGTGATATTTTCCACCAACTCCCGAAAACGCGCTTCGCTTTGCCGGCGGGCAATTTCTTCTTTTTTACGCTCGGAGATATCGACAACTTGCTCGACGAAATGCCGCGGCGCGCCACCGGCCTCGCGCACGAGACTCATCTGCAGCAGCGTATAAACAACAGCATTCTGGCGGGTGCGATAACGTTTTTCCAGTTGAAAATGCGGGATTTCGTTGCGCAGCAAACGTCCGGTCAGATCGCGCTGCGCCGCCAGATCATCAGGATGCGCAAGCTCAGCGGGATTGCACCGGAGCAATTCACTTTCAGCATAGCCGAGCAGCTCGCAAAAAGCTTGATTCACTTGCAAAAAGTTGCCGTCCGGCGCCGACAGCGCCATGCCTATCGGCGCGTGCGCGAAAGCCCGCCGGATTTGCTCATTACTTTCGTGCAAAACGCCATCCGCTTGTTGGGTTGCGGCCATTTCACGCTGCCAGGCCACCAACCCCAACGCTAAGGCAAACACGAGAGCACAGGCGACCAAAACGAGGACAAACAAAGCATTCCAATTTCCCGCCATGGCCACGGCGATTGGTTCTATATTCCAGCGGACTTTTTGGATGGCGTTCTGAAGCTCCGTCGTGGCGGCGTTTAATTCACGGCGAAAATCCGCTTCCCAATTTTTTTGCAACACCGGTTCATTCGCGGCCTGCAGAAAATAGGCGCGGAGGCCATCGATACGGATGACGATCGAATCCAACCGGATCAGATTCAATTGTAAGTCGTGAATCACCGGATCGCCCGGATCAAATTCGGCGCGGCGCGTGCGATAATCATTATAAAGCGTACGCCACTTCCACACGCTATCAGGCCCGCTTGCCACGAGGCCCGTTTCCAAAGCCCGGACGGCCTGTGCCACTCCGCTTAACTTGTCAATCAGGCCCACATCATGGCGGAACTCGGCTTGCTGATGTTTCACCGAAACGATCAACTTGATGCTCCAGGCGAGAAAGACGAGAGCGAGCACCAAAATCACCCGCGGCCAAATGGCAGATGTGAATAGTCGTTTCATGTCAGCTCCCGAATGAAAAATCGGCGCCCGGTTGCCAGACAAACTCAGCGCGATCAGTATATTGCCGGATTTCCTCCTCCAAACGTTTGTGGCTGGTCATGTCTTCACAAACGATGAACACAACAAACTCGCCATTGGCGCCGCGGTTAGCGCGCGCGGTTTCCCGTACCCACAACAGGCTGCCATTCCGGCGGACTTTGCGCAACTCCCAAGTATGAATTTTGCCGGGATTTTGCAAACACCTTTCCAAGTGGCTTGCCGCGTGGGCTTTGTCTTCGTCATAAAAAACTTTGAGCACCGATTGCCCCACCAGCTCATTCACCGTGTATCCCAATTGCTGCGCGCCGAATTGATTGACGGACAAAACTTCGCCGCTGGCGTCAACCGTGAAATACATCGAGGGATTGTCTTCATACAACATGCGATAGCGTTCCTCACTCGCACGCAGCTCCGCCGTGCGCATCTGCACACTCTGCTCCAATTTGACATTGAGTTGACGAACTTCCTCTTCGGCCTGTTTCTGGCCGGAAATATCAAACGCAATACCGATCGTGCCGATCAAACTTTTTTTGACGTCATAAAGCGGCCCGACCCGGCAACCGAAGCCGTGCCCTTTCCAATTTATTTCATACGAGACGGATTCGCCCGCCAAGGCGCGGCGATGGGCGGCGCTGGGCAAAAATTCCATCGTCATTGCCGAGGAATACTTGAGCCGCATCATTTCCAAAATCTCCTGCGGCTGCAAACCGAGCGCCGTCAATCCCATGCCGAGTGAAGAGGTGACCCGTAATTCGGTGTCGGTTGTCCAGAGCACCGCCGGCATTTGATTCGTCAGCAAACGCAGCCGGGCTTCGTTTTGCATCAGATCTTGCGTGATCGCTTCCGCGTCCCGCCGCGCCGCTTCGGTCGCGCGCAGCGCCGTTTCCAGTTCGGCCGTGCGCCGCTCGTCATGAAGGCGAAGTATTTCATGCCCGGTTAAATTGCGGACACGCACGGTATGGACCAGAACCGACAGCACCGTAGCCATATAAAGCGCAAAACCAAAATGCAACCAATTGGGTGAGGACGGCGCCAGCCAAACAAAGATAGACCACCCCAGCAGCGTCGTTAAAATAATGAGCGTCAACCAACTGGTGGAGAGAATGATGAAGCCGGCGCCAATGATCAAGAGCAAGAGATTGGTGGTTTGCTGGGGCTCGGGAACGTAATAAAGATGAAGCAGGCAATTCAGCAAAATGATGCCGGCGATGCCGGCGCCAATGGGGTGCGCCCAATGATCATCAAGCGGCCAACGCTGCAGCGCCCAGCGCAACGACAAGAGTGCCATACCAGTTCCCAAAGCCGTCAGGCTCATCGGGAGGGCGATGAGCTTGGGCATCATCAGCACATGACATAACGCCAGGATAAAATACAGCACGCCGAGCCCCATCGCCACCGGCTGCAGACTCTGGTGGAGAACTTTATTGAGAGCGGCTTGCAGGTCGGATTCGGTGATGGAGGCGTTTTCTCCCCCTTTCTCTTTAGGAGGGTGGGCCATGAAGAACGAAACAACTTTTTCAAGTTGCATCCGCTTTGGCGCCAGAGTCCAAAACCGTGTAGAAAATAAAAAGGGTTTCACTCCAATTTGCCTGATGTTTAATCAACCCCACGCCAGCCTCGATGCTCTTTGAGTTATATAAGGAAAATCGGTATTTGCTTTTGTGAGAAGCAAAAATCACCGACTTTGTTTTAAAATTTTAACATATATTTTGGAAATCATCACTCCGACCGCCATCTCGTTCCGAGCCATCTTTGAATACAATTACGGCAATGCCAATGCCAACCTTCCACCAAGCCAATAATGCTAATAGGTTTATATGCCCGGGATAGACGTTATGAACCTACCTCTATACTGTACGTGCAAACCAGGTCAAATACATACAACAAATTTCGCAAATGAAGAATAACCAATGCCCCAAAGCATGCCCGTTCAATACGGCGCTTGCCACTCTTCTGGAAAATGATGTTTTTTAGATGCGAACTCGCACAAAAATTTTGGGGCCCGATTTCAATGATTCCGCTTTGCGAGAAATTTCTGCACGCGAAATTTTTACGCACCGGCTGCACGGGTGGAGTTTAAGGCGAGGTCTCTCTGGATTGCGACAGGACTTTTAGCAATTCCTGCACTTTGGGGGGATCAACGCTTCTGCGTATAGATGAAAAAAGTTCCGCGGGGATAGTGTTTTTGATTATCGTCACAGCTGAGCCAACATGAATGTCGGAGATGCCGCTCCCGTAAATGATTTGCCGAATATTCTGCGGGTTGATTCCGCTCGCCGGCATGATCTGAAGCCGGCCGGCGGCTTGCTGCACGAGGCGCGTGATGGCGGGCAAACCCTGCAGCGCCGTTTGGGCTTGCCCCGAAGTCAGTAGGCGATCGATGCGTAAGCCGATCAGTTCCGCCAGCGCCCGCTGTGGATCAGCGACAACATCAAAGGCGCGATGAAACGTCACGGCAAGCGGACGCGCCAGCTCGACCAGCCGGCGTGTCCGCGCTACGTCAAGGGTACGATCAGTTTTAAGGATGCCGAAAACCACGCCGTCAACACCAAGTTCTTTGGCAACTGCGATATCTTTTTGCATGATCGTAAATTCAAAATCAGAATAAAAAAAATCACCACCGCGGGGGCGAATCATCACGTGCAAGCCGATTTGCAAAGATTGGCGCGCCAGCGCGATCATGCCCGCGCTCGGCGTCGTGCCGTCCTCATTGAGATTGGCGCACAACTCGACGCGATCCGCCCCGCCGATCTGGGCGGCGATGGCGGATTCCACGGAGTCGACGCAAATTTCTAAAAAAATTTTTTTCAATTCATCTTTTCAAAAGTGAGCTGCACCTCTCGATTCCAAGCCAACGGTACGGGGGCGGTGGCAGACACCCGGTAGCCGGCGCGTTTTAGCGACTCGAGAAAAAGCATCGGTCCACCCGCGTCAACGGATTTTCCAACGGGGCGCAAATGAATGCGGCACACTTTGCCATCGGGTGAAATATGCAAACGAAAAGTGAGCCGGCCAAATAAAGTCGGAACCTCGTTGAGCTCAATTTTTGCGCCGGGCTGGTACCATGACGCCGGCACGCCCGCGAGCAACTCCAGTGTGTTGGCGCGTTCAAGCACCAGCAAGCGCCGGACTAATTTAATGAACAAGGAACTCGCCGTGGCATTCGATTGGTCACCGGTATTTCTCACGCCAACATCTTGCGGCAACTGTTCTTCCACCCACGTGCCGAGCGGCGAAGCATGATTCGCGATGGCGTACAACAACGCCTGGGCTTCCGGATAATCGCGTTGATAAACATGCGCGATGGCTTGCAACGTGCCGAAGAAAACCCAAATACCGTCTTTCAACCAGCCGGTGTTGATGGCCAGGCCTTCGCGCTTTTCCCATTGCAACATGTTCAGCGTTCCCACCACGAGTGAATCGCGCGTATCAAAAAGGTTGCCGAGACCTTGCGCATCGAGCAGGCCCCAATTCGCTTGCTGCGGCGGTATCGCGCGCGAGGTGTCAGCGACTTTCATCGGCAAATACCAATTGCCGCCGCGATCCTGCCGCAAATCACGCCGCGCCGCGCGTTGAAAAGAATTCAGCACTTCGGCATAAAGCTGATTCCATTTTGCCGCGTCATCAATCTTGCCGAGCCACCCTGCCGCCTCGGCGCCGGTGCGTAAGCCGATCAAGGTCCAATAAACGCTGCCATATTCCCAATTGATGCCCCCGAGGCCGCCATCCGAAAAACCGGGCGGGAAAAGTCCATAACCAATCGAAGTGGGATCGGTAAGCGTTTGCTCGCGCAATTGGCGCAACCATTCGAGTCCGCTCGTAATGCGTTGCCAATTCCGCTCGAGCCACTTTTTGTCGCCCGTCAAACGCGCATAACGGCACATGATATACGTCAAGCAAGCTGTCTCGCGATTCATCGGATACGGCTCCATCACTTTCACCTGCCCGTCTGCGCTTTGATAACGCCACAAACCTTCGATCGCGCGGCGTGCGTTGGCCGTGTCACCCAAAAACAGCGCAGCCGAAATGTGCCAATCATTATCATGAATCCACAGTCCACGATACACCGATGGCCCCGGCTGAAATTGCGGCACGCCATCCACCACTTCATGAATTTGATAAAGATTGCGGATGTTGGCGTCAAGCACGTATTGCATGCCGCGGTCCGGAATGACGATTTTCCCTTGGGGAATATGAGCGCGCTTCAACCAGAACGCCCGCGCTTTCTCCATTTCAGCGCGTAAGTTCGGAACGTTTTGCCGTTGCGCTTCGCGCGGCCGGCCGGATTGCACGACGAGCGAAATCTCGCGCGTGCCGCCGGGCAATTCGAGAATCCATTCACTCCCTTGCGGTGTTGCAGAAATCGGCTTGGGCGAAGCGATCACGAAAGGCCGCCCCTCCGTCAGCAAAATTCCCGTGGTGCTATCAAAAACAAAATGGCGGCGCGATTTAATGCGAATCACCGGCGTGAAATCATTTCCGGCCAATTCGGCATGTAGCCCATCAAATCGCGGCGATTGTGATTGCAATTCGGTTTCGCTGCCACAATCCCAATATACTTCGGCTTGCGCCGACATTTCTCCCCGGATGATCGCTTCGGGAGAAAGTTTCATGTTTTCGGAAAAGACCCAAAACACGCTGAGCGTCGTATTCGGGTCCGGCCCGTCGAGCGGCGCATGCGATTCGATTGCCAGCCAACCATCACGATCCTGATCTTCACCATTAAAAAGGTAAACATATGGCTGATTGTTTTTACCGTCCTGCAGCGGATCGACACGCTGCAGCGCAGCGCCTTCAACGCGCAATTCCAGATCGCGCAGCTTCGGCTTGGGTTTGTACGGCTCAATGACGCCCAGCGCCACCTGTTTGCGGCTGCCCGGCGCAACTTTCACGCGGTAGCGAATGGCGCGGTTGGCGCCCCACGCGACATTGCGAAAAGCCGGATCGACAGTTCCCGCCGGCGCCGCCCAGCCGATGCAACCATTGAGTCCGCCTACGCGTTGCACTTTTCCATCAAGAAAGAGGTTGCGCGTCGGCGCTTGCTTCTCCTCAACCAGAGCGAATGCCGCAGTTTTCATCGTCACGCCATCAGCAGAATATTCTGCGGTCGCAATAGGCAGGCGCGGATCGGCGAAATAATGGCGGGTTATTTTTAAGTCTTTGCTTTTGAGGCCGAGCGTGACTTCGGTGAGCGGCCGCGCATACGGCCCCGGCCCGAGATCGTAAGCCAACGCCCCCGTTTCGGTCACCAGCGTTTTCTGCCAATCATCCGGTAAACAAATCGCCGTCAAATAATTTTTGGGCGTGAAGCGGAAATCAACGGCTGGCGCCTGGGGAAAAATTTCAATTGGGCAGGACCAAACGACGAGCAGCCATAAAAATATCCTGGGGCCGCTGCTGCGATTTACACGCGATCGTGCAAGCATTTTTTCTCCGTTCTAAAAATTATTTTTGCCTTAACGACTCGGCATTTTCTGTAAAAGCATATAGGTGACTTGCGCCACCGCGATATGCTTGTTTGCCTCATCATAAAGATCGACAGACACCGGGCATAGCATTTTTCCGAATTTGATCACTTGCGCTTTGGCGCGCACGGCGCTCAAACACGGCGCGAGAAAACGAATGTTCATATCCGTCGTCGTCATCAATTGTTCCGGCCCGGTTTTGGTAAAAATGGCAAAACACGCGACGGAGTCGGCAATCGTCATCAAAATGCCGCCGTGAAAAGAATCGTAGACGCCATCATAATTGGGGTGGCGCGGGACGCTGATTTCGCAATAGCCGTCAGCGAATGCAACGACTTCCATTTGCAACGTGTCAAAAATTGCAACTTTTTTAATGCGTGCGAGAATGGCTTGCTGCAGCTCAGTGGAAATCATCTTGGTTTATCCTTTTAAAATCGATCTGGATTGGTTTTCCCCACACGCCGGATAATTTATCCGGTAAAGCCTCGCCATTGGCGGCAACAAAGCCCAATTTTTTCAAACCCGCGAGAAAAACGATCGGCTGGCCTTTGCTGCCTCTGCCGTCAATGGGCGAGACGAAAAATGCGGCTGATTTGCCATCCGGCGAGATGGTCAAGCGTAACGTTACCGGGCCAAAATCAGTCCAAACTTCGTTCACAGCAATTTGGGCTTTGGGAACCAACCAGTGGTGAGGAACGCCAGCGAGCAATTCAAGATCATTCAATCTTTCGCGCACCAGCAAAATGCGCACGAAATGAATAAAAATCGCACTCGCTTCCGCGTTGGAAACATCACCGGTTGTCGCTGTGCCCACGTCCTTCATTTGTTGTTCTTCAACCCAAGTGCCGGCCGGCGCGGCATGATTGGCATAAGCATACAGCAAATCATGCGCACGGTCGTGCTGGCCATACAACTCTTGCGCGATCCCGTGAATGCCGCCGAGCCACGGCCACACGCCGTTGTTCAACCAACCGCTACTGGTGATCAGTCCTTGTTTGGTCGTCGCCTCCAACATGGCCATATTTCCCACCACGATCGAATCAAGCAAAGCGTTGTGTTGCTGAAAAAATTTTGCATATCGCAGCGGCAACAAAAAGGCATACTGCCCTTTTTGCGGCATCAGCGTGGACGTATCCGCCACGCTGATGGGCAAAAAAATATTGCCATGACGATCTTGGCGCAAATCCCGGCGAGCGGTGCGGTTAAATGAATCCAGGAACGCGTCAAAAACTTTCTGCCATGCCGCCGCGAGTTCGCGCTGACCGAGCCAGTGCGCCGCCTCGATGCCTTTTTCCAAGCCGATCATTGCCCACCACAAACTGCCGTAATCCGCCGTCGGCGTGGAAATACCGCCATCGACAAAACCGGGTGGCATCAAACCATAAAACGTCGCTCCGGGATCGGCCAGTGTTTGCTCACGCATTTTTCGTATCCATTCCATTCCCCGTGTCACGGCCGGCCAGTGTTTTTGCAACCAGGCTTTATTGTTGGTGCTTTGCGCGAACCAGCATAGAGAATAAATGAACGTGGACGTTTCAATCAGCGAAACGGTCGGATACATCACACGAAGCTGTCCATTCGGCAATTGATACTGCCGGCCATTTTCCAAAAATTGCCGCATACTGGAGGTGTCGCCCAACATGGCAACCGGAATACCGGTCAGAATGACATCCGCCAGCCACAAACCGCGATAAACTGTCGGGCCGGGATGAAATTGTATATGGCCGGCGAGGTTCTCACGGACTTGATACATGTTGCGCAGATTGGCATCGAGCAAAAATTGAATGCCGCTATCCGGCACAGAAATTTTGTTGCGCGGAATCGGCGCGGCGTTTTGCCAATACTCTTTCGCGCGTTGTATTTGTTGCGGCAAATTCGGAGCAGTGTGAATCGTCGCCCGCTTCTGGTTGCCGTGAATCACGATTAGCTCTACGTGTTTCGTTCCCGGCGGCAATTCAAGCTGCCATTGCTCTCCGACGTTTTTGCAAGCAAGCGGGCGCGGGCGAGAAAGCACATACGGCAAATTATTGGTGCGCAAAATGCCGGCGGCCGAATCAAATGCCAAGACTCGCGGCGAGCGAATAGTGATGATCGGCGTGACGGTTGAATCTGCAAAGGTTGCCATGATGCCGTCAAGACGCGGGAACGGCGCCGCTGCTTCCAGCTCCGTGCCGCAGTCAAAATACACTTCCGCCCGCGCCGAAGCTTCGCCGCGGAGAACTTCTTCCGAAGTGACGGAAGTATTTTCCGGAAAAACCCAGAACGCATTCAAAATGACATTCGGATCAGGGCTCTGCGGCGAGGCATGCGCTTCGATGGCAAGCTGGCCGTCGCCGTCCACATCTTTGCCATCGAACAGGAAAACATACGGATGATTTTTTTCGCCGGAGGCCATCGGATCGACGGTCAACGGCGTGGCGCCCTCGACGTGCAACTCGATGATTCGCGTTCCCGGCCGCGGCTTGTATGATTCGCAAATTCCCAGCGCCACGCGCTTTTTGCTGCCCGGCAAAACTTTGACGCGATATTTGATCGGGCGATTGGTTCCCCATGCAACATTGCGCAACGCCGGATCAACTTTTCCGGTGGGCGCCGCCCAGCCGATACAACCGTTGAGTCCGCCGAGGCGCTGCACTTTTTCATTGATCACGCTGGGCGTCTGCAAAGGCAACTTTTCCGGAATCAGCGCGAACGCCTGCTGTTGCATCGCGCCGCCATATTCAGTGGTGACTATTGGAATGCGCGGATCGCGCAAATGTTGGCGCGTCACTGCCAATGGTTTTTCCTTGATGCCAACGGAAATTTCCGTCAATGGCTTGGCGTACGGGCCGGGACCAAAATCATACGCCAACGCGCCTTTTTCGGAGACTAACGTTTTTTGCCAATCATCGACCAGGCAAATCGCCGTCAAATAGTTGGCCGGCGCGAATTTAAAATCAACAATTCGCGTTTGCCCAAACGTCAAGATGGGAAGGCCGCACGGCAAAAGTAGAAGAAAAATTTTTCTCATTATTTTTTAAACGTCTGCTTGATTTTTTCCACCCCGACGCCAAGCGTGGCACGCGCAATCGCATCGAGGTCACTTTCTGCGCCTTGCAAATGGATCGTACGATGCACGTGTGTCGCGGATTGCTTGGGCGCCAGGGCGAGCGCCGGTGAAGAAGACTCCAGCTCATAAAAGTTTCCCATCTGCTTGGCACCGGCTGCCGGCGGGCCATCGTTGTAGCTGTTCACCACATCGCCGCCAAACGGCTGGTCCTGCAATTGCCACATCGAATTCACGTAATCCGTTGCGCCTTCCGGCAAAGTAAATTGCGCCAACGTCAGCACGTGATTAACGGCGTCGTAACTGCCCAACAGCGGTTTGCTCCGGCGCGGCGGGATGCCGATCTTGCTGCGATAATTCGCATCGGCCGAGAAAAACATCACCCCATCTTTTATCACCAGCCGCTCGGCCGGCACTTTGCCGAAATAAGTGTCATTCACGATCGGGCCCAGCTTCTCTTCCGGCCCGGTTTTGAAGGGAATCACCACGGTGGTGGCGGGCGAAGCGTTGAACATGCCAAGAATCCAGATCGACAACAACCCGGTTTTTCGGTCCCACGTTTGCTCGCCGGTGTTTTTAATGCTATTGACAGATTCAACGCCGACCATCTTGACACGGGCATTGGGCGGCATGCCGAGATGTTTCCACGCCTCGGTCGGCGCCAAAAGATGAATTTCACGAGTGACTTCTAAGTCGAAAACGGTTCCGGAATAATTCGTGAGCTGCATGTGGCGGCGAAAGTGGACACGCTCCAGGCTTTGACTCACCAAGTCAAACGGCTCGGTGTCGATGGCAGCCGGCGTGAACCAATGCTCCAAATCAAACTTCACGCCAGGGGCGAAAAAGACGGAAAATTGCCCGCCTTCCGGCCCAATCCAAAAACGATCTTCCCCGCCGAACACGTTGATGTGCGGCTGGATTTTCCCGGCCGCGATCAGCTCGCGATTGACCCAGCCAAAGCTGAGGCCGTTGGCGCCATCGGCGGTGCTGGTCATGATGCGGCCCTGATACGCCGGCACGACGGCCACTTGCTGCGCGCCGGTTTTGTCCGAGAGCACGACGACTTTGGTGTGTTTCTGCAAAAAAGCGAGATCATCGCCGAAAGTCGGGGCGCTGGTGTTTTCCTGTGTCAATGCGTTTTGGGTCATAAGCGCTAATAGTACAAAAATAGGTTTCATTTGTTTCATATTAATTCTCCGAATTGATTATTGCAGAACATTACCGGACTTGAGGAGCAAATTCAATCAAAGACCGTTTAACACTGCGACACGGAGAAAGCCGAGAAAACACGGAGGGCGGAACGAACTTTTGAAAAAAATTTTTCTCTGTGGCGCTCTGTGAACTCGGTGACTCCGTGGTCATTTTTTGTGATCACGTAAAGTCGACTGCAAACAATGCTGCGCGACGATTCACACATTCAGCATGCGCTGGCGATAATGCTCGTCCGCGCGACTGGCAATGCGCTGAACATGCTGTTTGGTGAGAAATTTAGGACCGCCGTAATTAGCGGCGCCCAGCCAAATATTCGCCGCTTTCTCCGCCATCAACATCGCCGCCAGCACGGCCTCGGCGGTGCGGCCAAGTGTGATAAGGCCGTGATTCTCGAGAAGGATCGTCCTGGGCGCCTGGCGGTGTCGCTGCATAAAAGCCTCGGTGCGGCGGCGAATAGCCTGCGCCAGCCGCAAACCAGGGTCGGTGTAAGATATAAAAACGGCAGCGCCGCCGCAATAAACAATTTCATCAGGAAACACACGCTTGCTGGCGAATTCCCGCGCCCGCGGCGAGCACAGAATCTGATTCACCGCAACGGCGTGCGTATGGCCGGCGAAATCAACCTGGGGCAAAGTCAACAAGTAGGCATGAAACAGCGCTTCGACGGAGGGTTTCTTGGCCTGCGGATCGACCCGGCTTGCCAAAAGCGCGGCCTCGATTTCTGCATCGGCAACATGCTTTTGGGCCAAAAGCGGCAGCAGCGTTTCAAATTTGCATTCTACAACATCTTCTTCACGCAACGTTTCGAGACGTGTGCCGCTGGCTTTAATCAAAAAAGTCGCCGCACTGAGACGAGCCGAGGTATTGCCTTCGCCGAGAATCGCCATTTGCCGATCGGCGCGCCCTAACTCGTGGGACAGGTTGAGCAGGGCGGTAAACTTGGATTGTTCCATTTCAAAGTATTGGGCGTAAGTGGTGATGATGAGATGCTGTTGAATGATCTTTTAGACGCTAACGCCATCATCGCGATTTCGACAAAAGTGGGCGATTGATAACTGAAGAACAACTTAGCGTGACTTTATGCAAAGAATGATTTGCAAAAAATCCGGCGGCGCCATTAGATGACGCGCACCACGACGAGCGTGATATCATCGTGGGGCTTGAGGACGCCGGAAAAATTTTCCACCTGCCGCAACAACGCCGTGACCAATTCCCCAGCGCGCAGCGAGACGGGAAGGTCACGAAGGCTCGCTTCCAGCCGTTCAAAATCAAACATTTCCTGTTTCTCATTCATCGCTTCCGGCACCCCATCCGTATAAAAAACGAGTACATCGCCAACTTCGAGCTGCACCATCACGCCGCGATACGACAGCTTGCGTTGCACACCGAGCGGCAGGCGCATCCCCTCCACTTTGAGATATTGAATTTTTCCGTCACGCAAGAGCAGCGGCTCCGTCATGCCGGCGTTGGCAAACGCCAGTGTTCGTTTTGCGGTATCAATGACGGCAAGCGACATCGTGATGAAGGCGTTCCTTTCGGTCTTGCGATAAAGCGCGGCATTGACTTTCTGGAGAATGACGCTCGGTGATTGGCTGTACCCGACCTCGCTATTGACCATGCCGCTGGTCATCACCGCCGTGAGCGCGCCTTTCATCGCCTTGTCGCTGACGTCGACGACGGCAATGCCAAATTTGGTTTTCTCTTCATCCAGCCAAAAGTAATCGAAGAAATCACCGCCCACGGCCTCGGCCGGTTTGCAGATGCCGGAAATATCGAAGCCGGCAACGACGGGATCACTCGCCGGCATCAGCCCCATCTGCATGTCATGCGCGGCTTTAAGCTCGCTGGCGATGCGCGCCTTTTCCAAATCATCATGCAGCTTGTGACGATATATTCCATAAACAATCCCTCCCAGCGCGATTGCGGTGAGCGCGATAAACCACCAGGTTTTCCAAAATGGCGGCGTTACCACTATTTTTATGGCGACTCCTTCTTCATTCCAAACACCGTCGCTGTTGGAGCCTTTGACGCGAAACGTATATTCGCCGCCGCCGAGATTGGTGTAGCTGGCGTAGCGCCGCGTGCCGCAATAAATCCAATCGGCGTCAAAGCCCTCGAGCCTGTAGGCATACTGATTTTTTTCGGGGTTGGTATAATCCAGCGCCGCAAACGTAAACGAGAAAAAATTGTCGCGATAGGATAATTTGAGGCGCTTGATTTCAGTGATGGCCGTATCCAGCCTGGCCGGTTTGTCAAATTTTTTGAAAGCTGTCAACACCACCGGCGGGACGTGCGGATTGTCAGCGATGCGGTCCGGGAGAAATTGATTGAAGCCGTTGATACCGCCAAAAAACATGGCGCCGTTTTTACTCCTGAAATAAGCCCCTTGATTGAATTCGTTGCTTTGCAGGCCATCTTCAACATCATAATTGCGAAAGGCCTTTGTTGCCGGATTGAATCGCGACAAGCCGTTGTTCGTGCTCAACCACAACCGGCCCGAGGCCTCACCAAGAATGCCGTAGATCACGCCGTTGGGAAGGCCGTCTTTTTCGGTGAAATGGGTAAAGGCGCCGGTGCGCTGGTCAAAATAATCAAGCCCGCCGCCCCAGGTTCCCACCCACAAAGCCTCCGCCGTATTCGCGTAAAGCGAAAAGACGCGATTGTTGCTCAAGCTTTGAGGATTGGCAGGGTCGTGTTGATACCGGATGAAACGATCATGAACATGATCAAATTTGTTCAAACCCTTTGCCGTGCCGATCCACAGCGCATGGGCCGGGTCCGAAAAAATTGTAAAAATCGTGTTATCACTCAAACTGTTGGCATCCAACGGATCGTGTTGATAACGAACAAATCTTCCGGTAGCAGGGTCAAACTTATTCAACCCTCCGGCTCCCGTTCCGATCCACAGCACTGCTTCGCGGGGATCTTCACAAATCGCGCTGACACCTTTGGCGCTCAAGCTGTGGGGATTCAACGGATCATGCCGATAATGAATAAATTGCCGGCGCGCTTCATCGAAGCGCTCCAACCCCTCGCCGGTGCCAATCCATAATGTTCCGGTTTTATCGGTACAAATTGCCGCGACACCGTCACTGCTCAAGCTGGCGGGATTAGCCGGCTCGTGTTGATAACGCAAGAATTCTCGCTGCGCGGCATTGAATTGATAAAGTCCGCCGCCGCCGGTTCCCACCCATAACGTGCCGTGGCGATCCTCGCCGATCGACATGATCATATTATGCCCTAAGCCGTTGGGATTGGCCGGATCATATTTGTAATGCAAAAATTTTTCTTTGGCTTCACTGAATTTATTGATGCCGCCGCCGTAAGTTCCAACCCAGAGCGCGCCGGACTTGTCTTCATAAACCGACCAAACGTCGTCGTTGCTCAAGCTATTCGGATTGGCCGGGTCGTTCTGGTGATGAATGAAGCGTTCGGTCGCCGGATCGAATTCATCCAATCCGCCGCTGGTGCCAATCCACAACGTGCCGCGCAACGGATCGGCATGAATTGGCCGGACCGTATTATGGTTCAAGCTGTTGGGGTTTTTGCTGTCATGCATATACCGCTTAAATTTTCCGCTGGCGCGATCAAATTTATTCAATCCGCCTCCAAAGGTGGTCATCCACAGAGAGCCGGCGCGATCTTCATAAATCGACCAGATGACGTCATGACTTAAACTGGCCGGATCGGTCGGGTCGTTTTTGAAATGTGTGAATTGCGCCGCCGGCGTTCCCTCGTCGTCGGTCAAAACCATCTTGTTGAGTCCGGCCGAGGTTCCGACCCAAACGACGCCGCGTTGATCCACATAAACGGCGCGCACCTGATTGCTGCTCAAACTATTCGGATTCGTGGCGTCATGCCGAAAATGCAAAAACCTCTGCTTTTTTGGCTCAAACAGTTCAAGCCCGCCGCCCAACGTTCCAATCCAAAGTCGGTTTGTGCCATGCGTTGTATCAGCGCTGATTGCTGAAATCCAGTTGTGGCTCAAACTCCATGGCTGCGCCGGATCATGCGTATAGTGCGTAAAGCGCCCGGTGCGGCGCTCGAAACAATTGAGGCCATCGCGTGTGCCGATCCACAACATGCCGAGGCGATCTTCGTAAATTGTCGTGATGCTGTTGTCGGAAAGCGAGTTGGCATTCTGGGCGTCGTGTTTATAAATCGTAAACCCGTAACCGTCATATTGGTTGAGTCCATCCATCGTGCCGAACCACAGGAAGCCTTGGCGATCTTGCAGAATGCAGGTGACCACGCTTTGCGAGAGGCCTTGTTCGAGAGAAATGCGCTCAAATTCAACGTCATGCGGTTGCGCCTGAAGATTGGCAAACAGCGCCAGCGCAAGCAATAATGTCACCATTATTTTTTTGCGCCCGCAAGGGAGTCGAACGGATTTGCAGAACGGAAATGCCAATTTCATTCTAAAAAGATCCTGGTTGAATTCAAGCGGCGTGTTCAACTTTAAAAACTACCTGTAAAGGCCATTTATATTTATCTGCAAAACAGCCACTTTTAAAATTGCTTAGCACTGTCGAATTTGCGCCACTTCCATAACGCGAACACTTTGCGCCGGGTTTTCCACGGCATGAACGAGCGCCTTCAGCATTTGCCGCAACGTCACCAAGCCACAGCGCAGTGCCGTGGCGCGGGTGGCCGGCAAACGTTCAAAGAGCCAATACAGCGGAGCGAGCGCATACGGCCACCAATGGCCGGGACCGAGCACATACCACGGCCGCAGAATCGTGGAGGATAAACCGCTGGCGCGCAGAATGGCTTCGCATTCGGCGCGGGTTTGCCAGTAGGTTTTCATCACGGGCGCCGGATGCGCGACGCTGACATACACGAAATGCTTGATGCCGGCCGCCACCGCCGCCGGAACAGAATTTTGCATGGAGGCCAAATCAACGGCGCGGAATTGCTCCGCTTTCGCAGGATTCGGATGCGAAACGCCGACGAGATGCACCAGCGTATCAGCCGGTTGAATCTGCTGCGCGTAAGAATTTTTGTCCAGGACATCGCCGCGAATCGGCGTGCAGCCCGCGGGCAGCTTTGGCGCCGAACCTTCCCGCGCCAAGGCGCGCACACGGTGGCCGCGCTGCACAAGCGCCGCAATCAAGCGCGTGCCCA
>JAJVHT010000006.1:25113-39746 GCA_022072515.1 bacterium
TCACCGGCAGTCACCGGAATATCTTTGGACGGCGTTTCCGAACCCAAAATAATTTCTTCCGCTGTTGCACCGGGCACGAGCAGAAATTTTTCTTCGCGTTTGACATCGACGGCCAGCGGAATATCAACTTGTGCGCGCAACTGCCAGTCGACTTGCAAATAATTCCCCTGATAGCTGACCGGGCCCAAGAGGCCGACGAAATGAAAAGGATATTCGCGTATTTCACCGGCATGAAATTCCGCGTCATCGGCGAGGATCATGCCCTCCTCACCGCCGGACGCGTGATTGCCTCGCCCGGCGGTTTTCCATTCGCGAATCAGCGTCAGTTTGCGGCAATGGAAATCTTCCTGTGCGGAAATTTTGAGCGCGCCGGACATGGGTTCGCCGAATTTATACCGGCGATCCGGACGATCAAATAAAATTTGCAAATCACATTTTGACATTAGCTCTCCCTGAGTTGCTTGGTAACATGACACTCCTGCAAGATGGGTAAAATTCGCTTAGAATACAAGTTAAAAAAGCTGGTTAAAAATCCAGCAATTTTTTTAAAAAAATTTAATTTGCCCCACCATTAAAAGGCGCGTTGTTTCATGATCGAACAAGCTTATTTTATGTATACGGATTTGAAACCACGAGCGACGGGCGGGTTAAGGAGCTTGCCATAACTTCAAAATTTGACCGCTGCTCGCTTCCCGCTATATGGCACCATATTTGTTATACTTTCCCTTTGCGCGTATAAAAATCAAACCTCATCCCGGTTTTTTTGTTGCAGTTTTGAAAGCAAAATCGGGGTTAAAATTCGCTTTCGCACCGAGCCAAAAACAGATTTTATGTCGAAGCTTCAGCAAAAATTTTTGTATTGCGGCTGGCTGTTCGTTTTTTCGGCGCTACCACTATGGGCGCAAACGGATTCCGTTGCCACCGTGCGGAACGAGATGGAAGCTGAGCGCATTGCCGTACTCAATATTCCCAGCGAGGGGCTCACCCGCGAGCAAAGCCAGGGATTTGTGCAGGCGCTGACGCAAGCTTGCCGTGCCGAACCACGGTTCGTCACCCTCGCGGAAAACACACTGGCCACGTATCTCCAGAAACGCCGGCAATTTTCAATTCTTGTTGCCGACAGTGCACAGGCGTTGTGCAAAAATTTAGCACTCGACTATCTTATCGTTTCAAGTCTCGAACTGAACGCGGCGAGTGATGATGCGATTTGGCAAGTGACGCTGCGCTGGCTCGACGGCAGCACGGGACAGATTACCAAAATTTATACACAAGACTGCCACGGCAACCCGGCAGCGCCGGATTTATTTCCGTTGCAGGAGCTTTTGTCGAATTTACTGGAGTCACCGAATATTATTGTGCCGTTTGACAATCCGCCAGCAGAGGCGTCTTTATCGGAATCTGCACTGGCAATACACCCAATAGCTGGCGATAGTTTGACGATGAAAAGAAACAATCCGGTTTCGCCGCCGTCACAAATTCAAACTAAATCCGGCCGTGCTTGGTGGTGGTACTTCAGCGGCGTCGCACTGATAAGCGGCGGTTCAGCCGCGTTTCTATTGAAAAATTCAGCCAAATCCCAAACACCCGGGAAAACGTTGTTGCCGGAACCGCCGGATCCCCCGAAGTAAAAAATGCGAAAAAGACGTGGACGTGAAAAAAAGCCGCAGAAAAACTTGTAACCATTCAGCTCTTTCACCGCCCGGACGCTCATTTTATGAGATTTGTTTAATCTTGCAAATTTACTTTCACTCACAGAACTAAGCGCCCGGGCGGTACTGAATAGTTATAAAAATTCAATCAATTCGAGATGGCAATATAAAACTCCCAACGCGGGCAGGGGAGATCACAACATGCAACTGTGTACGACAACGCGAACTGTTGAGCCGGCTTCTCCTGGTGAAACCATATATAACTTTGCAACTAAACTCCGCCGTATCGTTTCCGTCCGCAGGCCGCCGCGCGGGATGTTGTGGAAGTCGGGCGGTGCATGGCGGCACGCTTTAATGACGTTGCCCCTCGTCATCATCTCCATTATACTTTTCGCCACTCCCCTCGCCAGTCAAACTGCCGGGACCAATTACAATCTGCCGCTCATTCTCGCCAGCGGCGAACAATATGCGACTATTCTCGTCAGTGATGGCCAGGCAGGCGCTTTCGTTATTTGGCATGATAAACGCGACGGCCGGGTGGCCATTTATGCGCAGCATGTCAATCAACTCAGCCAACCGACCTGGAAGACGGACGGCATTTTAGTCGCGACCTCGACAAAAGACCAACTGGCTTTGACGGCGCTCGCCGACGGCAAAAATGGCTTCCTGGTTTTTTGGCAGGATTTGCGCAACGACACCGGCGATATTTATGGCCAACGCGTCGATGCCAACGGCAATCTCCTTTGGAACGCCGCCGGCGTGGAAGTGAACCGTGCGACTGGCAAACAATCCGAGCCGCAGGCGGTGAGTGACGGTGAGGGCGGCGCGTTTGTGCTTTGGCGTGAGTTCAAAACCGGCAATGAAGACATCGCGGTGCAGCGCCTTGACGGCGATGGAAAAATTCAACTCGATGCGGCCGGCAAAGTTGTGGCGCAGGGTCTTGCCAATCAAACTTTAGGCGCGGTGCAGGCGACGCATGACGGCGGATTCGTCGCCATTTGGAGTGATAACAGCGCTGGACTGGCGCGAATCGCGGCGCGGCGTTTCGATGCCAAGGCTAATCCGTTATGGCTGGCGCCGGCCTACATGACCACAATTCGCAGCACGCAAACCGCGCCGGCAGCGTATTATGATGGACGCGGCAACACCTTCGTCGTTTGGAGTGATGATCGCAATCGCCACGAAGATCTGTTCGCGCAAAAAATCGATGCGGCGGGCTTGCCGCAGTGGGGCCTGCTCGGCGTGACGATTTGCAAAGCTGCCAACGATCAAACCAATGCGCAAATGATCGGTGATGGCAGCGGCGGCATTTTCGTGGCGTGGGAAGACAGGCGTTCCGGCAAAATGGATATTTATGCGCAAGCCGCCGAGACAAATGGCCAAATACGTTGGCAGAGTGACGGCGTCGGCATTGCCGTGGTGACGCAAGAACAAACGCAGCCGCAAATCGTTTCCGACGGCAGCGGTGGCTTAATTTGCGTATGGACGGATGAGCGCAACGCCGGCACCAACATCGTCGCGCAGCGGCTGGATAAAAACGGCAAAGCGCAATGGGAAGCGAACGGCCTTTTCATCACCCCGGAGGGCGGCACCAAAGAAAGCCCGGCGATTCTCAGCCAACCCGGCAGCTTACTTGGCCTCAATGGCAGCTTTATCGCATGGGAAGATAGCCGCCGTGGCAATCAAGATATTTTTGCGCAAGCGCTCAATGGTGATGGGGGACTGGTGAATGTGCCGCCGGTGATTCTCTCATCGCCACTCAGCGAAGCGCAAGCCGGCGCGCTTTACAACTATCAAGTCAAAGCCACCGATTATGATTCCACGGATCCGTTGACTCTCGAATTGCTGACGTCAAGCCGAACGTGGCTGCAAGTGAATAACGCCAAAATGCAATTATTCGGCACGCCGAGCGCAAGCGATGCAGGCGAAACGGCAGTGACGCTGGCCGTGAAAGACAAGCTGGGCGCGTCGGCCACGCAAAATTTTGTCATCAACGTGATCTCGACCAATCGTCCGCCGCAAATTACGTCGAAGCCGGATACCGTGGTGATGGAAGATCAACTTTATTCATACCAAATTGCGGCAACCGATCCCGATGCCGGCGAGGTGCTCACTTACGTTCTGCAAACGGAAGCAAACTGGCTGAAGCTGGACAATGGCGGCAAGCTGAGCGGCACACCAAGCAATGACGACGTCGGCACAGTCGACGTCACCTTGCGCGTAGCCGACAAGCAAGGCGCCGCGATCACACAAAAATTTTCGTTGGCAGTGAAGAACGTCAACGATCCGCCGATTTTCACGAGCCAGCCGGACACGCTTGCGACAGTCGATTCGCTGTACATTTATCGTCCGGCGGCGGCGGATGTGGATCGCGGTGATGTCGTGCAAATCATTAAGCGCGTCGCACCGGAATGGTTAAATTGGAATACGAATACCCGGACGCTGCAAGGCAAGCCCAATGCGCAGCAAGCCGGCCTCGTTCATTCCATCAGCCTGCTCGCGCGCGATATCGCCGGCGCTACGGTCGAACAAACGTTTCGGTTGCGCGTAGTTGCCAACGCGCCGCTTGATGTCACGGCGCCGGCTGCGCCGCAAGCCGTGCAAATCGAGCCGGCGCAATGGAGCGCCAACAAAAAGTTCACCTTGCGTTGGCAGAATCCATTCGACCCGAGCCGCGTCACCGGCGCGTATTATAAAATCGGCGCGCCGCCCACCCACAATCAAGACGGCAGCTTCGTGCCCAGCCCGGACGGGGTGACGATTGCAGAGCTGGAATTGCTCGCAACGCAAGAAGGCACAAGGCCGGTTTATTTATGGCTGGTGGATGGCCGCGGCAACACGGATTTTCGCACGGCTGCGACGATGACTTATCGCTATGATGCGACAATGCCGGCAGCCCCAAAGAATCTTGCGCCGGATCGCCAGTGGAGCCGCGGCGACAGCTTGTTGTTGCAATGGCAACCGGCGACGGACGCGACGAGCGGCATTCGCCGTTATCATTTTTATCTCGACGGCAAATTTTTCGGTTTCATCCATGGCGGCGCGAGCAGCTTCATGTTGATTTTGCAATTGAGCGAGGGGGCGCACGGCTGGACGTTTATGGCGGAAGACAGCGCCGGCAATCTCAGTCCATGGGTTGGCGCCGCTTTTAAAGTTGATCGCACCTCGCCGACGTTGCAGCCGCATGCGGTCGATACCATCAGCACGGCCAACGCTTTCGAACTCTCGACACGCGCCGACGACACGCCGGCGCAAATTCGCGCCGTTCGCTTATACTATCGCGCCGCCGGCGAATCCAATTATCAAATAAAAAATTTGTCCGCCACGAGCACGGAGGCCGTCTTTTCAATCCGGCTGGAGACAACAGACTTGTCTGCCAAAGGAATGGAATATTTTTTTGAAGCGGTCGATTCCGCCGGTAATCGCGCTCGTTGGCCGGTTGGCGCGCCAACGAATTTTCACGCGCTGGTGGTGAGCTCGCCGCACGTTGCCGCGCCCGCACCGTTGGCGGCGAATCGCTATCAACTTTTCTCCGTGCCATATCGTTTGGGGGACGGGGCGCCGGAGCAAATATTTGCCGATGAATGGGGAAATTATGATCCCACGGTTTGGCGGCTCTTTCAATATCAAGCTGGCGTTGGCAATGTCGAATTTGGCAAACCGGAATTTGAGAATATCGAACCAGGGCGCGCGTTTTGGCTGATCACGGCGGCGCCGCAAAATGTTGGCGCCGGGCCGGTGCATTCGATCCGCACCGACGCGCCGTTCGAGCTGACGCTAAAACCCGGCTGGAATTTGATCGCAACGCCGTTCGATTTTCCAACGGCATGGGCCGCAGTGGAAAAACCCGCCGGGGTGGAAAATAATTTATGGGCGTTTGACGGCGTCAAATATCTCGATCAACAAGAAAATTTGTTGCCGTGGCAGGGTTATTTCGTGCGCAATTTGGAGACGGTACCGCAAACAATCAACATTTTACCCGCTGCTGCCCCCGCGGGTGTCGACAAGTCATTCGCCGCAGTTGCAGAAACGGATTGGCAGGTGCAATTGCGCGTTTCCGACGGCGAATTTTCGGATGAGACGAATTATCTCGGTGTGGCGCCGCAGGCGGCGGAGAATTGGGATGCACGCGATCTCTCCGAGCCGCCGGCGATTGGCGAGCACGTGAGTTTGTATTTTGATCACAACGAATGGCCCCGTTATCCGGGAAATTTCACGCGCGATTTTCGCCCCGCTACCGACGCGTTGCAAAAGTGGGCCTTCACCGTCACCACCACGCGGCCGGGCCTGCCGATAGAGTTGCGTTGGAATTTTTCCGGCAACTTTCCGGCGGACTGGCTGTTTGTGCTACAAGATGTTGACGGCCAGCGGCGTCAACAAATCCGGCCGGAGGACTCGCGTGCTGACGGGAACTATATTTTTCGCGCGACGCCACAAGCGCGCCGCTTCATTTGGTGGGCGGGCAAAAAAGATTTGTTGGCCGAGGCCGGAGCATTGCAAAATTTAATCCCCGCGACATTCACGCTGGCGCCCAGTTACCCCAATCCATTGCGCCTCTCGGCATTGCCTCAGACCGGCGCTATTCGTTTCGGTTTGCCGGCAGCCAGCGCCGTACGCTTGACGATTTTCGACATGATCGGGCGGACGGTGCAAACACTGGTCGACAATAAAAATTTCGCCGCCGGTTATCATGAAGTACACTGGAACGGCCGCGATCATGCCGGCCGCGCCGTGACTGCGGGAATCTATATTTATCGGCTCGAGACGGCTAATTTTAGCGCGAGCCGTAAACTCATTTTGTTGCGATAACATGCCACTCTACATCAAATCGTTGCGAAGCATTCAGGGGCATTCGGGCGCGTGTAGCCGCGAAAGCAACCGGGTGCTTGTAACGCGTGCAGCAAAGCCTTGTCTCGTCTTGTTATTTTTCGTTCTGCTGGCGCCGTTTTTTTCTCCAGCCGCGGCGCAAAATCAAAATGACCTGAAGCGGGCGCAAGCGTTTTACGAAAAAGCTCTGCAGGAAAAGAAGCCAGCCGCACGGATCGAATTATTGCAAAAGGCCGCGCAGTTGTGTGATGGTAACGCCGCCACCGCCCTCCCGCCGGCGTCGCAACGGCAAGTCGCCACGATTTATTGGGCGCTGGGCCGCGAATTCTTTCAACAGGCGAAATGGCAGGCCGCCATCTTACATTTGGAAAAAGCGGTCGCCGCGGATTCGACACTTTACGCCGCGCACACCACGCTGGGGTTGATTTATTTTCAGCAACGTCGGTATGAGGCGGCGATTGCAACCTACAAAAAAGTTTTGGTGACGCAACCGGCGGCGCAGCTTTACAATAATCTCGGCGCGGCTTATGAAGCCAAAGGGGATTGGCGCGCGGCCCTTGAATCGTATCAACACGCGCTGGCGATGGACGCCAATCTAACTTTAGCGCAAAAAAATTTGCGGCGCGTTCAGGAAAAGCTCGCGCTCGCCAATCCGGTTGCTCCCGCCGGCGCGCCAACTGCCGCCGTTGATTCCGCGCGTTTAGCGGCGCAACGCCACGACTCGCTCGCGGCCCTCACAAAAAAATCAGCAAGAAATACAAATAAAATCAAACCCAAGATGGAGAAAGCGCCTGATGCGCGCAATCCGATTACTGCAAAAAACACGCGCGCAACGGAAAAATCCCCCGACAAAAAAAATCCCCCGGCAGTCAAGCCGCGTCCAGAATCCGTTTGGGCAGCGCAAAATCTTCGTCCTGCGAAAGCTGCAAAAGACACGGCTCATGACATGAGTTCGTCCGCTTCCCCGGCAGCGAGTCAACAGAAAAAAATGACTGCCGCCAATTTAAAGCTGCAACGGCCCACACCAAGTTCCTCAGCTCAAATGGCCTCGGACAGTATCAAGATTCCTGCGGATGATTTTTCTGGCGCGGCGGCAGGACAAAAGATGCTGGCAGAACAAATCAATCTTTCTGTTGCGACCTCGCTGCCGCCTCCGGCCCGGACAGCGGTGACGCCACGAGCGAATTCATCCAACCACAGCAACATCGCCTATCTCTGCGGCGCCGGCGTGGTGTTATGCGGTATTTTGATTTACACCCAACGCCGCCGGCTCGGCCGCGTGTGGCTGCAATTCCGGCCGGCGTTGGCCTCGCCCAACGTTGGCGTTATTCCGGAAGAACGCCTGCTTCCCGCGGGCGTGGCGCGCCATGCGGTGAATGCCAACGATACCGGAACGCAACTCAAGCTGTTGCCAAGCCGCACGGCGGCTGCCGTTACCAAGGAGAATGCTGCCGTTGCAACGGCAGATTTTGCGCCGGTCGAAACAAACGAACATGCCGAAGCGCGCCAGCCGTCTTTGCAAACGCAAGCCTTTTTCGCTGAAATGATCGCCGCCGAGCCGGAGATTGAGGAATTTGAAGAGTCCCGCGCCGAAAGCAGCGTGGCGCTCGAGGCCGAGCTAAAACCAACGGCTGCTGATGTGGCCGTATCACCTGCCATGTCCTCGCCATTGCCCGGCGCGAAAGAAGAAGAACGGCAGGCAATCGAATTGCTGGCGCCAACATCGCCCGTTGCCCCAACGCTGACGCTGAACGGAAAAAATGGCCCGGTGAGTTTGCCGCAACTTGAGAGCGAGAGCGCCAGTGCCCCCGCAACTTCCGAAGCCCTCATTGAAATCAGCTCGACCAGCCAAAAGGTGACTATTGTTGAAGCCAGCCCCAACACGGAAGAATCGCCCTTGCCTTTCGACAACGAACCGGCGACTCCGTCACCGCGGAACGAGCAGGAAACGGCAACCAGCCCGCAGCCGGTTAACAGCGACAAGGCAGAACGCCACGAAAATTTGGCGTTGGCGGGGCAACCTACTTTAGGCCGCTATTTGATCGAACGGGAAATCGGCAAAGGCGCGATGGGAAAAATTTATCTGGCCTTCGATCCGAAATTGGATCGCCGCGTCGTCATCAAAACTGTGTGCTTCAATTTGGCGACCAGCGAGACCGATACTGCCGTTCTCAAAGACCGGGTTTATCGCGAAGCGCGCGCGATTGCGAAGCTGGGGCATCCCAATATCGTGGTGGTGTATGATGTGGAAGACGACAAAGATTTATCCTACATCGTGATGGAGCATATCGAAGGACGGGATTTGCGGCAAGCGTTGAAAAACGAACGGCGTTTCGAGTATCAGCGCGCGATTAAAATCATGGCGCAAGTCTGTAGCGCGCTGGATTATGCACACCAAGCCGGGATCGTGCACCGCGACATCAAACCCTCGAACATCATGCTGCTGCCGGACGACAAGGCGAAAGTCACGGATTTCGGCATCGCCAAAATCGCGGACAATTTTTCGTTGACGTTGCCGGGCCACGTGCTGGGAACGCCGAGCTACATGGCGCCGGAACAATTGGAAGGCGAAGCATTGGATGGCCGCGCCGATATTTTTTCGTTGGGCGTGGTGTTTTATGAATTGCTCACCGGCGGCCGTCCGTTTGCCGGCGATTCACTGGCAGCGCTCGCCTACAAAATCGTCCATAAAATGCACATTCCACCGAGTCTGCAAAATGTGGAACTTCCTCTTGAGTTAGATGAGATCGTCAGCCGCGCATTAGCCAAACAGCCGGAAGAGCGTTATCAAACCGCAGAAGAATTTCGCGAGGCGTTGCTAAAAGTAACATGATAAATCGCAGCATGAACCGTTGGCGCTGGTTTTGTTGACCAGAAGCAGAATACTTGAATGTCGGTGTTGGGGCAGACCCACTTAGTTATTCAACACCACGACAGTCTTTGTCGTGGTGTTGCCGGCGGCTTCAAGGCAAATCACATACATGCCGCTCGGACAAATCTTTCGATTATAATCGTCGCCTTCCCAATCCACCGCATTGCGGCCCGCATTCATCATTTGATTCTCGCACAAAATTTTCACGAGGCGACCGGCAAGGTTGTACACTTTCATCGTCACCGCCGTGGTTTGCGCCAATGTAAATGAAATGGTTGCCTTTTCCAAAAAGCCGCGGCCCTGCGGCGATAACATGCGCGGCTGAACGGCGAGTGCCAACGCGCTCGTCGCCTGGGCCGGAGTCACAGATTCGAGATGGACAAAAAGCGCGAAGGTGCCGGGTCGTGAACTCGTCGTGGTGAGGACATGTTCTTTTGTGTCAACCGTCCCCCCCAGAGGCAACCAGTTTTGGCTCTCACGCCGAAAGAGCGCAAGCTTGGACTCCGCAAAGTTCTGCGCCACACCTGCACCGTAAAAAATCCTCACGGTGATTGGCCGTTTCGCGCTATTCATCTCTGCCGACGCGCTCAGTTTGTACGCCACGCCGGTGAAACGTTTTTTTTCTTCGTCATTTAGTTGCAATGAATCTGCTGGCAGTGGCATGGCCCGAATGGAGATGCCTTCCGGCAAAGCATCCGGGGGAATATAAAGCTGAATCCTGCTCCCGTGCTGTCCTGGCGTGGTATCAACAATGGTGGCGACGCCGCCTTGCTGCGATTGCAGCTTGTAAAAATGCAGGGTGGCTGGCGTCGGGTCGAGATTGCCATCGCGATCGATCGCGCGAACGTAAAAGGTGTGCCGGCCTTCCGCAGCAATGACCAGTTCGACAAAATTAGCCGGCGTCACCGGCGACCATTGCGAGGTATCATCAAGGGCATACTGATAAGACAACTGCTCGGTCGGCGTATTAAAATCATAGCCGGCGTAGCGAAAAACAACTTTGGGAACGCTCACAATATCAAACATGTCCAGGAAGTACGTTTCCGGCAAAACGCCGGTGCGGCGATAACGCGAAATGCCGCCGCCAAAAGTTGCAAACCAGACCACGTCGTCAGGCCCAAAGCCCAGGTCGAGAATAAGATTATCGCTCAAGCCATCTGCCGTAGAATAAGGCGTCCAGTCGTTGTTGGCAAAAATGGCGGCGCCATTAGTGGTGCCGCACCAAACAGCTTTATCCGTCGCTATGCCAATCGCTGTGATGTGGTTGTTCGGCAAACGATTGGCGGTCGAAAAGCTGGTCCAGCTTTCCCATTTGGCGCCGTCAAAACGCGCGATGCCGGCGGTCGTTCCAATCCACATTCTATCATCCGAATCTCGCGCCACCGCTTCAATACCGACGTTGGCGGCCAAAACGGGAATATTGATTTTGTCAAACGCGGTTCCGTTATAGCGCCACAAACCACTCGCGGTGCCAACCCACAATTTGTTCGTTGCATCAAACGCGAGAGCAGTGACTTTGATTCCAGACAAAAATTTGCCGGACAGCGTCGCGCGGGCGTCGGCAATCACCAGGCGCGCCAGGCCGGCCTCCGTGCCGGCCCACAAAGTATCACCCCGGACAGCCAGACTCAAAACCCTATTGCTGGGAAAACCGACCGGCGCATTAGCCCGGATGTGGTGACTGATGGATAAATCATCCGACAGCGCAAAGATGCCGCAGCCATACGTCGCAATCCACATCCGCTGGCGATCCGGTAGAAATCTGCGAACCACGGGTTGTTGATCGCAGAAGCGGAAATCGTGTGGGTTTACCAACACACGTTTCTTCCAGGTTCCGCCGGCCAAAATTTCCACATCGCCGCTATCGGTTCCGGCCCATAAACGTCCGCGGTCATCTTTGACGACGGCATACACAAAATTACTGCGCAACCCGTCTTCGGTTTTGAGCGTCGACCAGTTGTTATTGAGTTTACTCACGCCCTTAGCTTGTGATAACGCAAACCACAAATTGCCGTCGTCATCGCCGATGATCTCTTGCACTTCGCTGGAGCCGAGCCCGCTGTTTGCATTCGTGAACGATTTCCACGGGCGATTGGTGCTGTCGAGCCGGCTCACCCCGCCGCTGGTGGCGAACCACTTGAATTCACCGTCGCGATAGGGCTCGATCCAAACGGAGCTGATCCAATTACCTGCCAGACCAGAATCCGTGGTGGCCACAAAAAATTTTATCACCCGATTCTGTTGATCGAGCCAATATACACCATCGGTTGTCCCAAGCCATTTGTTGCCGGATCGATCAATGGCAATGGACAAGACCGCATTAAACGGCCCGAGGCTATTCCACAATGAATCGGCCGGACTAAAGATGGACAACCCCGAACCGCGCGCGCCAAAATATAAATTATTCTGCTGATCTTGCGCCACACAATCTACATTATTGCTTGCCGGCCCCTTGCCGGAAAAACGCACCCAACAACCCGTGCGGCAGGGCGAACATCGCGCCGAAAGATCCCAGCGAAACGCGCCCTGTGTGTTGTATTTGAACCATCCCGTGCTGTCTTTTTTCCCCACGCCCCCGCCTTCGGAACCATACCACAAAACGCCATACGGGTCAACGAGCAGCGTTTTGATGTAGTTAATCGAAAGACCCGCGCATTCATCATAATAATTCCAAGCGCGGGTTAATGTGTGATATTGAAAAAGGCCGTACGCCGTTCCAATCCACAACACCTGATTTTTTCCGTCCACGGCCAAAGCGGTTATCGATTGCACCGAGCCATAACGCGGCGTTTCCGGCAGCAACAAATGCTCAAACTGCCGTCCGTCAAACCGCCACACGCCATTGCCATCGGTGCCAAACCAGTAGGTTCGCGTCATGGGATCATACCGCATGCGCGTCACGTTTTCCAGCGGCAAAAAATGCGTCCAACGATCTTCCGCCGAAACTGGGAACGCCCGTAGCAGCAAAACCGCGGTGAGAATGAAAGTCTGTTTTAACAATTTCATAAGACCGCATCAAAGTTTATGGCCGCAGCGCCAGATCAGCACGGCGCGGCATGGACTCCTTCACCGCCGCTTCTTCGATCGCGCGAAAACCCTGCCTGGCTTTGACGCCCATGTTAAACTCCGCTTTCAACTTCTCTGTCGTGCCTTGCACAGTCAAGATCCGGACCGAAAAGTAAATACAGCGGGTGGTGTCAGCCGTTTGGGGCGGCGGTGGCGGCACCAAAGCCTGAACTGCGTACTTGAATTGGAGCGGAACGGTCGGGGTGGCGTCAAAAGGATGGGCGCATTGCGAGCTTCCTACCGTACCCAGGGACAGCTTATCCAGTGGCTTCCCGCCCTCAATGACGGTGGTAAAAGGTTGGGGAGAGTCACAGGCGTGAATCGAGGTGTCGGCAATGGCGATCCTCACATTATTTAAGGGCGTTCTTGAGCTATTGCAGAGAGCCAAATTGATCGTGAAGATATCCGGCTCCTCGCTGTTTGCGCCTTGCACCAGCGTGCAGATTCCCAAAGAGACGCGATAATTGGAAAAGACAAACAAATCAATGGTCACGGTTTCGCCCTCGGCGGCAAAAGCCTCAGCGATGAACCCGGCCTGAGCCGCGCTCACCACGGTGCCGACCAGTGACACACAAGGCAAAGAATAATCCTCGCTCAATTGCACGGTAAACGTATCGCGCGACAAAACCGTGTCGCGCGGATTGATCGCCGGAAAGCTGAGGCGATTATCCGGCAGCAAAACTTCTTGGGAAGATGACGCCAGCACCAAAGTAAAGGCCGGCATCGTATCACGGCTCGTGTTGGTTAAGCGCACGCGCACTTCGGCTTGTTCACCGGGGTTGAGCTGCCCGTCATTGTTGCCTTCTTTTGAATCATTAACGGCGGCGCCACCCAATGGATCAAACGAAACGGCCAATGGCCCTGCCGCGGGCGTGCCCGGCCCGTTGCAATATTGGTAGACAATAACTACCAATAGAAGTATTATCATCAGGATGCCCGCCAAGGGGTTTTGGGACAACCACTCTTTGAATTTACCCCAAGGTATCTTTGAATCCCCATTGGGATATTGCGGATTCGAATTTTGCATTTTGCGACTCCTGGCTTGATCGTTATTTTTTTGGGGGCGATACCAATGCCGTGAATTTCAGATTTGGAGGAACTATTCAGCTATTTTACCGCCCGGGCGGTACCGAATAGTTACGATTTTTTTACTGATTAACCACCACCACCGTTTTCGTTTCCGTTCGCCCCGAGGCCTGCACGCAAATGAGATACATGCCGCTGGGAGCAGGATAGCCGTTGCGGTCGCGGCCGTTCCATTCGAGCGCATTGCGGCCGGGGTTCATTGGTGCATTCTCACATAAGGTTTGCACAAGACGGCCGGCGAGGTTATAAATTTTAGCGGTGACACCGGCGGCGCGATCAAGCTCGAATGAAATCGTCGTGGTCGCCGCAAACTCACGTGCAAGCATACGCGGTTGAGCCGTGAGGGCAAAACTGTGGTTGGGAGTTGTGCGCGAAGGCAAATTTCCGGCAAAAAGCGCGATCACGCCCAACTGCGGGATGGTCGTGACAATCTGATGCCGTTGTACATCGGCCGTGCCGCCGGTAAACACCCACTGGCCGGCTTCGTAACGATAGAGGGCCAGCGTGCGCTCGTCATACTGTTGAGCGAAGCGATCATCATAAAAAATTTTTACGGTGACCGGCCGGTCTACTTGCCGCACTGCTTTTGTCGCGAAAAGCTGATACGCGATGCCGGTGAAACGCAGCCTTTCTTCCGCATTCAACCTGAGTGAATCCGCGCCAATGGCGGCAACGCGCAGCGCCGCGCCGGGCAGCAACGCAAGCGGCGGCAGGTAGACTTGCAGCCTGCTGCCGCCCCACCCGGTGGTGGAATCAACGACGCCGCCTCGTTCCGGACGCAGTTTGTAAAATCGCATGGCCGCGGGCGAGGCATCGGCGTTGCCGTTTTTGTCGATGGCACGCACGCGAAAGACATGCACGCCGGCCGAGTCGACGGGCAATGTCACAAAAGTTGCCGAAGTAATCGGCGACCACGTTTGCATCGTATCCAAAGCATATTGATACGCCAGACTCAGCGCCGGCGTGTTAAAATCAAAACCCGAGTACCGAAACGTCACATTCGTCTCGGTGACGGCCTCGAAGGGATTTTCAATAAATGTGTTCGGGCCAAGCTGGGTTTGGCGATAACGCGCGAGGCCGCCGCCGAAAGTCGCAAACCACACATTGCCGGAAGCAAAAGTAATTTGGCGAAT
>JAJVHT010000006.1:39846-59364 GCA_022072515.1 bacterium
GTCAGCTCGGCCCAATTGTTGTCGAGTTTGTTGACGCCCAACTCATTCCGAAAAGCAAACCACAAATTGCCGTCGTGATCACCGGTGACGTCCAAAATTTCCTTGGCGGCCAACCCGCTATTCTGCCGGTTGTAAGTGAGCCACAACGCATTGCTGCCATTCAGCGCACTGACGCCATTCTCGGTGCCGAACCATTTGAAATCACCATCGCCATCCGGCTCAATCCAAATGGCGTTGATCGTATTATCGACCAGGCCGGAGTTGGCCGTGGTCAAACGCTGCAGCCGATTCACGCTGTCCAGCACGGCGACACCGTTCAGGGTTCCGATCCATTTGTTTTTATGGCGATCAATCGCAAGGGAGGTTACCACGTTTTCGAGGCCGGCGATATTCAAGGGAATCAAAGAACAAGATGATGGCGTTGAGCAGTCGAGCCGATAAAGCCCGGCGCCATAAGTTCCGATATAAATGGTACGCAAATTTTCTGGCGCGAAGCAAGTAATTTCAACACACGCGCTGGTGGCCAGGCGCCATTTCTCGCCGCGCCGGTTGCCGATTTCACAGTTTTTTGTGCCATACCACAAAGCGCCGGATGGCGTCACCAGCAATGCCGTCACCGCACCAACCGGGGCATACGTCCAAGTTTTTGCCGGCAGGTGATACGCGAACAAACCGGCGGGCGTTCCAACCCACAACGTGTCGTGAATAGCATCAACGGCCAGGGCCGTGATGCGAAGCTCGCGCACACCGGCGCCGGTCACCGGTTCAAAGCGCTCGAATCGGCGGCCATCAAATCGCCAGACGCCATTGCCACTGGTGCCAAACCAATAAATTTGCGCGACGCTATCGTAGCGAACCTGCCCAACATTTTCCTGGGACAAGAAATGCGACCACCGGCTCGCGTGAGCGGCTGAGGCCACACTCATCATCATCAGCAGCAACGCCCAACGGCTGACCTTTTGACAGTTTTTCATGCTCCTTCATCAGCATGGCCAAAATAAGAAATACGCAATAAACACGAATACCCGGCGCGGCGGGGAGGCCGTTGTTCAAGCCGGCGATTGCACGCCTGCCTTTTTCACCGGATAAATCGCCAGTGTAATTTGATTTTTTTTGATCTTGTTATCATAGACGCTCACGTCAAAATAAGCGCAAAGAATTTCTTTGCCCGCCAAATTCGGCAGTAAGAAAATACATTTCTTGGGCGGCTTGAAAAAATCTTTAACCGGTATCGAGCCGCATCCGACGCTATCCGGACTGCCGGGCATCGTCGTGGTTGAGGTCGTGCCCACGAGGTTCTGCTGATCACGAAGGACGAGGATAAGAGGCGTCACTTGCATCCAAATGTGGTTGCCGGGTTGATCCGTATTATTGTAGAGATTCAATTCCAAGCACAGGGAGTCAGAATTGCCGGAGCTTTGTTTGACCGCCTGCCAGCAAGAACTGACGCCGACAAAATAAGCCAAATCCAAATCACCCAGATTCACCGGCAGGATAACGGTGATGGGGTCATCCGGAGCAAAAAGCGGGGAAAGTAAATCACCGGCTACATTGCTGGTGACAATGTCATCCACTTTGCCAAAAAACGACACATACGGCGAGCTGTAGCTTGAATCCACGGTGAAGACAATCGGGTCTTTCGCCATCGCCGTCGAGTCCGGGGGAATAGCCGGAAATTCACAGGTATTGTCCAGCAATTCAACTTCCGAGGAAAACTTTTTCAGCTCCAAGTGAAACGACGGCATGGTTTGTTTACCGACGTTTTTTATGTG
The DNA here is from genome assembly GCA_022072515.1 of bacterium. GTDB lineage: Bacteria > Zhuqueibacterota > Zhuqueibacteria > Zhuqueibacterales > Zhuqueibacteraceae > Zhuqueibacter. Next base: position 41,619 of record JAJVHT010000006.1, read on the forward strand.
CAGCAGAACTTCGGTGCGTTTGCCGGGTTGGATGCCGTTCACGTCGATTTGCGGGAACACGGCCCCCGCTTTCATCGCCCGGGTAGGCTGAATTTGGTTGTAAGAAGAATAGCGCAATTTCTCCCGATACTGATCATCCAGCGTGTCTCGAATAAATCCAGCATAAGCTATGCCAAACGCCACCAGCAAAATGGTCACGATTAACCAGTTGGATTTGAAAAATTCCCAACCATCAGCAATGAAATTGTTTTTGTCATTTGACATGGCCGCCTCCATTGAATAGAATATTTTTTTAAAATCTAAAAGTCTTTTTGCGGCTGCGTTTGCACACAGTCTATTTATATAGACACCAATATCAGTAAATTTACCCCGGCTCTCCTCTGCCCGACAAATATAAAAAAAATTATTGCTTTATCAACTCATTTTCTTATTTTATCGTTACGACGATATGTTTATCGGCTTGGAAATATACGCAAAATGGTTTAGAAATCATTCTAACTCGGCATTTCCAAACCTTTTCAACTCCTCGCGCGGTCTGATCATGTCATGAACCTAAGCCATTAGAAAATAAATAAAACAAGCCGATTTCAACCGTTCATGTCGCATAAATATTTGGAAATTCCAGCTTCAGCTTAACAAACTCCGTTTGGAAATAAGAATGCCATACAGCCCTAAACATCTGTTTATTTGGCACTGTTGATTTTCGGATCTGTTTGGAATGACTTTTGAAAGAACCTATCCCCGAAGAAGTTAAAAGTCTTGAGAGAAACGCGGGGCTTTTGGTGTCCTTATTTATATAGGACATCTTTCTTGTGGCTCGCCCAGACTTCATGCACGATAACTTGGCCGGCGAGGTGTAAAAAAGGACTCCTAACTGCACAAATCGGTTACAGGCAAAAATCCCATCGTTCTGGCTTTGCCTATTAATAGGAGAGCATTTCATGAAAAGCGTTCGTTGGTTCACGGTGGCCGCGTTCATTCTCATTCTCGTTTCGCATTCATTCGCGCAAAGTCGCAACCAGGTTTTTATCGGCGCGCGTCCATTGGCGCTGGGAGAAACATTCGTCGCCATCGCTGATGACGGCAATGCGCTGTATTGGAATCCCGCCGGCTTGCCGCTGCTGGAAAATTACGGCATCGGTTGGATGCATGCGAATCTTTACAACACCGGCGCGCGATCCAATTATCTGTCGTTCTTTCTCCCGTTCACGGAACAATTGGCTTTCGGCGCCGACTGGTTCAATATCGGGTTTGACGATGAGGAAATCGAATTCCTCGATAATAAATTCAACCTGGCGCTCGCCTACAAATTTTCCGACCGGTTGTCGTTCGGTTTAAATTTGAAGCATGCGCGTTTTGATGCCAATTACCTCGATCTCCAAGGCGGGATCTTATTCGATGCCAACGCCCGGGGTTTTGGCGGCGATGTGGGAGTGCTTTATACGCCTTCCACTCGCCTCCGTCTCGGCGCCATGTTATATGACCTGACGAACACACAGCTCAAGCACAGCCGAAGCGGCCGCCGCGAAGTGATCCAGTCACGAAATCTGCGTTATGGCGCGGCGTATTGGCTGCGCCAAAATTGGCTGGTGGCGGCCGACGTTGATGATCGCTTGCATCTGGGCAGCGAGTTTAAACCTTTGAGCTTTGTAACGCTGCGCGCCGGCTGGCAAAAAGACCGGCATACCGACGAAGGCCCCACCTATGCCGGCGGCGCCGGGCTGGAGTTCAAACTGCTCCGCCAAACGCTGCGCTTGGATTATGCTTATACCATGCCGCCGGCGCTGCCGGACATGAATGTGTTTTCTGCGGCGATCTTGTTCGATCTGTTTTCACCGCGCCTCAAAATCGAAAAAATCGACATTGCGCCGGTTTATGCTTCGTTGTACAAGCGCCATTCGCAAACGTCGATTGGCACGGCGGTCATTAAATATAAAGGTAAAGAACGGTTGGATTATAAAATCAGCGTGGCGATTCCGCCATATACCCGCGCCAAACCCAAAGAGTTCTTCATCGAACCCGATACGACAGCAAAGGCGCGTTATGGCAACAACCGGCCAGACCCGGCGGTGACCGAAACGGTCGAGCCGGTTCCGCTCTATGCGCTCTTCACGGACTCGATTCTTGCTGTTGAAGGAAACACCCCGATGTCCGCCGAAGTGACCGTGTCTTATCGCGTCAATCGCCGGTCGCGGACTGTGCACGAAAGCCGGGCGTTCAAGCTTTTTTCACGCAATAAATTGAATTGGGGGCAGGGCGTCGAGCAAGTCGCTGCCTTCATCGACCCCGAAGACAGTGATGTGGAGGCCGCGGTGAATGATTTCCTGGCGCGGGTGCCGGCGGAAATTCTGATGAGCCCGAACCTTAACCGCGCGCAAAAACTTTTTGAAGGCCTCGGTCTGGCAGCAATCACTTATAAAGAAGATCCGTACCAGTCTTATGCCGGCGTGGATAATGTGCTGTATCCATATCAACTGCTGAAAGAGAATAAACAGGGAGATTGCGATGATCTCACCGTGTTGTATGCCGCCCTGCTGGAAAATTGCAACATCCCGGTGGCGCTCATCAGCACCTCGGATCATATTTTTCTCATGTTCGACACCGGCATCCCCGAACGCCAGCAGGAAAAATTGTGGCTGCCGCCGTCCATGTATCTCATCGACAGCGGCAACGTTTGGATTCCGATTGAGATTACCGAAGTGGGCAAGAGTTTCGATGCGGCGTGGGAACAGGGCGTGAGAAATTTTCAAACCTATGCCGCCGCGGGCGACACGGAAATCGTCAAAGTTCGCGACGCGTGGGCTAAATACGAGGCGGTCAAATACCCCTCGCGGTTGAAGCACAAGACGCCGCCGCTGCCGTATGCCGCGCCGGGAAATTTTGCGCGCCAAATTCGGCAGAAGCAGGAGGACTATAAAAACGGCCTGCAGCAACAACTGGCGCAAGATCCCCTCGAAGTGCGGCAACGGCTCGCGCGCAGCCACGCCATGAATGGCGAATATACCGAGGCGCAAAAATATTTGCGTGAAGTGCTGGCGGTGGATGCGAAAAACTTCATGGCCTATAATAATCTCGGCAATGTTTATTTTTTGCAGGGCCAGCTGGATTCGGCGGCCGCCAATTATGCAAAGGCGTTGCCCTGGGCGAAAACGGCGGATGACAGTTTGGGGATTCGGCTCAATCTGGGGGCGCTGTTGCATGTGGAAGACGACGACTCGCTGGCGGCCGCAATAATTTCCGAAGCCTTGCGCCATGGCAACGATCTCGCCCGTGTCGAGCGCCTGCTCGGGTTGAAATTCGATAAACTCGACAGCACCAAAGCCGGCGCCGAAAAATTTCAAGTCCTCTCGGCTTTTAACATGAAGAATCTGGCCAAGATGGCGAGCGACACCAAGGGCAAGAAAAAAGAGAAAAAACCGCCGAAAAAAGACAAGACCAGGCCGGCCATACAAAAAGGAAATCGTCCGGCGGCTGAAATTGAAAATGTATTCTTTTGGGCGCGTTAAAAGGCGCGCTATGGCTGTATAAATTTTAACAAGCCGCGGAGGCGGCAGGGAGGTGGCTATGCGAACCCGATTCCATTTCGATTCTCCGACAGGACAATCGTAAGCGAAAATTATTCGCCCAACTGCTATGGAGATAATCTGGAGGGTTATCCTGAAAATTAGGATGAAAAGCGATGAATCCGGCAAAATTGCCGGTTTAAAAGGGATTTGTTGAATCATGTTTAAATTTTTCTCCGAAAACAATCGCGTCGGAGCGAAGATTAATCGGGTTATACCGGTTCTGGCGTTGATACTTACCGGGCTATTTTTTCTATATAATCTACTGGAGGGTATGTTGTGGAACCGGCAAGCTTCAACGCCGGAAGAGGCAAATGCGACGACCGTGGCCAACGCCACCGATCTTTTGCTTCTGCATCAACGCGCGCGTGACTTCCTACTATCCAGCCGTTTCGCTGACGCCGAAATGCTGTTGGGCAGGATTCTCCAACTGGATTCGGCCAGCTTTGTCGCCTACAACAATCTCGGCAACGCCGGCTTGCTGCAAGGCCGGTTGGACTTGGCGAAAGAAAATTATTTCAAAGCCTTGTCCGTGGCCGAGACGATGGATGAAAGCCTGGGCGTTCACTTTAATTTAGCCGCGCTCCTTTTCACCGCCGGCGCCGCCTCGCTGGCGGAAGAGGTGCGGGCCTATGCGGGCGCGCTCACCGCGGTGAGCAACTTGCGGGGCAGCGATTTGCGTCCGCACGATCTGTACTTTCCCGAGCCGATGGCCGTTGTTGCCGAAAACGTCGAACCCACCGATCTCTTCGCGGCTAACGACAGGAGCAACAGCAACGACAAAAATGGCTCGAAAAGCAAGGGATCGAACCCAAACAAGGGCAGCGGTTCCCAAAAGGATAAGGGCAAAGGTAAAAAGGATAATACTTCCAAGGGTGGGCAGAAAGCCCAAGCCGATCCACGGAGAAACTGGTTAGGCTCTTATCAATGGGATATGGGTAATATCGAGTCTTCGCGCAAGCCCGCGGCACAGTCGCCCGGCACCACGGTTCGGTCGGTGCCGCCACTTGCACCGACGGAGGCGGCGAATCGACCCGCGGGCAGTTCCGTGCCGGCAGTTGACGCTGAGCGATTTGAGCAACCACCCGGCAGCCGAATTGTTGTGCCGCCAATCATGGTGGTAACCGATATCGCGAATCAGCTTGCGCGCTATCACGGCTTCACCGGCGATTATGCCGAAGCGCAAAAGTATTTGCGGAAGGTTATTGCGCTGGATGCCAACAATTTCACGGCGCACAACAATCTCGGCAATCTCTACTTTTTGCAAGGCCAGTTAGATTCGGCAATGACAGCGTATTCCAAAGCGTTACCCTTGGCGAGAACGGCGGATGACAGTTTGGGCATCCGCCTCAACCTCGGCGCGCTGTGGCACGCGGTTAACGCCGATACGCTGGCCGCGGCGCAAATCGCCGAAGTGTTGCACAATCAGCGCGATCTCTCCCGTGTCGAAAGATTGCTCGGGCTAAAATTTGACGACATCGATCTTGCGGAAGCACGTGCAGAACAGTTACGCGGCGTCACGGTTTTTAGCATGAAGCAACTCGTGCTGATGGCAAGCCGTTTCTCCGGCTCGCGGCCTGCCATACAATCGCCGGGGGGAGCCAAGCCGCCCGTCGTTTTGACCGGGAAACGTGTGGCGGGCGAAATTGAAAACGTGTTCGCTTGGGCGAGATAACGCCACGTTTGAATCCTTAACGAGGTAGAAAACTAAATTACATGAGGCATCAACACCAACTCAACGCGGAAAAACATCATGGGAAATTTTAAGACACAACACCGCCGTCTAATCGCCAAGACCCTGATCTGCCTGGTAGCAGGCATAACCCCGCTCATCCTGTTCCGGTATTCGGACGTGCTGCAAGGATTCGAGCTGCGCGTTCGCTCGTTCTTGATCTATGAAAGAGGTGAGCGCATTCCCCATAACGACGTTTTTCTCGTAACGGTTGATGATCAAACCTTGCAACATCTGGGCTGGCCGTTACCGCGCCAGCAATACGCCGAGCTGATTCGCACACTGAATCAATACGGCGCGAAGGTCATCACCTTTGATTTGTTTTTTCAAGATCAGCTCGACCGCGGGGACGATTCGCTCGCGGCGGCGTCGAAACGCTGGGATAATGTCATTCATGCATTTTGGATGCGCGGCAGTGAACATCAAGATGAGCCCGCCGCTTTTGCCTTTGACTCCCTGTACACCAAATACGCGATTCATCCGCAAAATACCGGTATAATGAAATTCTTTAGCGCGGATACGGCCTATTTTCCCCATCCCCGTTTCGCCAGCGCTTTCGCCCAGATTGGGGTAACCACGCTGGTGATCGACGAAGCGGAACGTTTTCAAAAATTGCCGTTGGTGTTCAAATACGCGGGCAAAACGTATCCGTCAATCAGCCTATTGGCTTTGTGCAAATATCTCGACACTTCTCCTGACAGTGTTCGTTTCGATCACAACTTTTGGGGCTACCGTTTGCGTTTCAACAATATGGAAACGGCTTACGAGATTCCCATTGATCGTCAAGGCCAGGCCATGCTAAATTTCTATGGCACTTTTGACACGTTCCCAACCTATTCGGTCTGGCAAATTCATCAAGCGGTGCAAGATCTCAAGGCGGGAAGAGCCCCGCAAGTACATTTGGCCGGGCTGAAAGGCAAAGTGGTGTTCATTGGCGGCGAACAAATGGGAGGCGACACGTTTGTGACACCGTTCTCTGCCGCTTTTCCCGGAGTGGGCATTTTCGCCACCGCGGTGAGCAACTTTCTCAATGGCGAGACGCTGCGGACGCTGCCGTGGTACGTCGATCTCGGCCTGGTGCTTATGCTGACGCTTGTGCTCAATGGCGGCCTGCTTTGGGCCAACAAAATTCATAAAGCGCAAGCCACGGTTTATGCGAGTCTCATCGTGGCGGTGATCCTGCTGCTGTACAATGGCTTCGCGTACGAAATTTTGTTCAAGCAGATGTATATCGCGCCCCGGCTCTTGGCAACGAACGGCGCCCTGCTTGCCGTGTTTTTTAGCGTCCTGTTTTATGAAAAATCCTGGCACGAAAAAGTGCTCAAACAAAAAGTCGGGCGGCTGGAAATTGACATGCAAAACACGCTGGACGAAATCGGCCGGTTGAACGATAAGATCGCCGTTCGTGACGACGAGTTTAAAACCATGGGGTATTTAATCGCCGAATTCGAAGAGCACTTTAGCCAGGTCTCGGCGGAAGTCACAAAACGGCTGGAGTCGCCGCTGGAAAAGATGAAGCTCATCAAAGACAAGGTCTACGCCGAATTGGAAAACTTGCGCGCCACCAAAGAGCATCTGGAAAAAGACAATAAAAGTTTGGCAACTAAAATTGAGGCGCTGCAAAACGGCGAAACGGCGCCGGTTACGCCCCATGCCGTTTCGGCCCCGCCGGTGGTCTCGTCGTGGAAACGGCTGGAAGAGGCGACACGGGTGATGGAACATTATCGCGCCTTCGAACGCAAGGCCGCCGTGAAACATCATTATGATCCGAAATTTGGCATGGTCACTCCCGTCCTGAACGGCCACCTCAATGGTGAAATCCGGAAAATTCCCATGCTGGAAATTTTGGAACAAATTCCACAAATCGCCTCGTTCGATTCGACGGTGTTGCTTACCGGCGCTTCCGGCACCGGCAAGGAAAAAATCGCGCGCGCGATTCATCAACACAGCCGGCGCAAACAAGGCCCCTTCGAGGACATCAACGTGCCGGCGCTGCCGGGAAGCCTGATCGAAGACGAGCTGTTCGGCCACGACAAAAACGCCTTTACCGATGCCAAGAGCGAACGGGAGGGCGCCTTTGAACGCGCCAATGGCGGCACGATTTTTCTCGACGAAATCGGCGATCTCAAACTCGAATTCCAGGTCCATTTGCTGCGCGTGTTGCAGGAAAAAACCCTCCGGCGCGTGGGCGGCAACAAGCCGGTCAAGGTCGATGTCCGCATTATCGCCGCGACCAACAAGGATTTGGAGCAATTGATTCGGGAGGGAAAATTCCGCGAGGATTTATATTACCGGTTGAATGTGGCGCGCCTGCATCTGCCGCCCTTGCGCGAGCGCAAAGAGGAGATTCCTCATCTCGTACATTATTTTCTTGCCAAATTAAACGAAGACAATCATCGGCAAAAGCGCATCACCGACGACGCCTTGAACGCTTTGATCCTTTACGATTGGCCGGGCAACATCCGCGAGCTGCAAAATTTTATCGAAAATGCGTATACAAAAAAATCCAGCGACGTCATCCGGCTGGACGATCTCAACGAAAGAATTCAAGACATCCATCGCGACGTTTTTAACGATGGCTTCACGAAAATTTGGGAAGATCTCGTTAAAACCGCCAAAACGGAAATGGAGCATTTGCTGAGCCAATGTCAGGATCTGGTGCTGGCCGGCGGGATCGAGACGGCGTTGCAAACCGGCCAACTCCAATTTGGAGGGATTGCTTATAAGAATTGCTTCGACTATATGAAGGCTTGCCTGGACAACAAAGGCTCGTCGTTTCAACCTGACGAACGCGAAACTTTGGCCAAACAAACGATAGTCGCCCTGGCGGAACAATTGGCGGAGTGGTGTCGGAGCAAAAAGTTCAACACCATGGATTTTTGTTGGAAGGAAATTGAAAAACTCCTCGGCCGGACCCGGCGCATGATTGCGATTTGGAAAGATGAGGTGGGCTTGCCGCCTTTCGCGGCCACGACTTGATGCACCTTCTTCCTCCCTTCCATAAAAAAGCCGGGTGGCCGGATCGCAGTAAGCGAAACGGCGCGCTCGGCTTTCGTTTTTTGAAAACAATGTTTCGTAGGATGCAGTTTTAGCCGGTCCACAAAGATAAGCGAAAAGCGGACGGGCCATGGCGCGGAGCCGGCAAAGACAGGCGCGCTCGAAGCCACGGCTTTGTCAAAAACCGGCAGCGAGCGCCGCGGTAAGATTTCCCGCGTATTGATACAAGATGGACGGTGACAACGTCACTTCAATCAGGCAAACCGTCTTTCTCGCCTAAAAGCCATGCTCTTTGCAGAATTTCAGCCCCCACATTTTGGCAAAGATACCCAATTTTTTGCCGCATTCCAGACAACGTCCCATCTTCGCCATTTTCTCTGCCTGGCGCTGCTGCTTTTTCAATAACCGATCCAATTCCAACTCGTAAGGATTGCCATCGAGCTTCTGTTCCATTTCATGGGATTCCGCTTTCACAAACGCGGGCGAATTGGCTTGCAGGGATTCGGCATGAGGCGCCGCTTTAGATTGCATCGGCTCAGACTGGCGATTCAGCAATTCTTCATTATTCTGAACAGGTTTTTCCACGGGCCGGGCAGTGAGTGGCGTTGTTCGATTCGGCGCCGGCCTGGAAAAAGCGGGGCGCTCGGGTTGCTGTTCGCGAATTCGCGAATCCGAAAAATTCATGGTGGAAGTCGTTCCCGCCGGCGGCATTCCCCGCGGCGGTACCTGGTTTGGCGTCGAAGACACGACTCGCGCACTGGCCGGCCGGGTCGGCGCGGCTGGTGCATTCTGCCGCTTTTTGCTGGCTTCAAATGCCGCCCGCGTCACGATCATCCGTCCCCAAAATTTCAAACTGCCGGTTTCGTCGCCGGTCACCAGCGTCGCGCCGTCATGACTGAATTCGGCGCAGGTCAGATTGCCGGCAATCACATGCATCAGCTTGCCGTCATGCACATTCCACAATTTCACGCTGCGATCTTGATAATCGCTGGCCGCCAGAATCATCCCATCCGGGCTGAAACGCACGGCGGTGACGCCGGGCGAGAACGGCTTGAGATTGTACAACAATTTCGCATTCGGAACATCCCAGAGCTGAACCGCCTTGCCATAATGCACCGTCGCCAAAGTTCTCGAGTCCGGACTCAAAGCCATCCAACTCACCGTACCCGAGCGCTCCGGCAAATTATGCAGCATCTTGCCATCCCGCACGTTATAGAAACGCACGCTGCCGTCGCTCGAGCCGCAAATCAGCACCGTGTCGTTGGAATGAAACATCAGGCAGTTGGCGAGCCCGGAGCAGCCGAAGAACGTTTGCAGTAATTGGCCGGTTTCGGCATCCCACAGCATCGCGGTATTATCCGGGCTGCCGGTGGCGAGCAATTTGCCATCGCTGCTAAACACCACCGTATCGACGCTGCTCTTATGGCCATTAAGGGTGTAAAGCGCCACCCCGTCAATCACATCCCAAACAGTGGCCTGCCGGTTATAACAGCCGATGGCGAGACACTTGTCATCGGGGCTGAACGCGAGGCAATGCACCTGCTGCTCGGCGGCCATGAGATCGTACATCAAGGCGCCGGTGGCGGCGTGCCACAGCTTGACATGGCCACGGCGATCGACGCTCGCTAACATACGGCTGTTGTGGCTAAAAACGAGATGCGTAATCGCCTCGTGGTGCCCGCGCAACGAAAACAGCATCCGGTTTTCCGGCAGGCGCCACAAATGAATGACGCCGTCACCGCTGCCGCTGGCGAGCAGCGCTTGATCGCGGCTGAACGCGAGGCTGGTCAGACGGCTGGAATGTGCCGCCAGAGTTTGGTGCACGGATTTGTGCACGAGCAACGATTTAAAAATATGCTCGGCGTGCTGCATCAACTGCAGCGCTTCGCGATTGTCAAAATAAGTGTTGCGCGCCATCGTCTTTTTGACTTCATCGAGCAAGCGGCGAATTTCCGCTTCGGCATTGCGCGCTTCCGCCGAGTGATAGACCCAATCGGTCAACCACGTTTCGCATTGCTGCAATCGTTGGAGCACATCGTCGGCGCTTTTATTGCGGAGGCCGTGATACAGTTGATTGACATCGCCCAACACAAAGCGAAAATCGAAATCGGAATCCGCCTTCAGGCAGTAAGCCTCATCGATATCGATGGCGCGTTTCAAGCTGGCGGCCGCCGTTTTGCCGTCGCCCAGCAACGCCGCAAATTTGGCTTGATGATAAAAGCCTTCGGATAATTGCGGCGCGGTTTCGGCTGCCTGGCCGGCCAACTCAAAAGAATTTTGCAAAAGCTGTTGGGCTTCCGCCGTGTTGCCCTGGAGAACTTTGTCGTTCGCTTGCGCATAGCTCGCAATCGACGCATGCAAGAAAGCTTCGCCGGCATAACGCGTCGCCGCCGGCAGCAGCCGGGCCTCGGCTTTGGCATAGCGCGCCGCCGCCCGCAGATGATGTTCCGCTTTTTTGAGATCGATCACATTGCATTCTTCATTGACGCCATAAAGATACAACTTGCCGATCAACAGTTGGGTCATGAAATTGGCATCGTCTTTTTTCGCGGACTCCTGAAACGCTTCCAGCGCCTTGTCGAGCAACCCTTTGGCCAAACGGTCGCAGCCGATGCGGTAAAATTCGCGCGCCTGCGTCATCGTGGGATTTTCCAGCGTTGCGTGCACGGCGTCCATTTGCTGCAGCAAATGCAGCATGTGCTGGTTCTGCACTTGAAACTGCTCGACCAGCAGCGCCACGCCGTAATCAAAACTCGCACGCAAGGCGTCGATCGAAGCGCCGGTGCCATTGATCACATTTTCCAAACGGCCAAAACCGCTTTCCAGGGTGACGTTAATCGCGTCAAAACCGTCGGCAAATTTCCTCGCCAAAGCTTCGCGACTGGCAACGATCTGCTGTGTTTGTTCGGAGATCGCCACCCGCTCTTTATTGCTGCTGCGGCGAATCTCACCTTTGATTCCCTTAAAAACGGCCGTGTTTTTAAGATGCTTGTCCCAACTGTTTTGTGTGCCAATATAAAAATGAAACATGTTGATCCTCCATGCGGGGAGTTTTACCAGCGCACCGGAGAGAGACTGCCGAAAATCGCCTGACGCAAATCAATTTCCCGGCAGTGACTTCTGGTAAGCGGGCCGCTCCAATTTATCATCAACGTGACGTCAAGTCCTTTGCGCTTTTGATTAACTTTACCGCTGGGCGCTGCGTCGCGACTGGCTGCAAACACAGCGTCCTGACGGTCACCCTGAAATGTATTCAAATCTCCTCCCGACAAGAGAAAGGGATGGCCGGAGCCCTCGGGAAAAAGGCCCCGGCCTGGCTGTGTGGGGGGAGGAGCGGTTTTTTTTAACTCTTGCAAATTTTCAATCTAAAATTTGCACTGATGCACAATTTCAACATTACATGAAAACTTTACACACCGATCACGGTTTATTCTGCGTCACCCGGCTCGTCCCTTTGGGCGAGCTGCGCCGCGTGCTGCTCGCGCCGCTTTTGGGATCGGTGTACTTTTTAAACTCCTGCCGCTCTTTGTCAAGATAACGATACATATCGACCGGCGGTGCATTGCGGCGCGACAACAAGGTCGGAACGACTTTGGCCTCGAGCAGAATAACCAATTCCTTTTTGCGCGAAACCGTCGAACCATAACTGAAAAAATATTTTAACAGCGGCATATCTTTCAGAATCGGGACACCCCGGCGCAAACTCGAGGTTTCGTGACTGAGCAGGCCGGCCAGGACCGTCTCTTCACCGTTGAGCAACAGCACCCGGGTCGAGCCTTCGGTGATGCTTTTCGTCGGGCCAAACGCATCGGGTTGCACGTCACTGCGTTCGGCGAGAATATCGAGATAAATAAACGTCGAATCACTGCGGCCGTACAGCTTGGGTTTGACCGTTAAAATGACGCCGGCTTCGTATTCGGTGTAACGCGAGTTGCCGGCAAAATCCTGCAAGACGAGATAAAAATTCTTGCCGACTTTGATTTTGCCCTGCTGGCCGTCCATCACGCGAATTTGCGGCCGCGCCAACACTTCGCCCTTGTTCTTGCTTTCAAACAGCCGCAGCAGCGCCGAAACATTGACGCTCGTGCCTTGCAGATTGCCGCTGGCAAACAGGCGCAGATACTCTTTGCCGACATTGGAGGCGCCGAACGTCTGCGCCCGGACCGAGCCATTTTTAAACGTCGTCCAATCGATGCCCATTTCATGCAGGGTCTCATAATCCGCCTGAAAAAAGACGGCGTTGATTTCGATCTCTCGCGTCGTAACCGTGATGTCGTCTTTCGGCGGCTCGGGCTGCTTCGTATCGATCAGATCCTGCACTTCATAGTAGCGATCATGCGCGACATATTTCAAAAAATTGGCGCGCAAAATGTATTCCAACGCGCGTTTCCAGTGCATATTTTCCACCGAGACGCCGATCGCTTTGGTGCGCACTTTGGAATCAATCAGGAGACGATTATCAAACCGCTGGCAAAAACCGTTCAAAATATCCATCGCCGTATTGAATGGAACGTTGGGATTCAACGAGACCATTTCATCCGGGCGATATGGCTGCGCCGGAAACTGCTGCTGCGTTTGGGTGTATGCTATCCCTATGCCAAAAACCAGTAAAATGACCGCTGCAATATTTTTTTTCATGTTTAAAAAGAGTCCGTGAAATCAAGCCAATCCAGTTCATGCCAGTTCGATCAAACCACTTCAATTATATTCGATATTAAGTTGCAGCAACCGGCTGCTGCCGTTCTCGGTTTCAATGGTGAATTCCACCTGATTGTGCTGGGGATCGACGCGCGCCAGGCGGCCGTTGCGAACCTCGTCGCCGATCTTCAAGGTGACGACTTTGCCGTCGCGCGCACGCAAATAAGCGCGGTCATTGGTGATCGCCAGCAGCGTCGCATTTTCCACATCCAGCAAACCCGGCCGCTCCTTGGGTTTCGGCGGTGCAGCCGGCAGCGGCGAGGCGACAGCCGGCTTTGGCGCCGGGCTGGAATCCGGATCTTTGACGGCCGTGAGCGGAATCAAGCTGCTAAAGGCATCGTGGCCGAACTCGGCATTCCAATTGAAGGCGGTGGAGGCCATCGCGAATTCCCGGCCCACTTCCCACTCTTTTTTCATCGAGTAACCTTCAAACATGATGATGAAATTGATCCGCTCCGGATCGTTATCGCTGCGGCGAAACGTCACGTTCTTGATATGGTATAACAACGGGTTTTGCGTCATATACCAAACCAGCGAACAAATATTCCGGTAATCGCCCTCGCCATTCAGGGTATAAGAAAAAGCCGTGTATTCGTTGTTCGCTTTCTTGTCGTTGAGATAAAAATCGAAATCGAGATCGAGACCGTGCTCGCGAATCAACCAGTTAATGTAAGACAACGAAAAGGCCGGCTCTTCGGTATTCAAAATTTTTTTCGGCGCCTTTTCCCACCGGGCCTGCAGCAAATCACGCTCGCTAATAATCTGCTTCAGCGTGCCGCTCACTTCCAGCGCGCCGCGTAATTGTTGCGTGAGCTGCTGATTCTTTTGCGATACTCTTTGCAGTTCTTGCGCCTCGCGGCGATACCAAAAAAACCCCACCGTGGACAATAACAGCAGCACCGCGAGTATCGTTAAGCTATTGCGTTTGGCGTACATTCTTTCTCAAGTCTAAAGTGTCCGCTGTCATCGGCGTGTTGCTATTTCATGCCCACGACACGGTAGTCCTTCATCAGCAAACCGGCCATCTGCGCCGCTTTTTTCTCGGCGGCCGGACGCGAGTTGAAAATTCCCACGAGCACGCGATAGCGCGTCGTGCCGGTGCGTTCGTCATAGTAGCTTTCCACGGCCGCATCATGGCCCTGCTTGCGATAAGCCACGGCAAATTGCTCGGCCAAACCTTTGGTATGGCTCGTCGCGGCTTCGATGCTGTACCCGCGATAAATTTCCGGCGGCGCATCCATCGGCTTGGACACCGTCGAAGGAGGAACCGCCGGGCTGGAGGATTCCGCAGTTGACAGCGACTTCGAAACATTCGGGCGCTCAGCGCCGGCAGCAGCCGGTGGCGTGAAATTATTCGCAACACGCTTGCTGGTTGTTTTAGACTCCGCAGAAATTGTGCCAGAGTTTGATTTCTCCATGACACCAGGAGTCTTGGCCTCGCCGTTTTTCGCCGCCGGTTGGTTCTCGGCAAATTGCGCCGTCGATTTCTTTTCGGCAAATTTCGCTGCCGGTTTATCTTCAATTTTGGTTCGTTCGTTTGCTGCCGGTGTCTCCGGTTTGCGCGTGGGCAATACGGGCGCCGGTTGATTAACCGCACCTGAATTAGCCCGCCCGTTTGCCGATTTCGCCGCCGTTGTTTCGCGAACCACAGGAGGTGGCGGCGTGGCATTGCGCGAACTCAGCTTGGCGTCATCGCGTGCCGGATTGATCACCGTCGGCTGATTCGTCAAGGAATCATCCTGCTTGGTGCTGGTGGTTGGCGGAAAATCTGCCGGCGCGCCGTCCTTGCTAATAATGAATTTGCCGTTGCTGGCGTAGCGGCCGTCGTCGATATTGCTCAGTCCCTGTTCCGCCGTTTTGATCGCGCCGGACACCGTGCCGCGCTCCAAATCAAACCGGAAAGATTTGCGTTTGCCGTTTTCCACGCGCGTCACTTGCCGCAAATTGGCGTTCTCCAATTTCTCGGCGAATAACGGAATCGTTTCGCGGCTTAACGAGGAGCCTTTCACCGAAAAGCCGTCCGCCCGTTTGACGATTTCATCCACCCACACATTGCCGGCCCGTTCGACGCTGGCGTTCAGCTTTTTCAAAAACGCGAGAAATTCGTCATGGCCGCGCCCCAAGCTGTCGGACAATTCCAAATTCTTGCTCAGCCTTTTGCACTGATCATCCAGCGCAAAAACGTGATCGACCGTCGTTTGATTGCTGGAAATTTGCCGCTCCAGGTGCGAATTTTTTGCGCGGGTGAGGTTGATATCTGTGCGCAGTTTACCAATTTGCCATGCCGTGAAAAACGCCACCAATCCGGTCAACGCCAGCAAGATATAGCCGTGGTAGTTGAGCTTGAGCACCTGTTGCTGATCCAGCAAATCCTGCGGCAACAGATTGGTGGGAATGAAGAACGGGCTTTTCGGATCAAGCGTTTTCCAGGCCAGTGAAATCGGCACGGCAAATTCCGAAAAGGTGCCGCGCTGCATTTCCGCCGCCGACATTCCCGCCATGGCGTCCGACGACAAGTAGGCGACTTTCACCGTGGGAAAGTAGGTGGCAAAAAAATTCGCAGCATCGATGCGATTGCTTTTCCCGGCGAGCATGATGGCCGAGATTTCCGGAATTTTCGCTTCATCCAATTCGTAAAGCAGCTTGCGGTAAATCACCTCCAAAATGTCCGGCGAGGCTGTATTATCGTGAATCACTGAGCTGACATGAAACAAATCCTTGCCGCGCAAAAAGACCAGGCGCGTGAAATCATCTTCGATGTAAACGATCGCCGTCACTTTACCGGCGTCAAGCTCGTTGCTGCGGCGCGCGAGATTGGCCAGGGCCACCTCGGTCGAATCCATGAGCGCGAGAAACAGGTTGCCCTTCAAAAAACCG
Organism: bacterium; assembly: GCA_022072515.1. Classification (GTDB taxonomy): domain Bacteria; phylum Zhuqueibacterota; class Zhuqueibacteria; order Zhuqueibacterales; family Zhuqueibacteraceae; genus Zhuqueibacter. The sequence goes on from JAJVHT010000006.1 coordinate 57,486, forward strand.
TTGACGTCCTGCATCAGCACCATGGTCGGCGGCAGCTTCTCGTAAGTCATTTTGAGCGTGGCGCCATCGTGCGCTTTGATCAGCTCATGCCCGAGGCTCGAATCCATGTCTTTGCTGGCGTCGCCTTTGCGCTCCACCGTGGTCGCCGCCAAATCCTGCCGCTGATAATTCACCATGGACAACGGCACATTGAACGCGATTTTCGTTTTCTGTTTCGTGTATTTTTCGAGCAGGCGGAAAATAATTTCCAGATTGCCGCTGTCCGATACGTAGCCGCTGCTGCTCTCCTTGTCGCCCAAATTTTCTTTCAGCCCGAACGCATCTTTGCCTTCGCCTTCTTCGGCTTTGGCTTTTTGCTCGTCGGGCTGCCGGCTCTCCAAAGTGGTTTTGAGCCGCGCCCGCTCCAGGCCTTGAATTTTGATTTGGCCGTTATGATTGACCAAATGCGCCAACCGCACTTCCGTACCGCTGACGGCGAGTCCGATTGCTTGTTTCATGTGATCGCCATTCCTTTTGTCATTTGTAACCGCCCAAGGTTCCCGATTTGCCCAATATGAACCGGCGCGGCCTTACACCGCCACACGCTCGTAACGCATCAAATCTTCAAAACGCTTTTTATTGTTGGCATTGTTCACGGCTTCTTCCCGCGTCACCAGGCCGCTTTTGCACAAGCGCGCCAGATCCTGTTCCATCGTAATCATGCCGTCATTGTTCGACTGCTGAATGATTTGATAAATTTCTTCCGTGCGATTGTTGCGAATCGCGGAGCGCACCGGCACGGTGCCGATCATCACTTCCTTGGCCAGCGCCAATTTGCCGTCCACCGTGGAAACCAGTTTCTGGGAAACCACGCAGGAGAGCACGCTCGACAACCGCTCGCGGATGCGCGACTGTTCGGCCGGCGGGGTTTCACCCAAAATCCGGTCGATGCTTTCCACCGCTGAAGAAGTGTGCAACGTGCTGAACACTTTGTGCCCGCTGTCAGCCGCCTCGAGTCCGGTCGAAATCGTTTCCGCGTCCCGCATCTCACCGATGACGATCACGTCCGGATCTTGCCGCAGCGCCTGCACCGTGCCGTCTTTGAACGAGCGCACATCCCGGCCGATTTCACGGTGGCGCACCACGCACTTGTTGGAGTTGTGAATATACTCCAACGGATCGGCGATGATCACAATGTGGCCGTTGGCATGCCGATTATTCGCATCGATGATCGAATCCAAAGTCGCGCTTTTGCCGGAGCCGGTTATGCCGGTGATGAGCACCATGCCGCGTTTTTCATATTCCAGACTGAACAGCCGCGCGACCGTGCGATGAAAGCCCAGGGACTGAAAGGGCCGGATCTCCGGGTTAATGCGCCGCAAACTCAACACCAGATGATTCAGCTCGAGATAGACCGAGGCGCGAAACCGCCGCCGTCCGGTCGGCGTCACCAACTGGTAGGAAAAATCCAGTTGCCGAGTTTTCCACAGCTCTTCCCGTTGGCCGGCGGTCAACAGATTGAGCAAAATGATGTCGGTTTCTTCACTGGTGAAATCGCCCAGCTCCGGATAAACCGGTTGTTTGACGCCATAAATGCGCAGCCAAACGTAACCGTTGCTGCCGACGCCGCCGAAATCGAGATCGGAGGCTTCTTTCGTTTCCATCGCCAGCATCAAAAAATTCATCGCCTGCTTGAGGCGCTGGCGATATTCTTCCGGCTGCCGGTCGAGCATTTGCCCCACGTTGGCGAGCCATTCGATATCCTCGCCGCTGGCGCCGACCTGTTCATATAAATTCGCTAAAAGATCTTTTGCATCTTGCAGTCGATGATCTAACATGTCACGCGTTCTCTTCCTTTAACACACAGCGTCAATCGTTCGTAGGAGCGCCTTTAGGCGCT
>JAJVHT010000044.1:0-24670 GCA_022072515.1 bacterium
CCGCAAGTGACGCCCGATCTCACCCGCACCCAGTGGCGTCCGAATGGCAACAAAATTCACCGGCCGGATTTTCGCATTCCGACGGTGGGTTTCAACAAAGGCAAAAAAGTAGCTTATGATTATGAGATCATCGTCGGCAGCACGGCGTTAGACACCTCGTCCGTCATCAATTTCGGCGGGCTGCGGTTTTCCGAACTGCCGGTAAACTTCAAAATTCGCAACCTGACGTTAAACAAACAAATTGATTTTGCTTTTCTCGACACCGACCGGACCGGCAGCACGGCGCAATTGAGCTTGTTGTCACGTGTGCGCAACCAGTTCGATGCGGTCTTCTTCATAGAAAACATCGATGGAGTGCAGACGGTAACATGGTTCGCCGGTTTTGCCCCAACCTTTGTCGATTCGCTGCGAAATCCGCAGGCCGGCGACACGCTGCGGTGTGTGACCACCAAGCCCTTCCTCAAGAGTGATGCTTATGAATTCACCATGACCGGCGAGCGCGCCGACAAGGGGCAAGCCGCTCAAGAACTGTCGCGCATCCGGGTGGTGCCCAATCCTTATGTCGCCGCTGCCTCGTGGGAACCGCGGAATCCGTTTAATTCCGGCCGCGGCCCGCGCTCGATTCACTTCAACCATTTGCCGCAGCAATGCACGATTCGAATCTTTACGGTGAATGGCGAATTGGTCAAAACCATCGAGCATAATTCGTCTGCCGGCGACGGAACGGCCGAATGGGATTTGTTGAGCCAGGACAATCTTTCGGTTGCTTACGGCATTTATGTCTATCACATCGAGGCGCCGGGAATCGGCAATCACATCGGCAAATTGGCGGTGATCAAGTGAGTGCGTTCGTAGTCGCCCCCTTCAGGGGCCAGATGTTGACGAACAAAAAACGCCTAAAGGCGTCACTACGAACGTTTAACAAGGAAAATTAATATGAACAAGCTCGCACTCTCGAAATTTTCGTTATGGTTGATTCTCGCCGCATGGATCGTCCCGGCGAAGAGTCAGGAAGTGACCAAAGTCGGTACGACGGCGGCAAAATTTTTGAATATTCCGGTCGGCGCCCGCGCCACCGCCATCGGCGGGGCTTTCGCCGCCATTGCCAATGACGCCACGGCGGCTTATTGGAATCCCGGCGCGTTGAGCCGGCTCGACCAAAACGAGCTTTACTTTATGCACTCGAATTATTTCGCTGACATCAATCTCGAATACCTCAGCGCGGTCTTTCCATGGGAAGGTTTTGGCACTATCGGCCTGAGCTTGACTTCGCTGAACATGGCGGAGATGATGGTCACCACGGTCGACGATCCGGAGGGTCTCTCGGGGGCGACGTTTGATGCCGGCAGTTTCGCGTTTGGAGTCAGCTTTTCCCGCAGCTTGACCGACAGATTTTCAATTGGCGCCACCGCCAAATATATTTCCGAAAATATTGCCAAATCCAAAGCCACAGGCATGGCGATCGACATCGGCACGATTTTTACCACGCCGTTTCGGGACATTCGATTGGGGGTGAGTGTTTCCAACTTCGGGCAAAAACTGCGCATCACCGGCGAAGATTTGCTGGTCCAAAAAGATATTGACCCTTCGATCAACGGTAATAATGAAAGCATCAATGCAAATTTATCCACCGACCGGTTTGATTTGCCGCTGACGTTGCGTCTCGGTTTGGCTTACGATCCGGTCAAAACCGAGAACAACCGCTTCACCGTGGCGCTGGATGCGCTGCACCCGAACGACAATTCCGAAAGCCTCAACGCCGGCGCCGAATGGGCGCTGTTGAAGGAACGCTTTTTCCTGCGGGGCGGCTATCGCAATCTCTTTTTGGAGGATAACGAGAACTCATACACCGCGGGCTTTGGCTTGCGTTATGCTTCCCAAGCTGTCACCTTCAGAATGGATTACGCTTACGCCAGCCTTGAACGTTTGCAGAGCATCCACCAATTTGGTTTTTCACTGCTATTTTAAATAAAATTTGACCAATGAATTCAACCTGCCAAACTCGCGCTCTACGCGTTTGCTATTTGAATTCCGGCAAGACGGTCCGGCGCATGAGCTTTTGAAAGGAGGTGATGCGGAAAAGCAATTGATGTCGTATGGAAAACCTCGCGATGACACAACAACCCGTGTTCTTTGGCCAACGCTGGCGCGAGGTGATGGCAGAGCATGGCGGGGTGATGGGGTTTCCGGCGGGAGTGTGGTTGTAATAGCAGTCGAAGTGTTCACGATGCACAGATAAACTATTCAGGAGGTTTTCATGAAGCGCATTGTTTGCGGAATTCTTTTTATACCGCTGCTGATGGGATTGAGTCTTGCACAAAACCAGGCGAATTCAGCCCTGGGCCTGAATTCCGTCACATTTCAGGTTGATATGAGCATTCAAAAGCAGATCAATAAATTTGATCCGGCGACGCAGATTGTGGTCGCACGCGGCAGCTTTATTAATGAGGCGAATGGCACTTTAGAAGATTGGAAGGGAAATGTCTTTGAGCTTTCTCCGAGCCAGGGCAATCCCGATCTCTACACCTTGATTGTCAATCTTCCGGATAGCGCCATTGGCAAAGCATTCGAATTTAAATACGCCATCGACCAGCTTACCGCGCGCGGCGACAAGACGACGCAAGGCGGAACCTGGGAGAGCGTCAACAATCGCACGTTTACGCTGCAGACGGGCGGCCAGGTGTTGGCTAAGGTGTTCTTCAATGACCAATCCCAGGTTGGCGGCAATACCAACGTGACTTTCAAGGTCAAACTGAACGTCATGAAAGAAGCCGGCTTTTTTGACCCCGCCGCCCAAACGGTGCATGTACGCGGCAGCTTTAATAGCTGGGGCGATGGCAGTGATTTGACCGATACCGATGGCGATCTAACCTATGAAGGCAAATTTGACGTCGGCAACACCAGCCCGATCCAGTACAAATTCGTGGTCAAGAAAGGCGCCGCGGTGACATGGGAAGACAACATTAGCAATAATCGCGAGCTTGCAATTTCAGGCACGGATATTGAGTTAAATCCCGTGGAATGGACGGACGGTATACAATTCCGCGTCAACATGACCATACCCATTGGCAGTAATTTGTTCAATCCCGCCACGCAGTTTGTCTCCATCGCCGGCGGCTTCAATGATTGGTTGGGAACGGGAATTGGAATTGCCAATGGTGATTCCGCGACCGCGCGGAAATATCAACTGAAGCTTGACAAAGATAATATTTACTTTGCCAACGTCCAGGTTGGCAAGCTCACCAACAAGTTCAAATTCACCATCAACAACAACTCGAATGGCAAAATTGCCACTTGGGAAGGCCATGCGGATCGCTCGATTGATTTGAGGACCGCCACTTTAGCCAAGCCCACCAACGTCGAATTGCCGTGGGACGGTGATCCGGGTGTTGCCGTGACCGGCACTGTTTTGTTCCAGGTGGACATCTCACCGCTGCGGGACAACGGTATTTTCAACGAAACCGAAGGCGACACCTTGCAATTACGCGGTGAATTCAACGGCTGGAGTGACGCTGATCCCGGCAACTCAATCATGCGACAATCGTTTCTGAATCCGAATATTTACGAGCTTCCTATCACTATGACGAAAGTGCCGGGAACCAAGCAGAATTACAAATACTACATTAAGTTCAACTTCAGCCGTTCGATTTGGGCCGGTATTACCAACCCGGTGGCGGACTGGGGTTACGAGGAACCCGGATCCACCGGTGGCGGCAACCGCATTTTGGAGTTTGACGGCCAAGCCCAGCGCGTCTTGGATCCGGTGCCCTACAAAGATGTTTATGATTTCATCTCCGCTGGCAAGCAGGTGACCTACAATTTCACCGCGGATATGCGCTGCTATCTGCGCGATCCGGCGAACGCCGCAGATAAAAATACGGATACGCTGCGCCTGCACGTCCAGGACATCGTATGGCATATTTTCAATGGCACCAGACAATATCAGGATGCCAATAATCTCCGGGGTGTCACGCCGTTCAATTTTAGCGATACTGATGGCGACAGTATCTACACGCTGGCGCTAACCACCAGCGGGCTCAATCAAAACTGGGTGCAATACAAACTGAGATGGCAGGGCGTCGAAGAGTCCGCGCCCGGGTTTGAATACGGCCGTCGCCGCGTACGTTATGTCCGCCCGGATGCCGCCGGTAATTATGCCGCCAGTTACAAAATGGGCGTTGATTATTTTAGCACCGTGACCGATCCCCTGCCCATCGAAACGTCGACTGGTGGGGTGATTCAAGATGACGCGCCGTGCGCCGTTACTCCTGTCGGTGTCGCCCAATCCCGCAATGGCGTGCCGCATGAGTACTTCCTCGGCCAAAACTATCCGAACCCATTCAATCCTTCGACCACGATTGAATATGCGGTGCGCCAACAAGGCGTGGTGAAGATTGCGCTGTACAATTATCTCGGCCAAAAGGTGGCGGAGTTGTTTAATGAGGTCCAACCCGCCGGAACCTACAAATTAACGGTTGATCTGAGCAAACTGAATCTGCTCACTTCCGGCATTTATTTCTATCAGATCAACGCCGGCGATTTCAAAGCCACACGCCGGATGCTGTACATCAAGTAGCTGGATGCAGGTTCCTGGTAACTCGTACTTCTTACTCATACTCATGCTCTTACTCGCTGTTTATATTTGTAAAAGGCGAGTAAGAGTATGAGCAAATGGAAAGCGCATCAATACCTTTGAAATAATTTCCAGCACAGGGCTGAGAGAAATCGCCGCATCTTCTTTCAGCCCTGTGTTGCATTTGCAGCAAAATGTCCAAACCGCTGACCGAAAAACAACGCCGTTTTATTCAAACGCATCACTCCGAGCTCGCCAGCGGTGAAATGGCGAAACGGCTGGGGGTGGAAAAGAATTTGATCGACCGCTATCTGGCCGAAAGTGTCTTGTCGGGAAAAAAGAAAAACATTTTCACCACCATTCTTTTGTTGCTGCCGCTGGCCGCGTTGTTGCTTTTGGAAGCGCTGCTGCGTGTTTTCAATTATGGGCCGAACCTGGATTTAATCGTCGTCAAGGAAAAAAACGGGCAAAAATATTGCGCCCTCAATCCCGAAGTCGGCAAACGCTATTTTTCCACAGGCATCGCGGCCGTGCCGGAATTGTACGAAGAGACTTTTGCCTATCAAAAGCCGGAAAATGGTTATCGCATTTTCTGCTTGGGTGAGTCCACCACCGCCTCCTTTCCTTATGAATTGAACGCGCGTTTTCATCGCCTGCTGCAAGATCGCCTGACCACGTTATTTCCCGACAAAACAATCGAAGTCATCAACGTTGGGCTTTCGGCCGTCAACAGTTTTACGGTGCGGGAGTTCGCAGACGAATTGGTTGATTATCAGCCGGATTTGTTTCTGCTTTATCTCGGGCATAATGAGTTTTATGGCGCTTTTGGTGTCGGCTCAACACAGTCTTTCGGCAAGAATCGCACAGTCATTCTATTCAATTTATGGCTGCAAAAATTTAAAATCTTTCAGTTGCTGCGAAATACGATTGCGGCTTTAAAGGGAAACGCAGAAAGATCAACCGCTACAGCGCCCACCCAAACGCTGATGGAACAGGTGGTGGGAAATCAATACCTCGCTTTTGGCAGCGCCGATTATCAAAAGGCCGCGCAAAGTTTTCGTGAAAATTTGACCGACATCATCAAGATCGCGCAAAAAAATCGCATCGGAATTTTGGTGAGCACGTTAACAAGCAATCTCAAAGATCAGGCGCCTTTTCACTCGCTGTTCTCTGCGCAACTGCCGCGCGAAGCCAAAACGCAGTGGGAAAATTTTTTTCAACAAGGCTTGGAATGGGAAAAACAAAAAGCGTATGAGTCCGCGTTGGCCGCCTATCGCGAAGCCGAAAAGTTGGACGCCGCGCCGGCGAAGCTGCATTTTCAAATGGGCCAATGTTACGAAGCGCTGCAACGTTATCCCGCAGCGCTGGCCGCGTATCAAAAGGCGCGAGATAACGACGCCTTGCGTTTTCGCGCCGCCGGCGAGTTTAATGCGATCATCCGGCAAGCCGGTCGCGATGCAAAAGCGCCGATTATCGACATGGAAAAAGTTTTTGCAGAAAATTCTCCGCACGGCCTCACCGGCTTTGAATTAATCTCCGAGCATTTACATCCCAATTTTGACGGTTACTTTTTGATGGCGAAAACCTTTTGCGCAGCGATGGCGGAAAATAATTTTATTGCCGGGGCTGCGGACTGGAATCGCCAACTCGACAAAAGCGACGAAGAATACAAACATTTTGCCGCCGTGACCGAATTTGATTTGTCCATCGGCGCGTATAAAATCGAACGTTTGACGAGCCATTGGCCGTTTGCAACCCCGGTCATAATGAATATCCCCATGCCGGACGAGGCTTTAGCCAGCAAGCTGCGCCAGCTTACCACCACTTATTCGCAAGGCAACATTTCCTGGAACGAGGCCCACTACCAATTAGCGAGTGACTTTGCCGCCCGCAAGCTGTATGACCGGGCGGAGCAGGAATACCACGCCGTCCTCAAAATCATTCCGGAAAATTATTATCCCTATTTCAAAATTGGGGATTTGTATTTGACGCAAGAAAAATTTGCATTGGCCGCAACGTGGCTCAACCTGGCGTTGCAACGCCATTCACGTTCGCCGTATGTTTACGCCAAACTGGCAACGGTCCATTTTCACACGCGGGCGTATGAAAAGGCCGTCGCCAATTTTACGGCCGCGCTAAATCTAAATAAAGTGAGCAACGAATTTAGCCCGGCGGAGATCGCCTGGGCGGAGTATTACACTGCGGTGGCACATCTTCAACTCGGCCACAAAGGCGAAAGTCTGAAAGCGTTGGATGAAGTCATACGCCTGCAACCCGAAAATGCCCCAGCCCAACAATTACGCGCTTTGTTGCAATCAAACGCGACGGTGCAATTACAACTAACCCCATAAACGTCGAACTATGCAAAACAGAATCTGGTTTTATCTCCTGGCTTTTTCATGCAGCCTTGGCTGCAAAACCGAAGTCCCCCAAGTCTCTTCCACCGTTCCCGAGTGGGCCAAAGATGCAATTTGGTACCAAATTTTTCCCGAACGCTTTTGCAACGGCGACACGGCGAATGATCCAACCTTTCACGATACGTTTGGATCATGGCCGCATGACACGCTTTCGCCGTGGCAAAAAAGCCCGTGGACGGCGGATTGGTATCGCTTGCAACCGTGGGAAAAGGCGAACGGGAAAGATTTTAACTACAATGCCGGGCGCCGGCGTTTCGGCGGTGATTTGCAGGGCGTGCTCGACAAGCTCGACTATCTGCAAGATCTCGGCGTGAATGCGATTTATTTGAATCCGATTTTTGAAGCCCCGACGATGCACAAATACGACGGCGCGCGCCATCATCATGTCGACAATAATTTTGGGCCAAATCCGCATCAGGATCGCACGCTATGGGAAAGCGAAAACTTTAATGACCCCACGTCGTGGCACTGGACAACCGCGGATAGCTTGTTTCTCAAACTTATCGCGGAAGTGCATCGCAGAAAGATGCGCATCATTATTGATGGTGTTTTTAATCACATCGGTGTCAGTAATCCTGTTTTTCAAGACGTGCGGAAAAACGGCAAAGCCTCGCCGTATGCTGATTGGGTGATTGTCAAAAGCTGGGATGATCCGGCCACGCCGGCAAATGAATTTGAATATCAAGGCTGGTACGGCGTGAAAGATTTGCCGGAAATCCGCCGCGCAGGTGATGATCTCGCGCCGGGTCCGAAAGCCTATTTCAAAGCGGTGGTGCAGCGCTGGATGGATCCGAACCGTGACGGCGATCCGTCAGATGGTATTGACGGCTGGCGGCTCGACGTGGCGGAGTTGGTTCCCAAAGGCTTTTGGCGCGATTTTCGGAAGTGGGTGCGAGAAATCAATCCCAATGCTTATCTCACCGGCGAAGTGTGGTGGGAAGATTATCGCAGCAACAAAATGTTCAACGCCGCGCCCTGGCTGCAAGGCGACATTTTCGACGCGGTGATGAATTATCGTTTTGCCGATGCGATGCTGAAATATTTTGTGGATACGGAAAATGCTCTCGACGCCCAACAACTGAATACGCGCTTGCAGCAATTGCGGGAAGAGTATCCATCCGAGGTGAATTACGTTTTGATGAATTTGCTGGACAGCCACGACACCGAACGGCTCGCATCGATGGTGGTGAATCCCAATCGCATGATCGACCATGCCAGCAGCGCCAGCAGCCGGGAGTACGATTTCAATGTGCGCAAACCCAACACCGAAGAGATAAAAACACAAAAACTCATCATTGCGTTTCAAATGCTGTATCTCGGCGCGCCGATGATTTATTACGGCAGCGAAGCCGGCATGTGGGGCGCCGATGATCCCGACGAGCGCAAGCCGATGGTGTGGCCGTATTTAGTTTACGAGCCGGAAAGCTCCCATCCCCTTGGCAAGCCGCGCCCGGCAGACACAGTCACTTTTGATCAAGATTTGTTCAATTACTATAAAACTTTTGCGCTGCTCCGGCGTGAAAATACCGCAATCCGCCGCGGGGATTACCAATCTGCCCAAGTGAGCGCCAACCCCGACGTTTTTGCCTTTACCCGCAACGGGGCCCAACAACATCTTTTGTGCGTGTTTAACCGTTCTGCCGGGCCGCAGCAAATCGTTCTACCGGAAAATTTTGCGCAACATAAAATTCTCTATGGTGAGGGCAATCTCACGGTAGGCGACGGTGCGGCGTATATCCTTTCCGGCAAGGCGGTCACCGTCGTTTTGCAAACCGGCATTTAAAATCATCATGCGGCACCGATGGCAATGCCTTCCCCGTTAATAAAATGATAAGAAATTGCTTGACAATATGGGCAAGATTTTAGTAAATTAAGCCGCTTTGGAAGCCCTTCCATTTAGGAAGGGGCTTGGCTGATTTTGTGTCGATCACGGTCCAACCCGGATTTGCCATCGGCGGCAGGAAGGGCGGAATAGCGCAGTCGATGGTCCACACGGTTCGATCACATCAACGCAAAATCGAGGAGTGTGAGTTTGACCGGATTGCTTGGAAGCATGCCAGCGACGATTTATGAAGTTGCCCAAAAAGCCGGTGTCGGCATCGGCACGGTTTCGCGGGTGCTCAACAACAGCTCGCAAATTTCACCGCAAACCCGCGCCCGTGTCTTGCAGGTTATTGACAAGCTCAATTATCAACCCCATGCGATGGCGCAGGGGTTGGCGCGCAAAAAATCTCTCACCATTGCGGCGCTGATGCCGTTTTTTACCGGCCACTTTTATGTCGAGCTGCTCAAGGGCATTCAGCAAGCGACGGCGCGGCATAAATATGATCTCATCCTGTATTCCATTGAAGATTTACACGACAAGGATTTTTATCTTAAACGCGCGCTCCAGCAGCGTCGTGTTGACGGCGTCTTGCTGGTCTCGCTCCCGCTGTCGGACGCCTATGCCAAAGAATTTCAGCGCCGCAAATTGCCGTTGGTCCTGGTCGACACCTCACATGCGGATTTTGACTCCTTCACGGTCAATAATCAATCCGGCGCCCACGCGGCAGTGCAACATTTAATTCGCCTTGGCCATAAACGTTTGGCAATGATTACCGGTCATCGTGAAAGCAAGCCGGCCCAGCTTCGTTACACCGGCTTTCGCCGGGCGTTGGCGGAGGCAGGAATTAAATTGCCGGAAGGATTGTTGATCAGCAGCGATACGCTATCCGGCGAGTCAATAACGCTCAATGACGGATTCAACAAGGAAACCGGTTACCGGGCGATGCAAAAATTGTTGCAGTTAAACGGCATCCGTCCGACCGCGGTGTTCGTCGCCAGCGACATTCAGGCGCTGGGCGCCATGCAAGCCATGCAGGAATCCGGTTTGCGCGTGCCGGAAGACATGGCCCTGGTTGGCTTCGACGACATTGAGCTGGCGGAATATGTGGGGTTGACGACTATCAAACAACCCATGTTTCAAATGGGCCAGCGCGCCGTCGAGCGGTTGATGGCGCTCATCAACGATCCCAACTCGCCGCGGCAGCATCGCCGGATTGAAACCGAGCTGATCATTCGCGACAGTTGTGGGGCAAAAAAGGAGATCAAGCACAAGCATTAGCCCTAAATGGCTTGGCGAAATAAGTCAAGTTTTTAACCAGCAAATAAATCAAAGTCAAAAGATTGGATGGAGGTCAAAATGCAGGTTTGGCGACAACGATGTATGCGAATGCTCTTTGTCGGGTTGGCGATTGGCGCCGGTATAAGTTGGGCTGGAACAACCGGAAAAATCGCCGGCAAAGTGGCGGACAAAGCGAGCAAAGAAGGCTTGCCCGGGGTGAATATTTTTATCCAGGGCACCACGCTCGGCGCGGTTACCGATCCGGATGGCGAATACATTATCCTCAACATTCCGCCGGGAACGTACACGGTAAAAGCTTCCTTCATCGGCTATGGCGAAGCGATCACCAGCAACGTGCGCGTCAGCATTGATGTGACCACGCCGTTGAATTTTGAGATGAGCGAAACCGTGCTGCAAACCGGTGAGCAGGTGATCGTGGTGGCGCAACGCGATTTAATTCAGAAAGATTTGACCGCGACCACGGCTATTGTGAATGATCAAAGCATTCAAAGCTTGCCGGTCACCGAGGTCAGCGAAGTGATCTCGTTGCAAGCCGGCGTCGTCGAAAAAAATGGCTTGCATATTCGCGGCGGCCGTGCGGGTGAAGTGGCGTATTGGATTGACGGCGTGCCGGTGACCGATGCCTACGACGGCAGTACGGTGGTGGATGTCAACAAAAATCTCGTGCAAGAATTGCAAGTCATCAGCGGTGCCTTCAACGCCGAATATGGCCAGGCGCTTTCAGGCGTGGTGAATATTGCGACCAAGGAAGGCTCCGACCGTTTGGGCGGCGCACTCACGAGTTATTTGGGTGATTACGTCAGCACGCATGATAAATTTTCGTGGGGCGCTTATCCTGCGCCGTACGACAATCTCGCCGCGCCCAGCGTGCCGCTTTTCCGGGATATCAAAAACCTCAATCCGGCGGCGATTCGCAATTTTGAGGGTAGCCTCTACGGCCCGTTGGCGGCGAACAAACTTTTTTTCAATGTGAGCGGGCGTTACATTTATTTCGACGGCTGGCAGCGCGGGCAGCGGCGGTATAATCCTACCAACATCGGCTATACCGATTCCACCGGCAATTTTGTGGAATCGCGCGACGCCAGCGGCCTCGGCAACAACGAATTCGTGCCGATGAATTGGAACCGCAAAGTGTACGGCCAGGCCAAATTGATTTATAACCTCCGCCCCACCATGAAGCTGGCCAACACGACCATTTGGGATGATGTGGAATATCAGGATTATGACCGGTTTTACGTTTATAACCCCGACGGCAACCTCAATAAATTCCGGCAAGGTTTTACCGACATTCTCAAACTGACGCACACGTTGAGCAACCGCACATTTTACGATCTGGCCCTTTCCTACACGGAAAAACTTTTTCAGCAATATGTATATCAAGACATGCACGATGCGCGTTATGTCCATCCGCAGTTGTCGGCATCGACGCCGCTTTTCAGCTTCGGCACCGGCGGCGTGAGCATGCAGCATTTCAACCGCCGCACTTCCACCGCGCTCGCAAAGCTCGACCTGACCAGTCAAGTGACGAATCAACATCAGGTCAAAGGCGGCTTTGAGCTGCGCCGGCATCGTGTTTTCTTCGAGGACATTACTTTACAGCCGGTGCTCGAACAATCGGATTTCAATGCCGCCACCGGCTCGCCGTTTATTCGCACACGCATTCCCGATTTGAGCGAAAACGGGCATAATCGTTTTACGCATCGTCCAACCGAAATTTCCGGCTACGTGCAGGATAAAATTGAGCTGCAAGATTTTATCGTGAATATCGGCGTGCGCGTCGATTACTTCGAGCCGGACGGAAAAATTCTGGTTGATCCGACGGATCCCAATATTTACAGTCCTATCAAAGTCGAAAATCGTTTCACCGATCTCAACGGCGACGGCGTGCAGCAGGCGAATGAGCCGGCGGTGACGCTGGAAGAACGACGCAGCCGCTGGTACAAAGACGCCACCTCGAAGCTGCAAGTCAGCCCGCGGCTTGGCGTGTCGTTTCCGGTCACGGCCGGCGGCGTGTTTCATTTTTCCTACGGCCAGTTTTTCCAGATTCCGAAATTCGAACGGTTGTATGATAACAGCGATTTCAAAATCGGCAGCGGCACCGGCAATCAAGGTTTGATCGGCAATGCGGATTTGAAGCCGGAGCAAACCACGAACGGTGAAATCGGCTTGAAGCAGCAACTCACCGATGACAGCTCGCTGGAAGTGACGGCGTATTTTCGCGATATTCGCGACCTCACCAGCACGCGCGCGGATGCGATCACGGTGTTTGGCGGCGCCTCGGAATACAATAAATATGTCAACGCCGATTTCGGTTTTGTGCGCGGCGTCATTCTCTCCTTTGGCCGGCGCTTCTCCGGCGGTTTCTCGGCAACGGCGGATTACACCTATCAAATCGCCAAGGCCACCAACTCGGATCCGCAAGCCGCGCGCAACGCGACGACCAGTGGGCAGTTGCCGGAAGTGCAATTGACCTCGGTGGATTGGGATCAAACGCACACGCTGAATATTTCTGCCGCATATAGCGCCAAAACCTGGGGCGGCGGCTTGATCGTGCAAGCCTCGAGCGGCCAGCCGTACACGCCGCGCAGCGTCGAAGACATCAGTACGCTGGCGACCAACACGGAAATCAAGCCGAGCAATTTGAATGTCGATCTCCGGCTTTACAAGGATTTCAATTTGACGCAGAATTTGAAAGTATCGCTGTTTGGCCGCGTGTTCAATTTATTTGACCGGCTGAATCAAGTCAACGTTTTTGACGACACCGGCAAGGCGGATTTTACCACCGATCGTGATCGGACGATTCGCACGATCGGGCCGCGCACGGCGGTGAATTCGGTGGATGAATTTTACACTGATCCGTCGCGTTATTCAGAACCGCGGCGCGTCGAAATCGGCACGACGATTACGTTTTAGCGGCTGACGGTCTTTGAACTCATCCCCCTGCCCCTGGTGTGAAGAAAAGGGGAAGTTCAGAAGGTGATTTAAATTTAAACTTTCTCCCTCTCTCTTCTTAAGAGAGGGGTGAGTTCTTGAGCATCGACAAATCAACTTAACATTGTCAAAATAGAAACTTTCGATATACCAAAATCAATGAGGCCTGTATGCGGGCAAAACACCTGAAAAAATTTTTATGGTTTGTGTTGATGGCATTCGTGATGGCGCCAATTGCGGTTTCGGCGCAAAGCGGCGCGGAGTTTCGGCGTAGCGGCATCATGGATGGCAATTTGGTCAAAACCGTTTACGGCAACTGGGGCGTCATCGGCCAGCCCGGCGCACGCGGCCGGCGCGGCGCGTGGATCAATCCGAATAATGGGTATGTGGGTGACGTGAGCATCATGGTCGGTGCAGAAGTCACCGCGAAAGCCGGCGCACGTGATACGACCTTTCATTCCGTCGTGGTTTGTCCGGTGGACCGTCCGGCGTCTGGTGGCCCGGAGCAAGCGCCTTCCGGCAAACGCTGGGGTTTTGATCCGATCGGTGGATATCTCAATGCGTCCCAACAGGAAGTGGCGATCAGCAATAATCCGAAGACCTGGCCGACTTTCTGGCCGGATCGTTTGGACGATGCCACCGATCCCGGTTGGCGCGGCGCGTGGAACGGCTATTTTGGCCGCGACCAGTTTAGCGCCGATTTGGAAACCTACTTTGTGATGGATGATCAAAACGACGAAGAATTCAATTTTGCTGAGAACAATGCTTACCGCGTGGCTTTCAAGCCGGATTCGCGCAATCCCGCGCGCAATGGGCTTGGGCTGGAAGTCAAGGTACGCGCGCTGCAATGGAACGATGTGTTGGCGCAAGACAATATTTTCTGGCTCTACGAAGTCACCAACCAAAGCACCACGAATTACAGCCGCGTTTCGTTCGCATCGTTGGTGGGAACTTATGTCGGCGTCACGTCGACGGAAGATCGCCGCGAGTATGACGATGATTTTTCCTTTTTCGATGTCGAGCGCGACTTGACGTACACGGCCGATTTTGATGATAATGTGGTGAACCGTAATCCCAACTGGGTCGGCGAAGTCGGCGTCGTGGGTTACGCATTTCTCGAAAGTCCGGGCAATCCCTTTGACGGCATTGATAACGATGGCGATGCCGATCATTTTCCCACCGTGCCGTCTTCTGCCCCCTTGTTTCAAGCCACCGATTTTGATTCAGTGCTCATCCGGGCCGGCCAGCAGATCGTTTTGATCACCAACGAGGGCAAATACGCCCGCACGGTGGTGACGGTTCCGAATCGCGACACCACCTTTGTCAGCTTGGGCCGCAGTTTCTTCATTCGCCCCGGCCGCACCAAGCTGATCGAAGGCAACACCTATCGCCCGCCCGGCCAGGTTAAAGAAATCGTCAATCCCAACGCCTACGACGGCATCGACAATGATCTTGACGGTCTCATCGATGAAAACTCCCAACTGCATTATCGCCAAGTGCGGCGCGATCAAAGCGGCAACATATTGTTTGACCGGCTCAATCCGCTGCGGCATATCGATTACCTCACCGGCCGCGGTCTGCGCGATCCGATGCTGGACGAAAAGCGGGATGACGGCCTTGACAACGACAACGATTGGGATCCGGAATTTGATGACGTCGGCCTGGATGGCGCCGCCGGCACCGGCGATATAGGCGAAGGTGACGGCGTGCCGACGAGCGGCGCCGGCACCAATTTGCCAGGCGAGCCGCATATTGACAAAACCGACGTCGATGAATCCGATCAGATCGGTTTGAGCAGTTTTGAATATTTTGCACCGGCGGGAAATTTCTCGATCAAAGATGATGAAAGCTTGTGGCAACGTCTGGCCCCGGGATTTTTTGACGTGCCGTCCTCGATTGTAAATAACAAGCCGATTCAAGGCGAAGACGGCGATTTTATTTTTGCTTCCGGCTTCTTCCCCTTGCCCGCCGGGCAAACACAACGTTTCTCGCTGGCGTTGGTGTTCGGCGCCGGCGGCGGCCGCCAGCTCGATCTCGACGATCTGCTGAAAAATCTCAGCACCGTGCAAAAAATTTATAACAGCAATTATCAATTTCCGCAAGCGCCACGCAAGCCGGTGGTCAAAGCTTTTGCGGATGATGGCAAAGTGATGCTGACGTGGGACAGCAAGGCGGAGGAAAGCATTGATCCGGTCACCCGTGAAATGGACTTCGAAGGGTACAAGATTTACCGCTCCACCGATACGGAATTCAACGATGCCCGCCTCATCACCAACGCCGACGGCACAATCGAGCAATTGAAGCCGATTGCGCAGTTCGATCTCGTCAACGCGTATAGCGGTTATTTTCAAGCGCTGGGCGGTTTGTACCAGGATTTGCGCGGCTTGTCGTTCCTGCTCGGCAACAACACCGGCTTGCAACACAGCTTTGTGGATGAGAATGTCGAAAATGGCCGGACGTATTATTACGCCGTCGTCGCGTATGATCGCGGCGATCCGAACGCCGATATTTTCCCGAAAGAAAACACGCGTGTGATTCGCCGCTCCGAGACCGGCGAGCTGCAAACCGACGTGAACACCGTCATCGTCACGCCGAAAGCCAAAGTGGCGGGCTACAATCACCCGCCCGGCAGTTTGCCTTTGAAAGTGATCAAAAAATTTGCCTCCGGTGATGTCAATTATCAAGTGTTGGATGAGCAATCGCTGACCGATCACATTTATACGGTGGAATTTTTTGATACCTCGAACGACGGCATCGACAACAACAACAATTGGAATGTGGCAACGGATGACGTTGGCAGCGACGGCAAAGCGCGCACGAATGATGCCGACGGCACGGAGAACAACGGCAAGCCCGATCCCGGCGAACCGAATATCGATCAGCGCGACGCCAAGGAATTGTTTGAGAAATTCACCACTTCCTATTCGGTGAAAGATTCCAATGGCGTCAGCGAAGTCGTGTTGCTGGATGACAATGGCTTCGTCAGTCTGTCCAAGCAGAATCTGGTTCCCGGCTCGGTCACCCTGCGCGGCCCGAACGGCAGCGTGGTGCCGGATACGAGTTATATTTTGCGCCTGGACACCGGCAAAATTCGCCCCAAACGCGCCGGCACCCTGCCCTCCGGCCAATACGCGATTCGTTATCAATATTATCCGGTTTTCCGCAGCACCCGCGTTGATTCGATTCAACGCGTCACGCCGACGAGCACGACCGGCGCGCGCTTGTCCGACACCGAAAATTTTGACGGCGTCACGCTATCATTTCGCAATCTGGCTTTCATTGCCAAAGATGAAGACAAATCGCGCTTCAATCGTGACCGCCAACCGTTCTTCTTCAGCCTGGCGCCGTTGGAGCTGAATTTGGGCACGGAAACCATCAAAGGTTTTCGCAGCGCTTCGGACTTCCGTTTTGAATTCTCCAACAACATTGTCGACACCTCATCGACGCTGCTGGGCGCAAGCGCGATTCCGACGAATTATCGGATTTTAAATGTCACCGACAATCGCTACGTCGATTTTCTGCTTTTGGATCGTGACAACGACGGCAAGACGCTGTCGACGTTTGATGAAATCGTGCTGGTCGAGCCGGGAGCAGACCAGCAGCCGACGCCGACGTGGGACATGGTCTTCTCGTCAACGAAAGACACGACGATTACGTTTGGCCCGCAGGATACGCTGTACGTGGCGACCACCAAGCCGTTCCGGCGCGGCGATCGGTTTTTCTTCCAACCGGAAAAACCGAGCGTCGATACGCAACGCGCGCAAGCTGAGATCGGCAATATTCGCGTCGTGCCAAATCCGTATGTCGTCAGCTCGATTCATGAGCCGCCTTTGCCGCCGGGCGTGACGAGCGGCCGCGGCGAACGGCGCATTACTTTCACGCACGTGCCGGCCGGCGCGACGATTCATGTTTTCACCGCGCGCGGCGAGCTGGTGCGCACCCTGCGCCATGATGACAATATTCAGAACGGTTCGGTGACGTGGAATCTCAAAACCTTCGAGAATTTGGACATTGCCCCCGGCATTTATTTTTACGTCGTGGATTCGAGCGCGGGGCAGGAAAAAGGCAAGATTGCGATTGTGAAATAGAGTTCGTAGTTGCGCCACACGGGCGTAGCCTTCAGGCGCAAGCTCTTTGCAGTTCGAGAATGATCGTATGGTGCAAGCGGATCTGGTGATGGTTCAAAAGGTTCACGCCTAAAGGCGTCACTACGAACAGGAAAAATAAATGGAGCATAAAATGGTCAAGCAAAAATTTTTCGGAATCGTGTGTCTCATGCTTTGCGTTCCGGCGGCGTTGTGGGCCCAAGCCAAAGTCGGCACCTCGAGCGCGCCGTTTTTGGGCATTTCGGTTGGCCCGCGTGCGGCGGCGATGGGCGGCGCGTTTTCCGCCGTGGCAAGCGATGCGTCCTCATTATATTGGAACCCCGGCGGCATTTCGCGCCTCGAAAAATCAAATGTGATGGTCACCCACACCCAATGGCTGCTCGACACCGATTTCAATTGGGCCGGCGTCGTACTCAATGTCGGCGGCGGCAACGCCCTGGGCCTCAGTGTCACCCAGCTTGATTATGGCGACGAAGAAGTCACCGATGAATTGAATCAGGAAGGCACCGGCGCCCGCTGGTCGGCGAGCGATCTCGCCGTGGCGTTGAGCTATGCGCGGACGATGACGGATCGCTTTTCCATCGGCGGGAGTTTCAAATATATCGAGCAGAAAATTTGGAACGAACGCGCTTCGGCGGTGGCTTTTGATGTCGGTTTGGTCTTCGTGACGCAGTTCAACGAGCTGCGCCTCGGCATGAGCATCTCGAATTTTGGCGCGGACATGAAATATGATGGCAAAGATTTGCTGAAGCGCATTGACACCGATCCCACCAACAGCGGCAACAACGAAACCATTGTCGCGGCGCTGAAAACGGAGAATTGGCCGCTGCCGCTCTTCTTTCGCGTCGGGCTGGCTTATGATGTCATCCGCAGCGCCAAAACGAAAGTTACGTTGGCGGCGGATGCGCTGCGGCCGAGCGACAACACCGGCGTGCTCAACGCCGGCACGGAAATCGCAATTCAAGACCTGCTGTTTTTGCGCGGCGGCTACAAATCGCTTTTCCGTGATGATAGTGAGGAAGGGTTGACGTATGGCGTCGGTTTGAAGTACAACACCGGCGCGGCGGGCATCATCACCATCGACTTTGCTTATGCCGACTTTGGCCTGCTGGACAATACAAAATTGTTTTCATTAGGACTGAATTTTTAAAATCACGATCGGAGGTGAAGAGCGCAAATAAAACCATGACAAATCAGGAAGTTTGATTAATTCACGTTTTGCTGAATGTAAGGAGAATGGGTTATGAAGCGATTTTGGTTTATAACGTTGTTCCTGTTGGTGGCCGTGATGGCCGCGCAGGCGCAAACGGTCAAGGTCACGTTTGTCGTGAATACGGCAACGGTGCCGGACACGGTCACGCCGCGGTCGAATATCCAGTTGCGCGGCGATCCTGCTCCGTTAACCTGGGATAATGCGACCGGCGGTAAGCTGACACACATCGCCGGTGACTACTGGACGGTCACGTTGCAATTTGCTCCGGGGACACAGTTGCGGTTCAAGATTTTTGCGGACTCGGAAAACGACGGCAATACCGGTTGGGAGGCCAACGTTGGCACCACCTCCACCAACCGGGAATGGACCGTCGGCAACGCCGATGAGACGCTGCCATTGTTATTTTACAACACGGTGAATAACCGCGATCAGTTTTATACGCCGTTCACCTCGGCGGATTCGATCGATGTGCTGTTCCGCGTGAACGTTGCTGGTTATGTCAATTTCAACCCCAACCTGCAAGCGATCGGTGTGCGCGGCGGCGTCGCGCCACTGGACTGGGGCACGAGCATTATGCTCAAGCCGGAAACCGAATCACAAAATGCCGGGCAGTTGAATTATCCGGCGGAGAGATTCTGGAGCGGCGTCATCAAATTTCCGAAAGCCGCCGCGGATGTGCCGTATCAATTCGTCAACACCGATAAGAACAACCCCGCAACGGCCATCCAATGGGAAAATGAGCTTGGCGGTTTCTCGGGCAACCGCTCCCTGCCGCTGAAAGCCAATACGCCGGACTCGACGCTGTATTGGAAGTGGTTTGGCGAAGTGGCGCCAATTATCGGCGGTCACTCGACGAACATTACCGTCACCATTCGCACCGATGTGAGCAAAGCCATTACCGATCGCGGCTTTCAACATGGCGACACGTTGGAAGTCGGCACCGGCTATTTCGGCACGGCGAATGAAATCCAACGTACCCGCATGACGCGGCAAGGATTCACCAATATTTATCAGGCCACGGTGGCGCTGGTTTCGACCGTCAATCTAGACTTGGATTATCAATTCTATTTGGTGAAAAACGCCGCTGACGTGCGCGAAAATTATTATGATTTCAACTTCACCGGCAGCCCGGCCTCCCGTGCCGAACGCCGGCGCATCAAGCTGACCGGCACCACGCAGACGATTGAGGATAACGTCGTGAGCGAAGTCTCGCCGCGCCGCCAGCCGGTTTTTCCGAATCAAGCGAAACTGCGGCGGAACGTGTTGGTGAATTGGGAAGTCGATTTGCGCCCGGCGATTTATCAAATATTGAAGGGCGACACCCTCTTCGACATTCAAGGCACCTACAACATCGTCAAGGGCGACCCGATTCTGCAATACGGCGTCTGGATGAACGGCCCGGCGGTCGGCGGCTGGAGCAACACCGGCGGCGATTGGGGCCTCGGCTTGCAAGGCAATCTCGCCAAGAAACTGTACGACGACGGCACCAACGGCGACCGCGTGGCGGGCGATTCCATTTTCACGCGCCAGGTGCTGGCCTCGCCGGACAGCATCAACATTGGCTCCAAAGGCCGCGCAGGCCAGGTCTACAAGTTCGGCATTCGCGGCGGTGACAACGAAGGCGGTCAGGGCGGCTTCGGCAACAACCACGTCGCGAATATCGACGACAACGGCTCGACGTTTACGATCTATACGCAGTTTGGCAGCATCAATCCGGCGTATTACGACGCCTGGGATTTTGATCTGCGCAAGCCACGCCAACTGACGACGAAAGTGACGTTCTGGGTCAATACCGCGACGGTGCCCGATACGATCACCCCACGCGCGAACATTCAAATCCGCGGCAACACGGCGCCGCTCACGTGGGACAACGCCACCGGCGGCAAGCTGAAACACGTCTCCGGTGATTACTGGACCACGACCTTGGAATTCCCGTCCGGCACGGATCTGCGCTTCAAGTTGTTCGCGGATTCCGAGAACGACGGCAACAACGGTTGGGAAGCCAACGTCGGCACCGGCTCCACCAACCGGGAATGGAAAGTCGGCAACACGAATGAGACGCTGCCGTTGCTATTTTACAATACGGTGAATAACCGCGATCAATTTTATACGCCGTTCACCTCAGCGGATTCCATCGACGTGCTGTTCCGCGTGAACGTCGCCGGCTATGTTGATTTCAATCCGACTCTCCACGAAATCGGCGTGCGCGGCGGCACGGCGCCGTTGGATTGGGGCAGAAGCATTTTGCTCAAGCCGGAAACCGAATCACAAAATGCCGGGCAGTTGAATTATCCGGCGGAGAGATTCTGGAGCGGCGTCATCAAATTCCCCAAAGCCGCAGCGGATGTGCCGTACCAATTTGTCAATTCGGTCAAAGGCGATCCCGCGAACGCGGTGTTGTGGGAAAACCAGCTCGGCGGTTTCGGCGGCAATCGTTCCTTGCCACTGACTGCCAATACGCCGGATTCGACCCTGTACTGGAAGTGGTTCGGCGACGTGCCGCCGGTGATCGGCGGTCATTCGACCACCATTACCGCCACGATTCGCACCGACGTGAGCAAGGCGATCACTGATCGCGGCTTTGCGCACGGTGACACACTCGAAGTCGGCACCGGTTACTTTGGCTCGGCGAATGAAGTCCAACGCACGCGCATGGCGCGGCAGGGCTTCACCAACATTTATCAGGCCACGGTGACGCTGGTTTCGACCGTGAACCAGGAATTGGATTATCAATTCT
This sequence comes from bacterium, assembly GCA_022072515.1. Classification (GTDB taxonomy): domain Bacteria; phylum Zhuqueibacterota; class Zhuqueibacteria; order Zhuqueibacterales; family Zhuqueibacteraceae; genus Zhuqueibacter. Next base: position 21,102 of record JAJVHT010000044.1, read on the forward strand.
ATTTGGTGAAAAATGGCGCCGACGTGCGCGAGAATTATTATGATTTCAACTTCACCGGCAGTCCGGCCTCCCGTGCCGAACGCCGGCGCATCAAGCTGACCGGCACCACGCAGACGATTGAAGATAACGTCGCAAGCGAAGTGTCAGCGCGCCGCCAGCCGGTTTTTCCGAATCAAGCGAAACTGCGGCGGAACGTGTTGGTGAATTGGGAAGTCGATTTGCGCCCGGCGATTTATCAAATATTGAAGGGCGACACCCTCTTCGACATTCAAGGCACCTACAACATCGTCAAGGGCGACCCGATTCTGCAATACGGCGTCTGGATGAACGGCCCGGCGGTCGGCGGCTGGAGCAACACCGGCGGCGATTGGGGCCTCGGCTTGCAAGGCAATCTCGCCAAGAAACTGTACGACGACGGCACCAACGGCGACCGCGTGGCGGGCGATTCCATTTTCACGCGTCAAGTGCTGGCCTCGCCGGACAGCATCAACATCGGCTCCAAAGGCCGCGTCGGCCAGGTGTATAAATTCGGCATTCGCGGCGGCGACAACGAAGGCGGTCAAGGCGGCTTCGGCAACAATCACGTCGCGAACATCGACGACAACGGCTCGACGTTTACGATCTATACGCAGTTTGGCAGCATCAATCCGGCGTATTACGACGCCTGGGATTTTGACAAACGCAAGCCAACCACCGCGGTGAAAGATCAGCCGCGGGAGATTCCGGCCACGTATGTGTTGGAACAAAACTATCCCAACCCGTTCAATCCGGAAACGCAGATTCGCTACGGCATTCCGAAACGGACGAACGTGGCGTTGCGGATTTATAACTTGTTCGGCCAGGTGGTTGCCACGCTGGTTGAAGGCGAGCAAACCGCGGGCACGCACATCGTGACGTGGAACGGCCTGAACAGCGCCGGCGCGCGCGTCAGCTCCGGCATTTACTTCTACAAGCTGGAGACGAAAGACTTCATGCAAGTGCGCAAGCTGTTGCTGGCGAAATAACGCTCGTAGTAATGCCTTCAGTCATTGTCGTTTGGATTTAACAACAAAAAAGCCTCTTCTTGGTTTGAAGAGGCTTTTTTGTTTAGCCCACCTATCATTTGACTTCATCGCAGCAAAATCATTTTTCGTGTCAAGGTTCTATCCCCCGTCACGATTTTGTAAAAATAAACGCCGCTGCCCACTTCCCGGCCTTGCTGATTTCTACCATTCCAGGACAGCGCATGAAACCCAGCGTTCTGTTTGCTTTCCATCAATGTGATCACCTCCTGACCGAGAACATTGAAGATCGCCAGCTTGACCCATTCGGCTTGCGGCAAATAATAGCGAATCATGGTCGTGGGGCTTCCCGCCGCGCGAGCGGCTACGCCACTTCCAAACGGATTGGGGTAATTCGGATAGAGGGTCAAGGTTTTCGGCACCGCCGCGGCAGACTCATTTTCCCGCACGGTAGTCAAAGCGCCGCGAAATTCATAGATATCCTGATTGGTCACCGGCTTCAAGGTTTTGAAAACAAACGCCTCGCCCGGTTTCGGCAAAATATCTTGCGGGGTGCCGCTGAATTGAAACGACCACGCCAGCCGCAACTTGCCCTGCGGATCGGGCTCCAAAATAAAAATCTCATCCGTTGGCGAAATCGTTTGATCGCCATTGTTGTCCAGAAAAATAACTTCCGCCTGGCGATTATCGATCAGATTTTGTACCCAAAATTTCATCGGTGTGGCGGTCGCGCCAAAAGCGGTGCTGGACGTGTCCACGACATGATCGAAAAACGTAATTTTATAGTCCGCCGGCTGCGCGAAACCTCTGAGCGTATCAGGACTGATAATGATGATGGGCAGAGAAATCGCGACATTCAACGTTGAATTGCCGATGGTCCAGCCGGTATGCTCCCGATCGATTTCCGCCGGATCGAAATCTTTGACCAGCAGCCGCAAGCCGTCAAATTGCGGGCTTTCCGTGGTGCCGTCCAGTGGCGTGGCGTTTTCCACCACTGTGGCGCCGCGATCAACATTGAGAATGTTGTAACTCTTGTTTGGGGATGAAATATTGAAGGTTATGCGATAAAGCTGGCCGGTTAATTGGCTCGGATCGACAATTTGCACGGTGATCGCGGCGCCACTGTTGCCGGCAACATGGGTCGCTGGCGCGCCGATCTGTCGCGCCGTGCGTTTGTTAAAGAAATACGTTTGATCCGCGGAAGAAGTATTACCATCACTCACTTCCACTTTGATAACGGCCTGTGGTGCGTTCGGCAAGGCGGCCAGATCGATTGTCCGGCTCTGGCTCACCGTGTCGGAAACGATGTTGTAATTATCGAATGCCGTAAACACGCGTCCGTTATCCAGACTGTAAAAAAGCTCCACCATGAGCGGATTGGTTTCCGCGTCGCCGATCCACAGTTTGAGCGGCAAATTGTTCTCCTCAAATATTTCACGTATGTCGAATTCGCGGTTGAGGATTTTCACAAACGGTGTCGCATTCACCGCGTTGTTAATGGTGAAATAGCTTGATTGAGCCTGGCTGTAAATAAAACCCTGGGCATTTTTTAAAAATATTTTCACCAGCCCGAAGGCACAATCGCTGACTGCCGTTGTGTTCCACAAATATTCGCCCGTGCTCGGCGCGGACCGCACGACGAGCTGCCAATTTTCTCCGGCATCAGGGCTGAACCAAATTTCCACACTATCATTTGGTGTGATCGCATTCCACCGGATGGGAGCCGCGCTGCTCAACACGTGATGCGAGCGCAGATTGGTGAGCGTGATAGCGCCGGGCGTCGTTTTATACTTGCTAAAAACCCACGGAAAGAGAAAAGGATAATCATACGCGCCGCTAAACACACTCGCGTCATGGCGGCCGGTTTCGAATTCAGTGTAGAAGAGATTGGCGTGGCTCGCCACGTATTTGGCAATCAAACTATCCGGCAAGCCGTCACAATTGCGATAACGGCAATCCGTGTAGACTGCGGTTTGGCCGGCTTGTTCGAGCGCCGCAATCATCTCGCGCGAAAAACTCACCGGTACCACATCATCCAGCGCGCCATGAAAATTCCAAATCGGAATCTGCGCAATACTCGCGGCAACTTCCGGAAAGAAACCGGCACTCAACGGAATGGCGGCGGCAAAACGATTCGGAAACCGTGTGATCAAATCCCAGACGCCGAATCCGCCCATCGACAGCCCAGTGACATAGAGCCGGTTGGTATCGATACTAAACTCATGACTCAACGCGTCGACGAGATTATTCACCGTGGCCAATTCCGGCGTGATCGGTTGGCCAAAGTCTGCATCCCAAGAGCGATTGAGCGGACATTGCGGCGCCACCACAAAACAAGGATACCTGGCTTGATTGACCGGATCAGCCCATGCGGTTGCCAGGCGATAGGAACGGATGTGGATGAGATTGTCCGAACCGCGCTCACCGGCGCCATGCAAAGCCACAACGAGAGGATATTGTTTGGTGGCAACATAATTTTCCGGAACGAACAGACGATAAGGCAGCGTCGTGCCCTGATAGGTATGTGCTCGCGCCACAAACTTGGCGACAATGGCGTCCTGAGCGTGT
>JAJVHT010000044.1:24770-50707 GCA_022072515.1 bacterium
TCCAATTCCGTCACGTCCATTTGCTGCCAGAGAACCGAATCCGGCGGCGCGGGCGTGGTTGAGCTTGTCGGGAGAAAATGCTGCTTGGCGATATTTTCGTCGAAGGTTTTGGCCATCAAGAAATAACCCTGCAGATTGCCATGCACGTGCTCCAGCATCAAATTGTTGCCAATGATTTCGTGCGGTGACGCGGCGGCAAAAGCCGCATACATCGGCGCCACCGAAACATTCAATTGCACGCCCAGGTCGCGGATGATCTGGTTCAAATCTTCGCTGGCGCGGAAGCGCAGCGCGTCCAAATCCTTGGCGCGTAAAAACTCTTGCAGCGCCTCGGCAAAAAGATGGCGCCGCATCAAAACCTTTGCCATTTCAAAATGCAGGATCGCCGGAGACGAATCAAGCAGAGCGGCGCGTTGAAAATTTGATAAGGCCATCTCGCTGCTGTCAGCCTGTAGCAGGGCGACGCCGCGGTCAAAAAACTTTTGCCATTCCGTACGATTCGTATTTTCGTCGAATAACGACACGAACGGTTTGAGATCGCCAATATTACTGACCACCTCACTGAGCATCACTTTGACGTCATGCGCTTGAAAAATTTCGATCATCTCCGTCAAATTCGCGCGAAAGTTTTGCAGCGTTTGATGATAAAGCGGGCCGCGATACGGAATATTCTTTTGTCCGACCAGGCGCCCCATCAGCGTCACGCGATTGTCCGGGGCTAATGATGGCCGGCGAAAAAACGCCTGTCGCAGAAGCTGCACAAGCTTCAAATTCTGCAATCGTAAATAGAGCTTGATCACCCAGCGGCGGTGGCCAAACGTCTCGGTCGAGGCGCTGCCGAACGCGCCGTAAAATTCATTGTGCCCGGCATAAATCAAAATGGCATCGGGCTGATAGTCGATCAGCTCGCCGGCCAGGTCCAATAGCGTGTACGAGCTGACCGCCGGCAAGCCGAGATTAACCATTTCGATCAGCTTGCCGGGATGCCGGGCCTGCAAGCGCGTTTGCAGTAGGCGCGGAAAGGCGCCGTTATTAAAATACGGAAATCCGGCGGCAACGGATTCACCCAAAACAAAAATGCGATACGCATTGGCCGGCTTTTGCTTGCGGAACGCGTCGTACGACGTCGCCGGCAAAAAATTTTGCGCCAGAAAATACCGCCGGCCGATTTGCGGATTGGTGATCCAAAAGTCCGGATTTTTTTCAAGCGTCACGAAAACAGCGAGATTATCCCCGTAGCCGAAAATTCGCAACGCCGCCTCCAGCATGAGCAAGATCAGAAAAGGCGTGGCGCCCAACAACAAGCGAAAGATGTGTTCTTTTTTAAGAAGCATGTAATGTTCCAAAACGACAACGTTAAGTTCTCACCGTCTTTTCAAAAGGCGCCGATTGACCCCAACGGGGTCACATGTAACAGCCCACGGGCAGCGCCCTGGGAACCAATACAATCCATCATCTAAAGCCCTGAAAGGGCGGGATTCATAAGGTTTGGATGTGTTCATATTTAAACGGACAGCATTTAATATAAAAAAATTTTTCGGTCTGTCCAGTGCTTTTTCACCAGTTGCAATTCTTGCCCGCGATGATTATATTGAAACCATGATCACCTCACGCCATGTTGTTCGAGTTTTATTGCCAGCTCTCGTTGTCATTGCCGCCTGCGCCAAAAAAGAGGCGCCGCCGGTGGTGGCGCGGGCCGGGTCGCTCACCATTACTGCCGAAGAGTTCCGCCGCCGCTTTGAGATGGCGCCGCGGCTGCAGCAGTTCAAAGATATCGAACAAGCAAAAACACTTTTTCTGAACTCGCTGATTGCCGAGAAACTGCTGGCGCAGGAAGCGGTAAAACAACGCCTGCCGGAATCCCCGCGTTTGCACACCTTTTTGGAACAAATTCACCGCGAAGCGACGATTGAAGCGCTATTTAACGAAAAGGTGGCAAAACCGAATCGCGACAAAAATGCCCGGCTTGATCGCGAGATCGCTGCCGCCGAGTTTATGAAATACTTCCAAACGATGATGGTCGGCAAAAAAACGGAAGTGCCGCCGGCCAGATTCAAATTTTTGACCGAGCGCCTGGAAGAAATCTTCCACATCGGCGAAGACACGACCGCGATGGTGCGCAAGCTGAATCCCTCGCCGTTGAGCGCCGGTGAATTTTCACAAGCCGGCCAAAGCCTGGAAGCGAATCTTGACGAAACCTTAGTGAGTTTTGACGACGGCTCCGATTGGACGATTAAAGAAATTCTGCAGCGGCTTAGCGTCGGCATGTATCATCTCGATTTCAGCAATCGCAAAAAATTCCGCCTGAGTCTGCGCGAAGCGCTGCTGATGATGATCGAGCAGGAATATGTTTATAAAAATGCCGTGCGGGAGGGTTTGGATAAAGCGCCTGAGGTGACGGCGGAAGTGGCGATGTGGCGAGAGAATGCGTTGGCGCAACTGCTCGTGCAGCGGCTCACGTCGGCGAAAAACGACGCGGACCTGCAGGCGCCAACCGGCGAACACACGGAAAAGTTAGCCCAGACCTTGCTGGCGCTCGCCGACACCCACGCCATCGAAATCAATCAGGAAGTTTTGCGTAACCTCCAAGTATCGAATGCCGGACTTTTGGTGCTGAAAAAACATTTTCCGGGCCGCATGGTCACACCGCTGAGCCTGCCGTTGGAGCATCTCACCGTTTGGCAGGAAAAGGTGGCGGCTAAAACCACACACAAATGAGCAGAAAGAAAAACAAAACCCCTTCTCCCCCAAAACAGCCAACGCCTGCGCCCGCTGTTGCGCCGTTGTCGAAATCACGACGCCGCATTTTTACAACAGTGGCTTTGCTGTTGCCAATCGTTTTACTGATCTTATTGGAAATCGCTTTGCGTGCGGCGGGATATGGCGACCAGTTGCGGCTGGCGCATCGCGTTGCAGAGGAAGGCCGGGTGTGGTGGGAAATCAATCGAGACGTCGGCCGGCGTTATTTCGGGTTGCAGCCCGAATTTGCCCGCCAGGCGGAAGAAGGTCGGCTGGCTTTCGTGAAACCCACGAACGGTTTCCGCGTCATTTGCCTCGGCGAATCCAGCATGGCGGGCTTTCCTTACAACAAAAATGCCGCGATGCCGGGCATCTTGCGCACTTACCTGCAGCAACTTTTTCCCGATCGCGAAATCGAAGTCGTCAATTTGGGTATTGCCGCGACCAACAGTTTTGCGGTGCGCGATCTGATGCGCGACGTGCTGGCACTGGCGCCCGACGTCATTCTAATTTACGCCGGACACAATGAATTTTACGGTGCACTCGGCGCCGCCTCGACTTTTTCGTTGGGCGGCAACCGTACGCTGGTCAATTTATATCTGCGGCTGTTGCGCTATCGCACGTTTTATCTCTTGCAACAAGCCGTTCGGCAATTAGCGGGGCTATTTCAGGACCGGCCTAACTCCGTAACGAAATCGGTAATGCAAACGATGGCGCGACAGCAAACGATTCCTTACGGCAGCACAGTGTTTGAGACAACGTGCGCCGCTTTTGCCAAAAATCTTGACGAGACTTTGGCATTGGCGCATACGTCGCGTGTGCCAGTTTTAGTGGGCAATTTGGTGTCGAATTTAAAAGACCAACCGCCATTCGTTTCCGCCTCGAGTTTTAATTTACGTGCCGAACAGGAAAAGGATTGGCGTGACATTTTTACAGCCGGCGAGCAGCTCTTGCAAGCGAGACAGCCACAACTCGCGCTGGAAAATTTTTTGTCCGCCGCGCAGATCGATTCATCGCCGGCGCTATTGTCATTCAATTTGGCAAAATGTTTTTTGAGCGCCGGCGATACCGGCAAAGCCGCGCCGCTCTTCTCCCGCGCCCGCGATCTTGATTTGCTACGGTTTCGCGCGCCGGACACGTTTAATGTGATCATCGAAAATGTCTGTAAGAAAAATACCGCGCCGATGATTGATCTGGAGCATGCTTTTCGCGCGCGCAGCCGCGGCGGGATAATCGGAAACGAGCTGATTGCCGAACACCTCCACCCCATCGTGCACGGCTACGCCCTGATGGCAAAAACGTTTCTACACGGTTTGCAAAGCGTGAATATGTTGCCCGCCTTTGTTGATTCAGCGCGGCTGGCAAATTTGCCGGAAAATCTTGCGGCGCTCAACATCACCGTTTTGGATGAAGAAATCGGCCGGTTGCGCATTCTCAGCCTGACTTCGGAATGGCCGTTCAAGCAAGCAATTAATTTGCCGATTTTAATGGATGCACAAATTACGCCGCTGGTGCAGGAAATCGCCACGCGTTACCTCAACCGTGAGATCAGTTGGGGGCAAGCACATGTGGCGCTCGCGGAGCAGTTGACCAAAATGAAGAAGTATGAAGCCGCGCTGGCGGAATATCGCACGCTGGCGCAGGAATACCCGGATGAACATGCGGTGTTTGAAAATATCGGCGAGACCCTCATTTCGCTGCAACGTTACGCCGAAGCCTTGCCGGCGTTTTCACGCGCGCTGGAGCTGAATCCCAATTCTCCCCTGGCGCGCGCCGGAGCGGGAAAGGCGTTCATGTTTCTGGCAAAATATCCTGAAGCCGAAGCGGCCTTCAGCGCCGCGCTCAAACTTGACGATGCTGCCCGCCAGTTTTCGCCGGCGCAGCGATCCTTTATTTTTTATTTGTGGGGCGGTGCGCTAACGAACCTGCATCGCTACCCCGAAGCGGAAACCAAGTTTATTGAAGCGTTGCGGATTGATCCGAGAAATGTTTTGGCCCAGAATTTTTTATCGACGTTGCGGGCGAAAACTCACAAGGGACAATAAGCGCAGCCCTGGCAAAAAACACGACCCCAGCACAACTTCGGTGAGTAAATATTCCAGCCTGCCTTATTGCTTCCCATATTCCGTCACAAAACTATCCCGCCGGATTATGCCCACCGTCTTCAAGCTATCGGCCATGCGTTGCGCGGCTTGCGCGCCGCGGTATTTGCCGACGCGAACGCGGTACAGCGGCTGCGGCTTGAGCACCTCCACCTCTATCAAACCGCTGCGGCGCAGTTGCTCGGCTACTTGCTGAGCGGTTTTGGCGCTTTTCAAGGCACTGACTTGCAACGCATAAACTTTGGTTGTATCAACGGGCGGCGCTGAATTCGCGACTCTTTTTGATTCGGAGCCACTGTCTGATAACACGAAGTATCCGAGCCAGAGAATGAGAAGGCCGCCTGCCGTCATGGCGACGCTTCGCTTGTGTTCACGCAAGCGTGAATACAACTCCAAAAGCCGCTGTTGCAATTCAAAGAAGACACGCTTCATTCGAAATGCCAGTGATTGCGCTTGCCGCTCCTGCCGTTCAATGGCCCAGCCGGAGATTTCCTCAGGTGTGAAATCCGCTACAATTGTCGTCACGACTTTGGCCAACGCATCCTGACGGCCGACACGCTGAAGGTGTTGGCGAAGGGCGTGAAGCGCCTGGCGGAGCGCCACATTTTTTTCTTCGCCGTGTTGAAACGCGCGCACGTAACACCACGCTGCAAAATCATCCAGCCGTGGCCCACCGGCATGAGATAACAGCCGGTCCAGGCACAAGGCAATAATCTCCGGCACCAGCGGACCGTTGCGACTGAGATATTGACGAAAAATATGCTCGGCGCGAAAATGCGTTCGGTGTTCCCGCAGATATTGGCGCGTCAGAAAAGAGAGCAGCTCATGATCATCGGGTTGGCGATCCAACAATTCTTCGGCCAGGTCGATGGTGGGAAGCGTTAACGCCGGCTGCTGCAGAACGAAATTTTTCAGCAGGTCGTAACTTTCCTCAGCGCGAATGCCTTCACGCCAGGCTTCGCGCACTTGTACACGATTTTGTTCTTTTCTTAAATTTGCGGCATGAAAAGAAAAATACTGCCGGAGCAACCGTGGTTTCGCCTTTTGCTGAAAATTTTTGGTGAGCAGGCCGCCGGCAAAAAGTGTTTGTATCCGCGCCAAAACATTTTCCGCCTGCTCGTTTTGATTTTGGGCGATGGCGTCGCGACCGGCTTCTTCCAGCAGGGCAAATCTGCCGGCGCCAATGCGGCTTAAAGTCAAGCTCACCGCCGCAAACAATAAAATCCACACCAGTGCTGTGACCAGCGCATCATCAAAAGAAACTTGCGGAGAAATGACTTCGTGCAGCAGCCAAAGCACGGCATAAGCCACCCACGGCAGCAAAAACAAGCTCCAAAACAAGCGCAAAATCAACCAGCGAAAAGTAGTCATAGTCGTTTATGGGTTTGCCGGTTATCACTTCACCTGGCGAACAGGCTAACGCTCTCAGCCCGCCTCCGACGTATCTGCTTTCGGCACGCTGCGTGGCAGTTCCCAAAACGGTGAAGCGGGCGGTTCGATCTCTTCCGGCAGCGCGACCGGAATGCCGTATTTTGCATCCGGAACCAGGACACCCGTGATCGGATCAACGTGCCAAATTTTGATATCGGCCGGCATTTGGTCTTCAAAATTCCGCGCCGGATAAAAAGTCGTGGCGCGTTTCATAAACTCTGCCCAGATCGGCACGCCGCCACGACCGCCATCCACGCCGCGGCGCGGTTTGCGCTCGTACATTTTAAATTCCCGGTCATAACCGACCCACGCCGAAACCGAAAGCGCCGTCGTAAAACCGGTAAACCAGGCATCGGTAAAATCTGTGCTCGTTCCGGTTTTGCCGGCAGCCGGCGCTTCAAATCCCAACAAACGAACTCGACTGGCCGTTCCGGCCTCGACCACACCACGCATCATGTCCAGCATTTCGTAAGTCAGGCGGGGATCAAATCGCGTGTCGCCAAAAACAAATGCCCGATCCAAAACGACACCGTTGAGATCTTCGACCCGTTTGATGACGATGGGTTTGTAATAAACACCGTTATTGGGAAATACGGCATAAGCCGCGGCCATTTCCAACGGCGAGATGCCGCCGCTGCCAAGGGCCAGTGACATAATTTCATCTTGCGGTGAACGTAGCGAAGTCACGCCAAAACGCCGACAGGTTTCAACCACACGTTTGGGCGTCAACTGACCGGTTAATTGCGCCGAGATGACGTTGATCGAGTTCATCAAGGCATATTTCAATGTTATGCGGCCGAGATGGCGTCGACTAAAATTTCGCGGACTCCAAGGTCGCTGGCCGGAAATTTTGAAAGTGACCGCCGTGTCATTCACAATAGAGATCGGCGTCAGATGCAAATTTTCGAGCGCGGCATAATAAATAAACGGCTTGATGCCGGAACCCACATGGCGATTGGTATTGACCGCGCGATTGAAGCCGCCAGGAACATATTTTCGTGCACCGACCAAAGCCCGTACTTCACCAGTGGGAACAGAAATCGCGGCCAAAGCGCCTTGCAGTGGCGCACCGGTCGAATCCAGCCGGGCTTCCAATTGGGCGACACCTTGCGTCACCGCCTCTTCCGCGAGCGTTTGCAGTTGCGGATCCATCGTGGTAAAAATTTTCAGGCCGCCATAATACACCGCTTCATGGCCGTACCGTTTCTCGGCTTCTGCAATCACGTAATCGACGAAATCATTTCCGAAAGCCGGCCGGCCGGTCAGTTTGATGGAATCGGCCACGGCCAGATTATATGCGGCCTCATCAATGAAGCCTTTCGCTTTCATCCGCCGCAAAACCAGATGTTGCCGCGTGAGCGCGTTTTCGTAATGCGAAAACGGATTCAAATAAATCGGCGAGTTGACGATACCGGCGAGCATCGCCGCTTCCGGAATGGTCAAGTCGGCGGCGGTTTTGCCGAAAAATTGCCTGGCGGCGTCTTCAATACCATACGCCGTGCCGCCGAAATAAACCCAGTTGCAATACGCCTCGAGAATTTGCTCTTTGGTGAAAGTCGATTCGATTTGCAGGCTGATAAGGATTTCGCGAAGTTTGCGCGACGGATCCTGGCGAAACGAAAAGAAAAGATTTTTGACAAGTTGTTGCGTCAACGTGGAACCGCTTTGCAAGCGTTTGCCCATGAAGATCAAGGCCGCCGCCCGCATCATCGCGATTTTATCGATGCCGTGATGCGAATAAAATTCGGCGTCTTCCGCCGCGAGCAAAGCGTGTTGAAAATTCGGGCTGATTTGTGAAAGCGGCACGTAGGTTTTGCCGCCAAGGCGATGCAGTGGTGAGCCGTCGGCGGCATAAAATTCGGTCGGCTGCGTGTAAACCAAATTGCGCAGATCGTCGGGAATATACGGCAAATCATCAATCAAAACAAAAAAAACAATGCCGGCAATCAACAAGAGGGCGGTTAAAAAAGTCAGAACGATGAAAACGAGGCGCGTTCGCATTGTAGGCGTCGATTTAACCATTGCTGCTCGAATGCTGCATAGACAAAAGTTTGTTTTTGAGTTTCATCCAGGCTACCGGTTTTCCAAAAACTGCCGGCGCAGGCGAAAAAACGCAAACTGCTTCTCGCGGTCTGGCTTGAGCAAATCCATCACATAATCTTCGGGTAAATAATAAATGCAGGCGCGGGCTTCCGACACGGCGAAGGCGACTTCGACAAACTCGTTGGCGTATTGATTGGAAATGCCAACCGCGGTGATTTCGCCGGCCGCCTCGGTGAGCAGCGGCACATTTTGAATAAATTGGCGGCGGCGCAACGGTTCGAGGCTTTCAAATAAATTCCAAAACGCCGCCGCCTCAAAAAAATATTCGTTGAACCGGCTCTCGCTGCGGACGTTGAGATTTCTCTCTTTGCCATAGTTGGTGAGCAAGCTCATTTGTTCGGCATTCAGCGAGGCGCGCCGGACGGTCCGGTTGTCGGCATCCAGCATCACCAGATTGAGGTGTGAACGATTGCCATCCACGACGGTATTGATGATGCGCTGCGTGCGGGCATCGGCAACGAGTGAGTCCGGATTGAAAAACAGCGGCTGCAAGAAATAAGGAAGCTGATGGTAAATTTGTAAAAACTGTGTCGGTGAAATGGGGGCCTGTTGATTCGCTTCGACGTATTGCACCAGCTCTTCAAAGCTCGAAATGCTTTCCAATTCCAGCGCTTGGCGGCGGCGCTCACGCGTGACGGTTTCCAATTGGGCACTGGCCGTGCCGCGTTGCTGCGCTTGTTCCCAACTGCGCCCGATCTTTTCACGCCCGGCATTTTGCCAGAGCAGATAGCGGCCAATGCCGCGCTCCACGACGTCAAACGTCATTTCCCCGGTGAGCACAAGGCCGATGATCACCGCCGCGGCGAGGTATTGCCGGCGTACGCGCTTTTGGTAATTGGCGAGAATTTCTGACATTCGATCAATATTTTAATTCTGAGCCTAATACACTATGCGGGATCGCATAAACGGCCAGAGTCAAGATCGCCGCCGTTATGATCCAAAATTTTGCGTGGCGATTTTTTTCGACAGCGATTGTCGCGGCAACCCAACCGACCAATGCGATCAAAGTTTTGTTGTCAGTGAGATCGATGCCGAATGGAACGCCGGTCCAGTAAGCCCCAAAAGCATATTTTTGCACGATGCAGCCGAAAATCATTCCACCCACGAAGAGCGCAATGGTCGTCGTCCAAGTATAAATTCGCAGGCGGCCAGCAGGGCGCAATCCTTCCAGCCCGGTGCGGGTCGACAACAGCATGGCGGCAAACATAAAAAGAATATGGGGAACGAGAAAGGCGTTGGGAACTTTGCCTTTGAAACGCGTCACCACGGCGCCTTGCACGGGCAGGCGAATTGGGGTTGCACCGTTTTTGAGTATAACCACATATTCGAGCTTTCCTGCCGGCGGCTGTTTGGGAAGAGCGGCCTGCAACGTATCGCCTCGCCGGGTCATGAGCAAAACTTGCCAAGCCTCCTGCGTCGGAAAACGCCGCCACAGAACTTCGCCGTTAACCGCAGGATTGGGTATCAGCAGCGTTACCGGTTGGTCGCGATCACTCTCGTGTGATCGGTCGAGACGGAATGTTTGATTCTGACCGTCAAACAAAAAAGAACCTTTGAGAGGATAGGTTGGGCCGGTGGTGCGTTGATAGTAAGCCGAAGCCAGGGTGATAATAATTGCGATGAGCCAATGAATCATATCAAAAGATTCTCTCAATTTTGTTGCAAGTCGTACGAACCGGGTTAGGTTGAGTTGCGCCATTGAACAAAATAAAACGCGATTAAACTTTTTTATTTGCCGTCGTAAGCGAATATGTGCGATCCGGCAACTCATGCAGTTGATAGTCACCAAATAAAATCGGCTCAATTTGTTGCAAGCAGAGGAAAAGCCGAACGGCGAGTGCGCGAATTTCCAGCTCTGAATGATCGCTGGCGCGCATTTCAATGACGTGGCGCCAGGCGCGGGCGTTGCCGGTGATGACCATGATCGTTTCGGTTTCGTTGGGCAACAAGCCCCGCGCCGCTTGATTGACTTTTTTACGCAAGTCAGTTTTAGCTTCGGCGCTTAAAATCGCCGCGCCTTGTTCTTGTTCAGCCAACAAGGCGTCAGCGAGCTGGTGATACTCGGCATAGGCACGGTCGATGCGCGTCAAAAACATCTGATGAAATTTACCACCGTCCTGAAATTCAGGGCGTTCAACAAAACGCAGAACGCGTCCGGAAACATAACGCTGCGAAAGCTGTGAAAAGCCAAAACCCGCGCGATGGCGAATCAACTCGTGCGTCAAGCTGCGCGACAGGCCGTACAACAGAAACGAATAATTGGCATGTTCCAACACCGAGCCGTGTCCGCTTTCCATAATATTTTTGAAATAGCGTCCGGCATCACGGTTCATCGTGCGTTTGGGGCTGAAACTCGCGTAGCATGTCTGTCCGGCCATTTTACAAAGCTGCGTGCCCGAGGATAATTCCGCCGGATCGTTTAGATAGTTAGAGAAATTCAATTCGGGATCAAATCCCTCCAAAAAATTTTTAAGACCGGAAAGCTCAACCCGCGGTTTGGCAATGAGCACGACACCCGGAGCGGCCAGATAGGGGGTGTTCTGCGCTGATTTGAAAACCGGCGCATGAATGGCAGGAAACTCATTAGTAATACGGCCGTCAAGTTGCTGAAAAAATTCTTGTGTGTTCATTGAAAAATAATCACCGTTAGGTTTAATTTGATATTTCATTAACTTAACAAAAATTTTATCGAAAAGCAATCTTGATTCTTGGCAAAACATTGCCGCCGTTAAAAATGCGTTTCGAACAAGCCGATTGCTTTCCAGCAAAACTTTTATTATATTAAAAACTAATTTGTGAGGGTAGGCCAGGCCGGATAGAAATTTTATAGCGATCCGCTGGGCGCGCGACAACTGCACGAAAATCAGGAAACCGCAACCGCTTCTTACAGAAACATCAGCTTCATGAGAAAAATCCGTATTGGCATCGACGTTGGCGGCACGTTTACCCATGCCGTCGCCATTGAAACCGAAAAATTCACTCTCATCGCGCAAGTCAAAACCTCGACCACCTACCGCGCCAAAGAAGGTATTGCCCACGGCATTATCACCGCGCTTTACAAACTTTTGCAAAAAGGCCGCATCGATCCCAACGAAGTGGTGTTGGTCGCCCACAGCTCGACGCAAGCGACAAACGCGCTTCTGGAAGGGGATGTCGCCAAAGTGGGCATCATCGGCATGGCCGGCGGTTGGGAGGCGATGCGGGCGCGCCACGAGATCAATATTGAAAAGATCGAGCTGGCGCCAGAGAAATATTTGCAAACTTGTTTTCGTTTTATCGAAACCGGCAAAGGCTTGCTCGAATCGCAGATTCGGCAGGCCATTCAAGAGCTGCGCGCCGAAGGCGCTCAAGCGATCGTTGCGGCCGAAGTATTTTCGGTTGATAATCCCGATCATGAACGCCTCGCAATGCGTTTGGCAGCCGAAGCCGGTTTACCGGCAACGGCCACACATCAAATTTCCGAATTGTACGGTTTGCGGATTCGCACCCGGACCGCTGCGATCAACGCCAGTATTCTGCCCGTGGCGGTCGCCACCGCCGAGATGACCGAACGCAGTGTGCGCCAAGCCGGCATCACCGCCCCGTTGATGATCATGCGTTCCGATGGCGGCATTATGGACATCAAAGGCATGCACGAACGGCCGATCTTAACGATACTGTCTGGACCGGCGGCCGGCGTGGCGTCTGCGCTGATGCATGCGAAAGTTTCGGAGGGTATTTTTTTGGACGTCGGCGGCACCAGTACGGATATATCGGCGATTCATCATGGCAAGCCCATGCTCCACAGCGCGCGCATCGGCGGGCACAAAGTTTTTCTGCGCACCTTGGATGTACGCACCGTTGCCATCGGCGGCGGCAGTTTGCCGCGGGTG
Source organism: bacterium (assembly GCA_022072515.1). Lineage (GTDB taxonomy): Bacteria > Zhuqueibacterota > Zhuqueibacteria > Zhuqueibacterales > Zhuqueibacteraceae > Zhuqueibacter. The sequence continues at coordinate 37,018 of JAJVHT010000044.1, forward strand.
CAAAACAATGCAATCGCTGAGATCGGCCCGCGCAGCGCCCACATTGCCGGCCTGTCATACGAATCCTTCACCCCGCTGGCGGAGGTCACCGGCATTACGCCCCAAATGAGCGCGTTGCTGCCTAATGATCCGCCGGATTATTTTTATTTGCAAAATGAAAAGCGCAAGATTGCGGTGACGACCACCGGCGCCGCCAATATGATTGGACTTATTCCCGAGCACGATTATGCACGCGGCGGCAAAGAAAATGTCCGGCTGGCGTTCGAAGCGCTGGGAAAAGTGCTCGACAAAAATCCTCAAGAGGCCGCCACGGAATTTCTCCAAAAAGCTTGCCAGCAAGTCGTCGCGACGATTCATGAACTGATCGACAATTATAAATTGGAGCAGCCGCTTTTAAGGCTGGTCGGCGGCGGCGGCGGCGCCATGACGATTGTGCCGTTTGTTTCAAAGCTGACGAATATTCCTTACGAAATCAGCGAAAACAGCCCGGTGCTCTCTGCCATCGGCGTGGCGTTGGCGATGGTACATGAAACGATTGAGCGCCACCTGATCGACCCGACCGACGAGCAATTGTTGCAATTGCGCCAAGAAGCTGAGGCCGCAATCGTGCGCATGGGTGCGGCGTCGGATTCGGTGGAGGTGACGATTGAAGTCGATCCGCACACCAACATTGTGCGCGCGACCGCAACGGGAGCGACCGAGATTCGCCAACGCGAAAAACTGGGGCGGTCCCTGCCAGCAGCGCGGCGCCAGCTTATTGCCCAACAAACGCTCGGCGCCAATGGTCATACGGTTGAAATTCTTGCCGAAACCGAGTTCTTTGCTGCGTACGCGCTGCATAAAGAACAACGCCATCTTTTTGGCTTGCTGCGCAGCCGTTCGCGCCCGGTGGCCGTGCTCGATCACGAAGGCACCGTGCGTTTGAATTTGGCGAGCGCCGAGTTGCTCGTCACCACCGTTGGCGAGGCCGGGCAAAAACTGCGGCAATTTGTCGAAACCAATACCTATTATGGCGATGGCGGTGAAGAAATTCCCAGCATCCGGCTGGCCGCAGGGCCGAAATTGATTGATCTCTCCAAGCTGGCGAATGTCAAACAGGTGATTGCCCTGGCCGGGCTTGAATTGGCGAAATATTCCACGACGACGAAGATCATGGTGATCGCAGAACTGCACCGATGAAATTCGACTGTTCATGAAATTTTTGATCAAAAAACTCTCCACTAGAATTGAAGCGCGCGCCTGCGCGCACCTCATGGCCACTTCCGAGCCGTGGATAACGCTACAAAGAAATTACGCCGACTCGTTAAAGGCGGTTACGAATCCGTTGCGCGAAATTTATGTGGCGCGCGCTCAAAATGAGATCGTTGGCTTTATCATTCTGCAAATGGAAGGCACCTTCACTGGCTACATCCAAACGGTGGCAGTCAAATCAGAATGGCGTAATCAAGGCCTCGGCAGCCGGTTGATCGCGTTCGCCGAAAAAAGAATATTTTCTGAAAAACCGAACGTTTTTATGTGCGTTTCGTCATTCAATAAAAAAGCGCGCCAACTCTACCACCGTTTGGGTTATCAGAGAATCGGCGTTATCAAAAATTTCATTGTCGCCGGCCATGATGAAATTTTGCTCAGAAAAACGACCGGGCCGTTGGCAAATTTTAAAAAAACCAGATGACGCCGCTTGTCGTCAGGTTTGAGTCAAGTTTGGAGAATTACTATGCCTGATTCTCGCATCACCAAGCTCGCCAAAGTTCTCGTGCATTATTCACTTGAAATCAAACCCGGCCAACAAATGGAACTCCGCACCAGTCCGCTGGCTGATGAGCTGTCGCTGGCGATTTATGCAGAAGCCATGCGCGCCGGCGCGCATGTGGTGATTCAAAACAGCCTGCCCGGGGCCGAAGAAATTTTTTACAGATATGCAACGGAGGCGCAACTCGACTATGTCTCCCCGCTGCACAAGCTGACGATTGAGTCGTTTGACGCCATCATGTACATCGAAGCGGAACACAACACGCGCAGCCTCAGCGGTATTGATCCCAAGCGCATTGCCCGCTCGCGCAAAGCGCGCGCCCCGGTCAGCAAAATTCTTTTGGACCGTTCGGCGCGCAACGAGCTGCGCTGGTGCTTCACCGTCTTTCCAACGCAAGCCCTGGCGCAGGAAGCGGAGATGGGCCTGCTGGATTATCAAGAATTTGTTTATGCCGCCGGATTATTGAATGAGCCGGACCCCATCGCCGCCTGGCAGCAAGAACTCCGGCGCCAACACCAGCTTATTGCCTGGCTGGCCGGAAAAAACCAGGTCAAATTCAAAGGCACCAACATTGACCTGAGCTGCTCCATCAAAGACCGGCGCTTTGTGGAATCAGCCGGCAAATACAATTTTCCCGATGGCGAAATTTTCACTGGGCCGGTGGAAAATTCCGCCAACGGCTGGGTCCGTTTTCGCTATCCCGCTATTTATGACGGCCAGGAAGTCAATGACATTGAATTATGGTTTGAAACAGGCAAAATCGTCAAAGAAAAAGCGAACAAGGGACAAGCGCTATTGACCGCCTTGTTGAATAGCGATGCCGGCGCGCGTTATTTGGGCGAATGGGGCATCGGCACGAATTATCACATTCAGCGCTTCACCAAGAACATGCTCTTTGACGAAAAACTCGGCGGCACCATTCATCTCGCCGTCGGCGCGAGTTACCCGGAAACGGGCGGCAAAAACGACTCGGGTTTGCATTGGGACATGCTTTGCGACATGGCCGAAAGCGAAATTGTTGTTGATGACGAGGTGTTCTATCGAAATGGGAAACCGGTGATTTGAATTTTCACAACTCTTACCCCGAATCATTCTCTTGCTCGTACTCGCTTTGAAAAACTTTGAAAGGCGAGCACGAAGTATGAATACGAGAAAGAGTACGGGTTGAAATTTGTTTGGAAGCAAAATGATCCTCACCGTCACTCCCAACCCGATGCTCGACAAAACGCTGTACGTGCCGGCTTTCACGCCCGGCGCTACCCATCGGGCCCAACGTTCGATTACGATTGGCAGCGGCAAAGGCATTAATGTGACGCGCGCGCTTTCGCAATTGGGAGAATCAACGCTGGCCACGGGCTTTCTCGGCGGCTACACCGGCGCGCAAGTCCGCAAGCTGCTGGATGCTGAAAAGCTTCCCCATGATTTTGTGGAGACGGTAAATTTAACCCGGGTCGGTTTTTCGGTTTTTGCAACTGGCCACACTGATTACACCGCGGTATTCGAGCCGGGCCCGGAGTTACGCGTTGAGGAAGCTCAGCAACTCGTCGCAAAAGTTTCTCAGCTTCTGCCGCGTTGCCGAGCTCTGGCCTTGTGTGGCAGCATGCCCTGCGCCGGTTTCGATGATCTTTACTTTCGGCTGATTCAAGCCGCCAAAGTGCGCGGTGTACCCGTGTTTCTCGATAGCTACAAAGAGCCCCTGCGGCAGGGCTTGGCCGCACGGCCGGACTTTCTCAAGCCCAATCGTGACGAGGCGCTGCAGACGTTTGGTATTGATATTCGCCAGCCGCATGGCATGGAAGAAATGCTGCGCGCATTAATTCCGGATGGCGCGCAGTGGATATTTCTAACCGATGGCGCGAGGAAAGTCGGCATTCATGCGCAAGGCCAGACTTATTTCGCCACACCGCCGCCAATCAACTACGTGAATGGCCTCGGCAGCGGCGATGCGATGGTCGCTGCATTTTTATTTGGTTGGTTGCGGAAAATGTCCCCGGCAGAATTGATTCGCTTTACCGTCGCGGCCGGCGCCGTCAATGCCGAAGAGTTCATGCCCGGCTTTACGGATTTAAGTCGAATTCGTGCGCTGGCGAAACAAGTGCATCTTGAATCAGGCCAGTAAAACTTGCTTCACTCAACCGATGTGAAAATTTGTTGTTGGAGAATCTATTTTCCTGATGGGAAACAGCCGTGGGCCGCGTGCGTCACTTCACCCCTGCCGTCAGCAAATAAATATCATCGCGTATCGGTTTTCGTGACCACGTCTTGAGCCTCTCCAATACGCTCGCACCTATTTCTTCCGCCGGGTGCATGATCACCGGTTTGAGCATGCCGAGCAGACCGCGAATTCCCAATTGCCCGCCGCTCGCGCCTTCCGCTTCGATGATGCCATCGGTGTAGAGAATTAATTTGTCGCCCGGAAAAATTTGCACGGTGGCCTGCTTGAATTGTTTGAGCGGCATGTGATCAAAGCCGATAATCGGGTTTTGTGAATCCAATCTTTCAAAATTTTTCGTGCCCTGGCGCCAGAGAATCGCGGCGGGGTGCGCGCTGCCAGAGTAGGTCAGATGGCCGCGGGAAAGATCAAGCAGACAAGTGAACATGGTGAGAAACATGCCGGTGCCGGCAAAAGCTTCGACGACAAAATCATTGAAATGACACAACAACACGTTGGGTTGAGGATGCTCACGCACGAGACGATGAATTTCACTTGACAGGCGATTGACCAGAAGCGCCGCCGAAATACCGTGGCCGGTGACATCGACGAGCGAGAGATAAAGCAGCTCGTTGTTGTTGAAATAAATATCCGAGAAATCCCCGCCGACGCCGATCATCGGCAAATGCCGCACATCAACTTCGAGGCGCGGGTGCAGGAACGGGCGCGGCACCAAACTTTGCTGCACTTGCGCCGCCAGCTTGAGATCACGCGCGATCATCTCCTGATGCGCCTGAATCTCCTGGCGCTGCACTTCGATTTGCAAGCGCATGGCGTGATGCTTCAACGCCTGCCGCACTTTGAGGCGAAACTCCTCCAAATCCACCGGTTTGGTGAGGTAATCAAAAGCCCCCAAGCGCATCGCCTCGACCGCCGAGGCGATCGTGCCGCCGCCGGTAAGAATGAGAACTTCGGTATATTCTTGCTGCGTTTTTGCTGCTTTCAAAACATCGATGCCGTCGACCTGGCGCATGTGCAAATCTGAAACGACGAGATCGAAATTGGCGGCTTGTAATTCCGCCATCGCCCCCTCCCCATCCGCTGCGGCAGTGACGCGGTGGCCGTCTTTGGTAAGTACCTCGGAGAGTAAAACGCGAATGGCTTGTTCGTCATCGACAACTAAAATTGAAGCCATGAGTTAAGAAAGGAAGTTAGCCAGCCAGCTTGCCAATCAGCCTGTTCACCGTTGAGCGGGCCAACGGGCAAACCGATTACCCATTTTCTTTATGATTGCACCGTAACACCACCAGCGTAATGTCATCGCTCTGCGGCGCGCCTTCGGTGTGTTTCTTGACGGCGTTGCCGATTGCTTCGATGAGGCCGGCGGCGGAAGTATCGCGGCCAGCGCGGATGATCTCTTCCAGGCGCTTTTCCCCAAATTCTTCGCTCTCAGCGCTCATCGCTTCACTGACGCCGTCCGTGTACATCACCACCCAATCGCCGGCGCCAAGCTGCCGCGTTTCGCTTTTGTACGGCGCGTTGGGGAACATACCCATCAACAAGCCGCCTTCACTCAACGTTTCGAAACTGCCATCGGCATGCCAGACATACGGCGGATTATGTCCAGCATTGATCGACGTAATCGTGCCGTTTTTTCGATCGAAGATCGCAAAAAAAGCGGTGATGAATTTGTCCATCGTGGTGTTTTGATGCACAAAATTATTGATGCGAAAAACGATTTGCTCGAAGGGAACATCCGTGGTTGTCATCGCGTGCAAGGTGGCTTGCAGGTTGGTCATGAGCAACGCGGCAGGAACACCTTTGCCGGAAACATCAGCAATGGTGATCAAATAACGATTTTCGTCAATGGGAAAGTAATCATAATAATCGCCGCCGACTTGGCGGGTGGGAATGTTGACTGCAGCTAATTCAAAGTCGCCAAGCTCCGGCGCCTCTTTGGGTAGTAGGCGCTGTTGAATCTCCCGCGCAATCGCCAACTCTTCCTCGAGTTTCTGTTTCTCCAGGGTCTCCTTAAAAAGCCGCGCATTCTCGATGGAAATCATGGCCGCATTGCAAAGCGTTGAAGAGAACTCAACGTCATCTTCAAGATATTCGGCTTTGGTGATTTTCTCCCCGAGCAGCACCAGGCCGCGTGCGACGTTCTGGCTCATCATCGGCACGAGCAACTGCACCCCGTTGGTTTGCAACGCCGTCCGCAAATCGTCTTCAACCAGCTTGCTGGTCAAGGCCGGCTGGCTGATTTGTTTCAAGCGCTGGCGCAAACTCTCATCTTGCAAAATATTCAATTCTTCGCCGCGGAAACCTTTGTTGACGCGCACGGCAAATTCGCCATCTTCCCCGCCAAAAATCATGCAGCGCTGCGCCATCAACTCGCCCATGAGCGCATACGCCAGCACGTTGATAATCTTGTCGCCTTCCAGCGTGGAATTGATTTCTTTGCTGATTTCAAAAAGGGTGTTGAGCTCCTGATTCTTTTTGTCAAGCCGGCGATTGACATCGTTGAGCTGCTGAAAGATGAGCGCATTTTCCACCGCCGTGGCCGCGAGGTTTGCCAGCGAGTTCAGATACTCCAAATCGTTTGAACCGTAATTCTGCTCGTTGGATTTGGTGCTATACACCATCATGCCGAGGCACCGGTTGCTGGAAAAAATGGGCACCATCAAGCGCAGCCCAAGCTTGATGAGCAAAGCCGCCCAGGGCTCGCTTTCCAGCTCGTTTAAAAATTGGGTCGTCGGCTGCGTCAAATTTATCTCGAATTCCTGGCCGATATGCGTGCGCGGAATGCCCTTCAGCGTTTCGATGACAAAACGGTGCTCGCCGCGCGCCAACAGCACGACGCCTTTGCCGATCATCATTTTGCCCATCGGCGTCAGCAGCAGGGTGTCGAGAATATTTTTGAGTTGCAACGACGAGTTGAGCGTGCGGCTCACATCGAACAAGGCTTGTAGGTCGACGATGCGCTCGTCCAATTCTCGCGAGAGCCGTTGCGCGCCATGATTGTTGCGGCGCCGGTTCATCATATCGCGATAGCCGCCCTGCTGGGGGGGACGCGTGCCGCGCACGCCCGTTCCGCCCCGTGGCACAAAGCCGCGACTATAGGTTCGCGGGCGCACTTCGAGCGGCGCATCACCGCGCGTTAGTGCTGTCTTGCCCGTCTTCCGATTTGGTTTGGAAGGTTGATTTGCATCCATGTGATTTCTACCCGATCTTAAAAAACGTGATACTTAAGGAAAGGAAAACCGGCTCATTCGCGGCAAATTGCCTCGCCCGAACTTTCAGTTTCAGTGCGAATGCAACTGCCGTGAGCGGAAAACTTAAAGAATTTTTGTGTTTAAAGATTTCAACCCCGCTCCCATGTGAGCAACGCATCATTCAGGAATGGGCAAAACTATTTAATGCAAGATGATTGAATGCATGGAATCAATGCTTTTGCTCTCATCATTTTGCCCGTCGTTTTTTTATTTTGGCGCTAATTCGGTCTGACTTCGCTTTGGTCGGAGTGTTTGGACTTTTTGTCCAAGAAATATTTCGACATGATCACTTGATTGCGCTTAGGCTGCACGTTGAAATCGATCTCATCCATGAGGGTACGCATCAGATAAATCCCCAGCCCGCCCACTCGCATCTGCGCGAGGTATTCTTTCATGTCCGGCTGCTTGATCTTCTTGGGATCGAAGCCGCGGCCATGATCGGTAATAATAATCGTGAATTTTTGATAATCAATCTGAATAACAACGTCGATATTCTTCTTCGCATTTTTTTGATAGGCATGCTCGATAACATTGGCGCAAGCCTCATCAACCGCCAGTTCGATTTTGCTAATGGCGTCGTCTTTGAAACCGACCTTGCGGGCCACGCGGGAAACAAACTCGCGGATAAGCTCGAGATTGTCGGTTTGGCTGGGAATTCGCAGTTGGTATTTTTTCTTTGCCTGGGGCAATCCGTCACCGCCTTCCTTAGTCGTGATCAAAGCGCTTAACGGGATTTCGGTTGCGCAAAGCTGCCGACCGCGTGGCTTTCATCGTCGCGAATCTCGAACAGTGTTGGAAAGCCGAGCAGATCGAAGACGCGAAAAATTTTTTGATTCATGTTCGTCAGCTTGATGTCGCCCCCATTGCCGCGCACTTCCTCGATAAAGCCCATGAATACACCCAGTCCCGCGCTGCTGATATAAGTCAGCTCTTTGAAACTGACGACGATTTTCACGCGTTTTTCATCAATAAGCCTTTGGAGCGCCGTCTCCAGATCCGGCGCCGTATGTGCATCAAGATAACCTTTGAGGCGCAGAAGCGTAATGTCACCGTTTTCGGCGCGCAACACCTCAAACCCAGTCATACCGTAACCTCCTCAAAGCTAAACTGAGATTTTTCCTGACTAAGTAAAAAAACACACATCGTGTTATTTGCAGATGGATACTCATTTTTTACCTGTGAGCCATGTCCTGGCGTTGACGACATCCGTTGGAACACGGATCAAGTTTCACACAAAACGGAACGAAAACCATTGGGGTCTTGCCCTTGGTGAGGCTGTCCGATGAGGTATTTCAATATACAAAATTCCGGCGAAAATCCAAACATTTTTTTGTGGTCTCTTTAAAATCAGCCGGGCATGCCGGGAGCGCCGTGCCTCGGCAGTAAAACGTTTTCGCTATTATCGAAAGTACATCCCAGCGCTTTCTCTACCGTTTGTCGCACCAAGGCCGGTGCTCGTCAAGACGTCACCGTGTCATTTCCGGGCGCTCATTACTGCCGCGGGGTAATTGTTAAAGCGCCTCGTCGGACGGCAACAATTTCCGCCATGATGCTCAACGCAATCTCCGCTGGTGTTTGCCCGCCAATATCGAGTCCAATCGGCGCGTGTAAACGAGCCAACTGCTCGTCAGTCAGGCCGTCATGTTTGAGGCGTTGCACACGCTTTTCATGTGTCTTCCGGCTGCCGAGCACGCCGAGGTAAGCCGGCGCCTGGGAGAGCGCATATTTAATCGCCGGATCATCCAATTTCGGGTCGTGCGTGAGAATCACCACGGCCGTGTTGGCATCGATGCCAATTTCGGCGAGCGCCTCATCCGGCCAGCGCCGCACAAGCGCCTCAACATGCGGGAAGCGCGCCTCGGTCGCAAAAGTGTGGCGCGGATCGACGAGAATGACTTTATACCCCAAATCTTTGGCAAAGCGCACGAGAGGAATCGCCACATGCACGGCGCCGACGATGATCAGCTTTGCCGGCGGAAAATACGATTCAAAAAAAATTTCGCGCTCGCCGGTGCGCCAGGTCACGCCTCTCTCCTGTCCGAACAGGGCCATTGCTTGTTGCTGCGCCAGCGTCACGGGTGTTGCCTCGCCCCAATCACCTTGCGAGCTGCCATCACGGCGAAAGAGCAAATGGCGGCCGATTTCATTCTCTGCGCCACGAATAATCGTCGCCAGCACCACCGGCTCGCCGGTTTCAATCGCCTGGAGAAGAAAATCCGCAATGTTTTTTTTCATAACAAAACCACCCGCTCAATTTTCCAATTTTTCCACAAAAATTTCAATCATGCCGCCACACGCCAACCCGACCTCCCACGCTTGCTCGTTCGACACGCCAAACGCGAGCAACTTGGGTTTGCCCGTTTGCAGGACCTGCCGGGCTTCTTCAATAACGGCGCTTTCCACGCAGCCGCCGCTGACCGAGCCAATCATTTCGCCGTGTGCATTGACTGCCATTTTCGCACCGGCAGGCCGCGGTGATGAACCCCAGGTTTTGACCACAGTTGCCAGCGCAATAGCCAGGCCACGCTCGCGCCAGCATTGAAGTTCGGGAAGCAAATCGTGCATGGGTATTTCCTCGTCGCAGCAAAGTCACTTCTCAATTGCCAAAGAAAAAACAACGGGTGATGCCGTTGCAGCGCCGGAAAAATGGCGCCGTCAAGCGATGCTCCGCAATGCGGTTTTGCTCCTGTAAGGTGTGCTGAACGTCGTCAATGGAAAAAAGTAAAGGCATGCCGTCTTTCCGACAATGCAAACCCTTTGCAATGGTGGGAAAATGCTTGGCGTCAACTTTAATCCGTCTGTTGATCTTAAAAAAAACTTCTGCTGTGCTGATCATCTCTCTGAGCAGCGCTAAAGACGGCATACTGCTCAATCAACCACAATGTCTGGCATCGTGGCTCGTGTTGCCGCGCTGGACTCGCCAGCCCAGCGCGGTAACGCCATGTCATGCGACAAATGGCGCTTTTTTCGTAACTATTCAGCTATTTTACCGCCCGGGCGCTTATTTTTGCACGCAGATTTGAGCGCCTGGGCGGTACTGAATTGTTACGTTTTTTCTTCGTTAATTTTAATTCTCTTTGCCAGGGCCAACTTTAAGGGATTTGGCGACATAATCTTTACTGGAGACAGTAGCCAAGTCTGCCAATACATGCAAGCTCTCTTCACGTAAAACATCCGGGGCGTTGTCATCGCGCGGAATCGTATCGCCTTTTTTCAGCGGGGCCAGTCCCTTGGCTTTGCGCCGCTCATTGACGCGGACGAGCCGCTGCGCTTCCAATTGCTCGCGCTCGCTTTTCCGTTGAATTTCTTGCAGCGAGACCCTGTTTTCAGTCTTTTCCTGTTTGAGGTGCGCGATATCTTCGGCCAGAAAGCGAAATTCCAAATTGGTGGCCATGCGTTTTTGCGATTTCACGCGCAAGTTCGGCAGGTATTTCGAGACACGATCTTCCGGTGTGAAGCGCGCCGTCGCGATTTGATCCCACGACAAGGCATGTTTCTCCGTGCTCTCGCCATAATCGGAATGGTCATAAATGGAGGGAAACGCAATATCCGGCGTTACCCCGCGATGCTGCGTCGTGCCGCCGTTGATGCGATAAAATTTCGCGACCGTGACTTTGACTTGACCAAAGGTCACTTTACTTTGACCAAACTGATCATTACCGGCAATCATAAATTGGCTGAGCGCCGGCAGGCGATTCAAATCCACCAGGTTTTGCACTGTGCCCTTGCCATACGTTTGCCCGCCCAAAACGACGCCGCGTTTATAATCCTGAATGGCCGCGGCAAAAATTTCCGAAGCCGAGGCGCTGACACGATCCACCAATACCGCCAACGGACCATCGTAAGCCATACTGGGATCGGGATCACGTTGTTGCTCGACGTTACCGTTGAAACTCTTCACCTGCACCACCGGGCCATCCTTGATAAACAGTCCGGTCAATTCGATCGCTTCTTGCAGCGAGCCGCCGCCATTGCGCCGCAAATCGATGAGAATGCCGTCAACGCCGGCGCTGCGCAATTCGGCCAGCAAACGCCGCACATCGCGCGTCGTGCTTTTGTAATTATCATCGCCGCGCTGCCGCCCTTCCAAATCCGAATAAAAGGTCGGAATCGCAATCACGCCGAGTTTGAAGCTACGCCCTTCATGCACCATCTCGACCGTATCGCTTTTGGCTTCACGATCTTTGATCACGATTTTATCGCGCACCAGCCGCACGATTTTCGGCGGGTTGCCCACCGGGGTCCCGGCGGGAATTATTTGCAATCGCACCACGGTTTCCTTTTTGCCGCGAATCATCTGCACCACGTCATCGACACGCATGCCGATGGCATCAACCCATTTGCCGCTATCACCCTGGGCCACACCGATGATTTTATCATTCGGGTTCAATTGTTTGCTGCGATCGGCCGGTCCGCCGGGAACAATGTCCACCACGATCGTATAGTCGCCTTCGCTGTTCAGGCGCGCGCCGATTCCTTCCAGCGACAGGCTCATGTTGATATTAAAATCCTGCGAGCTGCTCGGCGACATATAATTCGTGTGCGGATCATAGGATTCGGAGAGTGCGTTCATATAATATTGAAACACATCTTCGGCATCCAATTGCTCGATCCGTTTGCGAAAATTTTCGTAACGCTTGTTGAGCGTCGATGCAATTTCCGGCCAGGCTTTGCCCGCCAGCTTGAGATCCAGCGCTTCGCCCTTCAACCGTTTTCGCCAAAGATCATCCAACTCCTCGGAACGCGCCGCCCACGCCACGTGCTCCCGGTCCGGCTGAAAAGATTCATTGACGTTGTAATCGAATTCCTTTTCGAGAAGTTTATTCACATAAGCAAACCGCGTTTCCGAGCGGTGCTTAAAGAGATTAAAAATGGTAAACGCCGGCCCGACATTGCCTTTGTTCAAGCTGTCATCGAGCACGAAACGGTATTTTTCGAAAGCTTTGACATCCGCCGCAAGGAAATACAGCCGGTTGTAATCCAACGTTTGAACATAACCGTCCAACAACTCGCTCGAAGCCGAATCATTCAGCGCCGGATGAGTATAATGATACTGCGTGAGCAGACTTGCCAATACCCGCGCCACCAAAGGATGCTGTTTTTGGGGCGTCAGATCAGAAGCGTTAGCAAAACTTACAAATAGCGAAAAGAAGCAAACGATCCGGATCGTCCACATCGGCGGTCGCGGTGCAACGGAAGGTTGGCGCATCATTCGGGTATTCTCCTATGTTGAATCGGTTATAGCAAAATACAAAATGCCAACGATAAACTCAAGGGCTTTGTTCCAGAATTCGCAGATTTATATGATAAGACGTATGAAATGAGGAAAGAGTTGCAAATTTGACACAAACAAGATCAATCGTCACACCACTTCCGGCGACTCAGCGCAAAGCCCGTGTTATTCGGGCTTTTAAAATGCTCCGGATTCTGTGGGCATTGCGGATACTAATATGAAAAGAGCGTTACGAAAGAAAGATCGTTGAATTTCGAGTTGTATTTTTGGCCTTTTTGAATTATCTTGGCATGGTGAGACCGAGCTTGAAAATTGTGGCATCAGCTATGGACGTTCATAATCGGAGGCAAACCCTCATGCGCAAGTTATGTTTAGGCAGTTCTCTGCTCTTCATCCTGTTGGCGAGCATACGCCCCACCCTGCTACATGGCGAAAATTTTCTGCTCAAAGGCAGTCAAACCGCTCGCATCAATTACAGCCTGACGCAACGCATCGTTCCGATTCCGGGGACCAAATCGTTGATTATCAGCACTGTCGTGCCGAGCACGTTTCAATCGCCGACGTACAATCAAGAGGTGGAAAATCTCAACCTGAATTTTCTGCCGGCGCCCACGAAACGCGACGAAAAAGTTGACAAGCGCGGTAATAAGGTCATCGTGGTAACGTGGGCCAATCCAACCGGCACGATCACGGCGTCCGTTTCGCTCACGGCAAAAAATTATGTGCTCTTCAATCCGCTGGTGACGGCCATGCCATTTCCGTTAAACAACGTTGATCTGGCGGCACAAGATTATTTACTCGCCACCGCCCAAGTGCCTGCCGATGATGCGCGCATTCGCGCCAAGGCCAAAGAATTGACGAGCGGCGTGAAAACGGAATTTGATGCGGTGCAGCGGATTCTCGCCTGGGTGATCGATCACACGACTTATGTTTTGACACCGCCGAAATACGATGCCATGTACACGTTCGAAACCGGCAAAGGCAATTGCCAAAACTATTCGCATCTCGCAGCGGCGCTGATGCGCGCCGTCGGTATTCCGGTCCGCATTGTGAACGGCGTGACGTTGAAACGCACGTACGATGCCAAAACCGAATATGGCAAGCTCACCTTTGGCATGGCGCAAGGCCGGCATTCCTGGATCGACGTTTATTTTCCTGACCTCGGCTGGGTGCCGTTTGATCCGCAGCAGAGCCAGCTTTTCACCAGCAACCGCTATATTCGCATCGAGGCGGGGCTGGATAATAACGAAACCTCGCAAGATGGATTGGTGCGCTGGGTGGCG
>JAJVHT010000044.1:50807-57910 GCA_022072515.1 bacterium
CGCTACAAAACCATTCTCGACCAGGATTGGAGCAGCAGCTTGTCGTATGAATTTAATTATCGCGTGGTGGGATTAACAACGGAGTGAAATCAAATTTCCACAAACACCTTCGCCAAACTCGGCCCGGCAACGTGAAGACGGAATTCATTGAAATAGCCAAAAGGTGTAGTCGCCACGGTGTAGCCGACGCTGCGCAAACGTTCGGCCATTTGCTGCACTAATTGCTCGGCAATAACCGGCTCGGCTTTGCTGCTTGACAAATGAGCAAACGAGTGCAAAACAATTTGTGTCGTCTCAAATTTTCGTGCCAGCCATTTGATGTTCTTGACGGCTTTTGTCACGACGCCGTCAACAGTCTGATCTTTCACTTCGGCGTGAATAAGTGCGACAACCGCGTTTTGTGCCTGTATTTCACTCGTGGCTGCCGGTGCTTCCGGCAGATTCTTCTCAAATGGGCGCAACCAATAATTGGGGGCGAATAGCAGCAGGAGTTTCATAAATTCTTTAGCGCACCGTAAATTCCATTTCCTGCCGCGCCACATTCCCACAACGATCTTCGGCGCGCACGGTTAATTTGTGAACGCCCGGGGCGAGATCATTTTTAGGACGATATTGCACGACATCGCGTTCAGGATCATACTCAGCAATCAGTAGCAGGCCGTCCAAACGCAATTCGATGGCTTGTTCCGATTCGAATCCGGAGGTGCTGTCTTTGACACCAACCGAGATGAGCGGCCGACGGTTTAGCAACACCGCGTTAGGATTTGGAGATTGCAAGTTCAAACTCGGCGGCTCGCTATCGCGCATGATGGCGAAGTCTTCCAAACTGAGAACGCGCGCGGAAACGGTGCGATTCGTCGTATTCACTTTATTGTCGATAAACACCCAATTGTCGCGCGAACGATAACACACGCCGATTTGCCGGGGTTGCGAAATGGTGTCGGGATAGCTGATCGTCACCGTGGCGCTCTCATTCAACGCGACGTCCTGCGGCTCGACGCGATAGACGGGGCCAATCACGCGGGCGTCGTTCACGCGCGTCGCCGTATCAATTTTCACCCGGCCATACAGCGGCCCATAAACCGACTCATCAGAAAAAACGACTCGCATGCGCGCATCCGCCGCGAATAGGCTTCTCCCCCGCCCCGGTTGAATGAACGCATTGCTGAACACTTCCTGCCAAACATCCAACTGGCCGAATAAGTTTTCCGCCGCCACCTCAAGTTGTACCGAATCGCCGGCAATTTCCGCCAACGACACGACCGCGACGTACCGCTGTGGTTGTTGCGGGATACTCTCAATTTGAAAAGTCTTGTGACGACTGACAAATTTGATGGCCGGGGCGCCAGCCAAAGGTTGATTGGCGCGAATCAACAACCGCAAATAATCGGGATAAAAATCTTTTTCGACATCCAGTAAAAGCGGCGTTACCATTTTGCGATCCGGTGCATTAAAAACATACGCAGGATGCGAGCGCAAGCCGTATTGATCAACCGCAACGAAACGAATGAGCTGCGCGCCGGTCGCCGGCAAATCCAACACGGAATCATTCCGCGCCGTAAAAAACTTTGTTGCAACCGTTGTCGAGCCACTGTCGGCTGGCGTCGGCAAACTGTCAGCATACGACGAATGATTGCGCACGCCGGCATACTTTTCCGGTAAATTCACTCTCTTCCATCTTGCCGCAAGTGGACGCCATGACGATAAAATCGTGCGACCATTGAATGTCGCAGCCGCAACTTCGAGTCGCTGGATTTCCCGCGCCGGCGGGGTTTGCAGAGAGGAAATTTGTATCCGCGCCGGTTGGCGATCGACGATTTGTGGCCTGAGCGTAAACGGCGGCCCCACCATGAGATCAGCCTCGAGAATCGCCTGATTGCCAAAAAAATCTGCTGCCACTACACGCAACCGATGCTTGCCCCAACTCAGAGTTTGCAGCGGTTTATATTTTCGGGAGGCCGTCAACCATTCTTCAATGCCATAATTTGGCAGAAATGTCTCTTGCGTTTCGTCCGGCCGGCATGCCAATGCCCCTGCGGCAGGATTCAAATGCGAATAAAATCCCAACGGATTGCCGGCCATCCTATAGAGTCGATAGAAATCACCGAAACCGCGGCGTTTCAACAGGTAATCCCGATCCAATTCGACAAATCTGTTTTGCGAATAATCAAAACGATCATATTGCGTTTGAAATTGCAGGCTGTCATCGATAAATAGTTGCAAGCGATACACGCCAAAACGATTTTCGACGCCATTGGCCAAATCGTAAGCATCAATCGCCACGCCAACTTTTCCGGAAATCCACAAGGGTTCAGGAATTTTCCACTTGCCATTTTGCCGCAGCGGTTTTAAAACCACCGGCAAAAAATCTCCATTAACACTGGCCCCCACAGATAAAGGCGAGATCGCAAAATCCGTAATGGTCGGTGAAATCGTATCAACAACTTTGAAGCCCCGAAGAAACGGATTAATCGGCCGGCTGCGCGCATCGCGTAATTCAAAATGCAGATGCGGCACGCCAATGCCGGTCTGGCCGGTATAGCCAATCACTTCGCCTTTTTGCACCGGCAACGTTCCCGGCGCAAAACTTTTGTCAAAACGATAGCGTCCGGCGCGTTCCTGCTCTTGCTCGGCGAGCGCTTGCAACTTGTCGTTAAAGCGTTCGAGATGCGCATACACCGCCGTTTCGCCCGTGTCCAGCCGCAAATAAAGCACACGGCCATAGCCGAAGGGAGAAACCGCCATGCGTTCGATATAACCGGCCCGCACGGCAAACGTCTTGTAACCAGTTTGATTCCAGGTTTTGACGTCGATCGCCGCATGAAAACGTCGCGGTCGCGATTCTCCAAACGACGACGTCATGTAGGGGCTCGCGTCGGTCGGCCAAAGATATTCTTGTGCGGTCGCAACATTCCATAACAACAAAACGCCAATCCAACTCCGTATCATCAGATGCGTGTCCTTCTTAAAATATCATGCAAAACATCCGGAACATCGGTTATAATCCCATCGACGCCGTACTCCACCAGGCGCCGCAGTTCGGCAGGATGATTGGTGCCCCAAACCAAAATGCGCAACCCGGCCTGCCGGATACTTTCCAAATAACGTGGCCGCGCCAACCGCCGGCTGATGTGCAGCGCGTGAACGTTCATCCGGCGAATCAAGGATTTTTCCGGCGTGTGCCGCAGCCATTTCATATTCAACAGCAAGCCGGTGGGCATGCTGGAGTCGAGGTGGGCGATGCGCTGCAAGACAATCGGATTAAACGACGAAATAAGGCATTGCCGGCGCATCCCGTGGCGCCGCAAGAGATTGAGCAAATGCCACTCGGCGCGTTTGTGCGCGCGGGCCATGGATTTGATTTCGATATTTAACAAGACCCGGTGTCTGGCCCAATCCAAAACTTCTTCGAGTGTAGGAATCGGTTCGGCGGCAAAAGTCGGATGGAATGAGCCCCCGGCATCCAAGCCGCGCAGATCAGCAATGGATTTGGCGCGCACAAAACCGCGGCCGTTCGTGGTGCGATTCACCCGGCTGTCATGAATCACCACCCACTCACCACTGCGGCACAGCCGGATGTCCAACTCAACGCCATCAACGCCTTGTTTCACTGCCAATTCAAAAGCGGCGAGCGTATTTTCCGGCGCCAGCAAAGAAGCGCCACGGTGCGCAAAATTCAGGGTTCGTCCTGTAAACAATTTCTCCATTTTATTTTTAAATTTCAAACCAGATGCAATTTAAAAAATATCTCTCAACTTTGCAAGGTCAAATTGGTGAGGATCGCGGCCAATTTTTGCGCCTGCCACTCTCGCGAGAATTCCAGCGGCGGCGACGACACGGGCATGCTTGCCCCACGAAAAAATTCCTGATAAAACGCCAGCAAGGCGCAGCGAATTTCATCAATCGCGTCGAACGCGCAATGCCGGAACGTCGTGTGTTGCATAAGCAACCGCATGCCTTCAATGCAATCGCCAATCGCCAACACCGGCTTGCCGGCGGCGAGGTATTCAAATGTTTTGCCGGGAATCAACGCCTCGAAACTCCCGGGGCGAACGAGATAAACCAGCAAATCAACGCGACGCATTGCAGTAATCGCTTCGCGATGCGCTAAATAGCCGCTGCACACGACATAGTCTGCCAATTTATTTTGCTTGATCCAATGGGTGAGCTGGCCGGTGACATCCGCGCCGATGAAATGCAAACGGGTGGCGGTTGGCGGGAGTTGGGCGGTTTCGACGAACAAACGATAGCCTTCCAATAAAGTTTGCGGATCGGCGAAGCGGGAAATCGCGCCAATGTACGCGACGTCAAAACAATGATCGGAGGCGGCAACCGGCTCGGTAAAATCTTCGGCATCGTAACCATTGGGGAGAAAATGCGCCGTGCCGGTTTGGCGCTGGCCGGTGACGGCGAGCTTGTCAGCCAACAATTGCGAAGTGGCGGTCACTGCATGCGCATCTTGGAGAATGCGTTTTTCCATGAGGCGCTGCAACCAGCGGTGCAGCGCCGTCGGGGTGGGCAAAAGATTGCCCTGCAGCCAACTGTCACGAAAATCACTCACCCATTTGACGCCGGCGATTTTTGCCAGCAGCCATCCCACAAAATGCGCCGAATGCGGCGGGCCGGAAGTGACAACAAATTGAATGTCATGTTGTCGAACTTCCCGCCAGGCACTCCACCATGCGAACGGAATCCACAAAATTCTGGCGTCGGGGATAAGAAACCAATACAATCCCGCCTTTCTTTTATTGGCCCAATTAGGAGAGGGCGGGATGCTTCCCTCTTTGCCGCCGGCGCGGCGCTCGTTTTTCCTATTGAAGATATACAGCAGCCGCGCCGGATCGAGCGAGGCGGTGCGAACGATGCGTGCGCCTTTCAGCTCGTCGAGCAACGAATCGTCAAAGGCGTAGTACGCAATCGGCTTCACGGTAATGATCGTGACCTCCCAGCCGAGGCGCAGAAAATATTTAGCCCACTTGGCAACCCGTTGGGTGCCACCCATACCGAGCGGCGGGAAATAGTAGGCAACGAGTAAAATTCGTTTGGTTGATTGAGGCGATGTTGTTGGATTCACAAAACAAAGATAATGCGTGTGCGGACAAAAAGCAAGCGCGGCAACCATCATCCCGTGTCATTGGCGAATGCCCACAAATTACTTTGGGCGTGTGCCGGACGCTCGCCGCGTCTGAGGGGCTATTGGAAAATACAAACGCCCCAACAGATTCAAAAATCCATTGGGGCGTTTTCTATTTTTAAAGTATTGAAAATTACAAATTGTAAGTTTTCAATTTTAGATTTACAACGAAAACAAATTTCACCCGAAACGCTCTTCCGACCACGGATCACCGTGGTTGTGATAGCCGTAGTTTTCCCAGAAGCCGCGCTTATCCTTCGACATGAATTCGAGGCCATTCAGCCATTTGGCGCTTTTCCACAAATATAACTTTGGCACCAACATGCGCACCGGGCCGCCGTGGTCGGTGGGCAACGGTTTGCCATCGTAATTGAACGCCACCAACACGTCATCTTCATACATTTCTTCAATCGGCAGGTTGGTGGTGTAGCCGCCGTAGCCATGCTGCATCACAAATTTAGCCTCGCGCTTCGGCTGCGCGAGTTTGGCAATTTCGCTGAACGGCACGCCTTCCCATCTCATGCCGAGCTGGCTCCAGCGCGTCACGCAATGCAAATCACAGATGATTTCTTTCGTTGGCAAGGCGCGAAATTCCTGCCAATTCAATTCAACGGGATTTTCCACCAAACCCCAAACTCTGAAGCGCCAATCTTCCAAATTAACAATCGGCGTTTCGCCATACGTGAGAACCGGAAATTTCGTGGTTAAATATTGGCCGGGCGGAATGCGGCCAAAAGGATCGTCATCGGCTTTTCGTTTCGGTTTCGCATTCCGCAAATTTGCAACGCGCTCAATCGGATTCCAATTTGCCATTCGTCTTTTCTCCCTTGGAAATCGGCAGTTGTTTACAAAGATCAGTCGTTCGTTTCGACGATTACTTACAACCAACACCGGAGAATGGCATTTGGTTCCCCATGAATTGAACTAATAAGTCGAGATATCTTTTTCAGCTTCTTTATTTTGCTCCGCCTGAATCACGACAATGAGCACGCCGACCCCCGCGCCGATTCCGATGCCGATTGTCCCGTCGCGAATAATTTTATCAAAGGCACTCGCCGGTATATCGTCATGGGGACCATTCGGTGTCTCTGCCGCCTCTTCGATCATGCCAATGAGCACCCCGCCCAGCATGCCGACTAAAGCGCTGGTTCCAATGATTTGAATCTTTTTCTGGAATGACTGGCGGGTTTCCGTTTGCGGCTTGTTTGGCGCGTCCGAGAATTCCCGGCTGACGAGACGATGCTGGGCGCAGCCGTAGCACATTAACACGATCAATAAAGATTGCACAAAAGTGACCACCTGGCGTTTCATGGTAAGCTTCCTATTCAGTTGGTATTTTCACGGCTGTTGGTGCGAGTGGTTCCTCGCTCAATCGCAACGCTGGCGACAAGTTGCGTAAGCACCGTCAAGGGAAGCGTGATGGCGGGAGCTCTATAATCATCCAGGGCCGCCGTCACTACAATACCGGTTGCTGTTATCCCCATTGAAGCGAATAAACTAAGCGGCAGACTTCCTCGCCGGCCGTTCCCCAGATGAACGCCGATTGGCATACCTATCGCTTCCCCCACGGGAGCGCCGATAACAGCGCCCGCCAGTCCGTCATACGGATCATAACCATTATTTGATGTCGCCACATCGAGCCCAGAGCCGACAACCGCTCCCCCCAAGAGTCCAATGGCGCCCCCCAAAAGGCCGCCAGCGATAGGCCATACAATCGAGCTTTGCTGGCGATAATGTCGAACCATCTCGTCGTCATAAAAAATTTTTGCATCGCGGCTGTCATTGGTCAATGCCGTCATGTTCGCCAAGCGCAAGCCCGGCATGTCCGATGGCGTTAATGGTTGTGGCAATCTGGTTCCACACGCGCCGCAGAATTTGCTCGTGATGAAATTCGCCATGTCGCAGTATGGGCAATAGAGCTTCTCCAGCGACTTCATGTCCTGCGCAGCGACAGGCCAGCATAACATCG
>JAJVHT010000085.1:0-16077 GCA_022072515.1 bacterium
ACCGGGACTCCCAGGTGGGTAGCCAGGAAAATACTGATCGCGCTCGCTGTCTCTGCGCAACTGCCATCAATCGGTCTAAGAGCCGTAATTTTTTGACCCATCGTTTTGATGATTCTCCAACCGCCCATCATCGTGCCCAGGGCAATGACCAAGTAGCAACTCATCATGACCCATACCGGAATGTGGAAACTTTTGATCAATCCCGAGGAAAATAATAGACCCGTTATTATACCCATCGTTTTTTGCGCATCATTCCCGCCATGGCCCAAACTATATAGAGCTGCGGAGAGCAGTTGCATCTTTCGGGACCAGAAGTTTACAAAATCGGGAGATTTTCTATAGACCGACCAGGTGCTGAGTATGAGGAATATCACACCTAATATCATGCCGATAGCCGGAGCAAGCACAATGAAGGCGAGTGTTTTGTACCAGCCGCCGGGAATAATTACCCCAAAACCGGATTGGGCGATTGCAGAACCGGCATAGCCGCCGATTAATGCGTGGGAAGAACTGGTGGGAAGGCCAAAATACCAGGTGATGAGATTCCAAATGATGGCCCCTAAAAGACCGCCAAAAATCACCAGTGGCGTCACGATACTAATATCAATCAAACCTTTCCCAATGGTTTTGGCGACCTCCGTACCAAAAAACATGAACGAGATGAAATTGAAAAAAGCCGCCCAGATGACGGCTTGTCGCGGGGAGAGGACGCGGGTGGAAACAATTGTTGCGACCGAATTTGCCGCATCGTGTACACCATTCGTAAAATCAAATACTAAAGCAATACCAATAACAATGACAATAAAAGTCAAGTTTTCCATAGTATGGAAATCGTTCGGTGCGACTCCTGAATTAGCTGGATTTCACAATAATGCCGCGGATGATATCCGCAACGCGTTGGTAGCTATCCATTGTTTTCTCCAGGCCGAAAAGAATGTCTTTCTGTTTGACAACCATAATCGGGTCTTTTTCATTTTTGAAGAGATCACGGATTGATTTCTGAAACAGCAAATCGCCCTGATCCTCCAAACCATGGATTTTGATGACTTCCTCGTTCATCGAAATGGAATCTTTTTGCGCTTCGAGATGATCGATCAAGGTTGTCAGATTGCTGGTGGCGGAAACGATGATCTTGGCGAAATCGCTGTAGACCTCCTGCTTGGTTCTGATTTCATAAAGCTCGATATTTTGTATGACGCTTTCAATGACGTCGACAATATCATCGATCTCGTGGGCCAATAGGTAAATATCTTCGCGGTCCAATGGCGTGACAAATGTCGAGTGCAGGCGATGAATGATCTCGTGGGTTGTTGCGTCTGCCTGGTGCTCAATCTCCTTGGCTCTGCGGGAGTAATCTTCAAAATCCGCAAAGTTCTCGACCAATTCTCCAAAGAGCTGGGCTATTTTCACAACTGAGGTGGCAAGTTTTTTGAAGAGATCAAAAAAAACGGGTTGTTTTGGCAGAAAGAAATTCATGGATTGAGAGTTTATTTTACAACGCGTGATAAATGTTTGAGCTTCAGCGCCACTTCATTCAACTAACAGTAAATGACAGCATAACAAATATATCCTAAATATGCAAGCAAAATAATCTCATCACCGCATTTCACCTATCTTTTTCCTCCCGCCAGCCGCGTAGCCGCCGGTAAGCGGCGCAGCGCCAGCATCGCCCCAATTCCCACCAGCGGGCCCAGCGCCAGAAACGCAAACGCCCATGGCCAGCCGACCAGGCGTTCGAGCGTCGGAATCAAACGAATCGTCAACAGCGTCAGCAGAAATCCCAAACTGGTTTGCAGCGTCAACGCTGTGCCGATGTACTCGCGCGGGCTCAGCTCGGTAATGCAGGCCGAAAACTGCGCCGAGTCCGCGACCACGGCAAATCCCCAAATGAGACAAACGGCCACGAGCACGATCGGATTGCCGCCAAATAAAAATCCAACGATAAGCGCACACACGCCGCTGATCACCAAAGAAACGATAGTCAACAGCGTGCGGCCAAATTGATCGGCCAGTTTTCCGGCAATCAAGCTGCCGATGCCGCCGGCTGCAATCACGGCAAAGGCCGCCAAGCTTGCCCACTTGGGCGCCAGGCCGGTCACCTTGAAGCTTGCCAGCAGGAAAATCGGCACCCATGCCCACATCGCATACAATTCCCACATGTGGCCGAGATAACCAAGATTGGCCAGCACGATCTCGCGCTGCCGGCTGATTTCGCCGACGAATTTCCAATTGAACGGCGGCGTCTGGGTGCGATAGGGACCTTCCTCGATAAAAAAGAACGCCAGCAGTCCGCCGAGCGCGGCGAAAAAACTCGACCAGTACAGCACCGGTTTCCATTCACTCACGCCGCCGAACCCATTGAGCAAATGCGGCCCGGCGCTGCCGACCGTCAACGCGCCCACCAGCAAGCCAATGCCCAGACCGCGATCTTCCTTCGTCCACGTCGCCATGATTTTCATCCCCACCGGATAAACGCCGGCGAGAAACAGGCCGGTGGTAAAACGTAAAAGTAAAGCGTAAGGCAGGTCGGAGACAAAGGTGGGAATCAAAACTGTGGATAAGGCCGCCAGCAGCGCCGAGATGGTAAAGAGTTGCCGGCTCGGAAGGCGATCCGCCAAATTCAGCAGCGCCGATCCAAACGCGCCGGCGACGAAACCGATCTGCACCGACATCGTCAGCCACGCGCGTCCCGCCTCGGTGAGTTTCCACGCCGCGCTGAGTGCCGGCACGACCGCCGAAGCTGAGAACCAGACGCCCATGACTAACAACACCGCCAGCGCCAGCAACAGCAGCGTACGCCATTTCGTGCGTTGGCGCTGGGTTTCAACAACCTGTGAAGCCACTGGCATCTTCATGGTGAAATTTACTGTTTAATCTCCAACCAATGAAATGTGTGCACAGAAACAAACAACGGATTACACGGATTAAATCTGTGTAATCCGCGTAATCCGTTGTTGCAATCCGTTGTTTCACACCCGTTTCAACGCAACAGTGACGTGCTCCCCAATCTCGGCCACGGCATAATTTCCATTTTTTGCCGGACCGCAGTTGACGACCACGGTATCGCCAATCTTTGCCTGCCCGCGCGCTTCGTGAAT
Organism: bacterium; assembly: GCA_022072515.1. Classification (GTDB taxonomy): domain Bacteria; phylum Zhuqueibacterota; class Zhuqueibacteria; order Zhuqueibacterales; family Zhuqueibacteraceae; genus Zhuqueibacter. The sequence continues at coordinate 3,099 of JAJVHT010000085.1, forward strand.
GTGGCCGCAGATCACGAGAATCGGTTTGACTTTATCGACCCAGCTTCGAATCGCCGTGCTGCCAACATGGACGCCGGCCGCATTGCGGTCGACCTCGGAGTGGCGTGGCGGGCAATGCGGCACCATGATGTAGCGCGGACTGCCTTCGACTTGCGCGTAACTCGCGGCCAGAAAACGATCCAACTCTTCTTCTTTAAACTCATACATGTTGCCCATCCACGGCGGCATTGCGGAGAGGCCGAAGAAACCGAGGTCGTTGATGCGTACACCGCGCGTGTGCAACGAAACACCGCGTTCGAGCAGGAGGTGATCGATTTCAGGGCTGTCACAATTGCCGGCAACGGCGAGAACTTGCGGGGTATGGGCTTGCGCGAGATCGAGCAGGTGATCGACTTCGGGCGGCTTGCCGAAATTCGTGAAATCACCGCCGATGATCAGCAGATCGGCGGGCGGCTCGTTGGCGAGAATTTTTTCAAAACGGCCAACTTCGCTGTGAATATCGGTGATGCAGAGGAGACGCATAATCAACTTCCTGTATGAGTGATGGGTTGTTGGAGTAATGGAGTTTTGGATTCTTGGATCATTGCACCCCAACGATCCATAATCCATCGCTCCAACTACCGAACCAACTCATCCGTACCGGCCCTCAATATACTCCGCGGTCTTAGGATTCGTCGGGGTGAGGAACATATCGACGGTGGGACTATGTTCCATGAGTTCGCCGAGCAGCATGAAGATACACTCATTGCTGACGCGGCGGGCCTGCGCCATGTTGTGCGTGACGATGACGATGGTGTAGCGCCCCGCCAGGCTGAACATCAGCTCTTCGATGCCGCGCGTCGCCTCGGCATCGAGCGCGGAGCAGGGTTCGTCCATCAGAATAACCTCCGGCTTCAACGGCAGGAGGCGGGCGATGCAGAGTTTTTGCTGTTGTTCGAGCTGCAGGGAGATGGCCTTCGTGTGTAATTTATCCTTCAGGTCCTTCCAGAGAAAAACTTCCTGCAAGGATTTTTCGACAATTTCATCGAGCTGCGATTTTTTCAGCGCCTTGCGCTCGGAATGCACGCGCATGCCAAAGACGATGTTCTCATAAACCGAAATCGGCAACGGATTCGGGCGCTGGAACACCATGCCGACGGCTTTGCGCAGCTCGGTCAACGACACGTCGGGATCATAAATATTTTTATCGAGAATTTTAATCTCGCCGGTGGTGGTGACGTTGCCGTAGCGCTCATTGACGCGGTTGAAGCAGCGCAGCAGCGTGCTTTTGCCGCAGCCGGAAGGCCCGATCAGCCCGGTGATGATGCCGTGCTTGATTTTCAGGCTGACGTTGATCAGCGCTTGAAAATTGCCGTACCACAAATTAAGCCGGTTGGTTTCGAGACTGTATTTTTGTGTTTCGCTCATTCCTTAATTGGTTTTTAGTAAAGCCACGTTAACCGAAAATTCCACGCAGCACATAGAAAAACACCACGGCCATAACGGCGCCCGCAGGAATCGTGATGACCCAGGAAATCATAATATCGCGAATGATGCGCAAATTTAACGCCCCAATGCCTCGCGCCAGTCCGACGCCGAGCACGGCGCCGACGAGCACGTGAGAGGTCGAGATGGGCAACCCGAGTTTCGAGGCGATCACCACGGTAGTGGCCGCGCCAAATTGCGCCACGAAGCCGCGCGTTGGTGTGAGCTCGGTGATCTTCTTCCCAATGGTCTCGATGACGCGCCATCCCCAGGTAGCCAAACCCACGACAATCCCCAATCCACCCATGCCTAACAACCAAAGTGGAATGGGAGCATCCAGAGCGACGCTTCCGGTTTTGAGCACATCAATCGCTGCGCCAATCGGACCGATGGCATTGGCCACATCATTCGCGCCATGGGCAAAGGCAACAAAACATGCGCTCAAAATTTGCAGCGGCACAAAAATTCGTTCAACCACGTTGAGGTCATCTCCGGTTTCAACCTCGATTCCCTTTTCCGCCGTTTTTAACAACATTGTCACTTCATCCAGAATGCGCCGCATTTGGAATTGCACCTCCCCGACTGATTCTGCCTTGGCTTGTTCCAAATGTCTCGCCGCCTTTGCCAGGCTGCTGACCACTTTGGGCGGCTGAATTTCCAGTTTCCTTTCCACCGTGACCTCGCCCCGAACCCGGCGGACTAACAGCCAACTCACCCAGGCGGCAATCAATCCGATGCCCACGGCAACCCCGAGGGCTTGCGTGAACGGCAGATCGAGCTTAAGATTTTTCAGACCATTAAACACCATGACGAGCGTCGAAATCGAAAACACGCTAAAGACCAGCCAGGGTGTCAATTTTTTGGCGGCGGCCACCGGATTGGAAACATGAAATATTCGCCGGCGCAGCATGTTAAAAAGCAGATACGAGATGAACCCGCCGATCAGCGGCGTGACGACCCAACTGGAAACGATTGATCCTACTTCCTGCCAGCGGACCGCTCCGAAGCCGCCGATGATGACGCCGAATCCTATAATGGCGCCGACGATCGTGTGTGTAGTTGAGACTGGCCAGCCATAATAAGTTGCGACGTGCAGCCAGGCGCCCGAAGCCAGCAGTGCCGCAATCATGCCATAGACGAGCGTCATTGGCTGTGAGGCGAAGACCTCGGGGCTGACAATGCCTTTGCGCATGGTATCTGAGACGTGCGATCCCACCATAACCGAACCGAGAAATTCAAGAATGGCGGCAATGATGACGGCGCGGCGCAGGGTAAGCGCCTTCGAACCAACCGCAGTCCCCATCGCATTGGCGACATCGTTGGCGCCAATGTTCCATGCCATATAAACGCCAAATAATAATGCCAAACCCAATAGAACATTTTCTGTTCCCATTCAAGCTCTCCCTGACCGTTGCTTGTAATGTCGAATTCTCTTCCACGCCATTGCACGGGAAGAGATCGTCAAAAGTAAATCGGGACCAGCGATTAACTTTGACAGCGAGGGTTGTGCCGATTTTCTGTTCAAAAATTCGTCAGAGAATCGGAACGCGATTTAGCAATCCGGGTGTTAAGTTTTGATGTCGAGCAGCGTACGCACCCGATGCCCGAGATTTTCCGACAAGTTGGCCAATTGGCCGAGCGATTCGAAGACTTTCAGCCAGAGGATAAAACTGCCGTACGACATCTGATTTTCGAGCTCGAATAAACGGCGCAGCAGCTTGCTCTGCAACACATCGGCTTCGTGCTCTTTAAATGAAACATCGTCAACCATGGCCTTCACCTTCTCAGCTTCCGAGCCGGCGAACGTCGTCGACAGCAGCTCATCAAGCTGCCCGATAATGCTCTGCGCCACTTCGAAAGTTTCGATATTCTTTTTCAAGAACTGTTGAAAGTCCTCGCGAAAAGCTTCCAACAACTCGAGCCGTTTCATCGTCAACACCACGCCGATGTCTTCGCTTTTATCGGCAATGCTGTCTTGAATGGCGAGGATTGCCAACAAAGTCGCTTTATCGACGGGGAGAAAAACTCCAGTCGCCAGATTGTTGCGAATATCATCCTTCGCCAGATCCGCGGCATGTTCGGATTCCGAAATTTGCGCACTGATGGTTTTAACTTTCTCGTAATCGCCGACGCTCAAAGCTGCAAACAGCGCATCGACTTTTTGCACGCACTCGGCGACTTTGGACATGTGTAATTGCAGCGGCGCGATCGGCGAACGACCCAGCAACTTGGTGATGATGTTTCTCATAATGGTCTCCGTCTCGAAATAATGCCGTCATTCCATAAGATTTTTTCACAGCAGCCCATGATTTCAAACCATGATTTCAAATCACCAAAAAACGGGCGGAATGACTTTTTTAGCAATGCCAAAGCCGGTTCTGGTGAAAACGACTAACGCTTTATCCAAAAATTCCATTCACGTAATCATAAGTTCTTTTATCCGTGGGATTCTCGGAGAAAATCACGTCGGTGCGGTCAATTTCGATCAAATCGCCATTGAACAAGAAAGCCGTCCGGTTCGCCAGGCGGCGCGCCTGTTGCACCAGGTTCGTCACCAGAATGATGGTGACTTGAAAGCGCAATTCTTTGAGCACGTCTTCAATGCGCATCGTGGTGACCGGATCGACGGCGATGGAGAATTCGTCGAGACAGAGAATTTCCGGCTCATGCGAGAGCGCCCGGGCGATGGTCAGGCGCTGCTGTTGGCCGCCGGAAAGTTTGGTGCCGAGACTGTCCAAACGATCTTTGACCTCATCCCACAACGCCGCCTGCCGCAGACAGCGTTCCACCAACTCATCCAATTGCGCTTTGTTGCGCGTTCCCGCCATGCGCGGCGCAAAAGCGACATTGTCGTAAATCGACAGCGGCAAACCCACCGGCAATGGAAAAACCATGCCGATTTTACGGCGCAATTCGTGCACGCTCTTCACTTTTTGGGTGTCTTCGCCGTCGATTTTCACCGTGCCGCCGACGGCAACGCCGGGAACAAATTCAATGGTGCGATTGATCACCTTCAACAGGGTCGACTTGCCGGATTGTGCCGGGCCGATGATGCCGATAATCTCATTTTTATAAATGTCGAACGATATTCCCTTGATCGCCGCGACCTGGCCGTATTTGACGGTGAGATTGGAAATCTCGATTTTTTTTGTTGAATTTGGCATGAAGTCTAAAACGTAAATCTTAAAAAGCAATCAGCAAGCAGTTTACCATTTCTTCCGCGCGCGCAAATAAACCCGCAAGGTAATGGACAGTGCGTTGACGAGCAACACGGTGCCGAGCAGAACCACGGCGGTGCCATACGGCAGGGCTTTGGGGACGTCGGGAACTTGTGTGGAAATCGTGAACAAGTGCATCGACAGCGCCATGCATTGATCGAACAAATTGTAAGCGAAAATGTCGCCTTCGGAAATTTTTTTGAAGAACACGACACCGGTAAACATGACCGGCGCGGTTTCACCGGCGGTGCGTGAAACCTGCAGAATGACGCCCGTCAAGATGCCGCTGATCGAATTGGGCAAAACGATGTGGCGAATGGTTTGCCAGCGCGTGGCGCCGACGTTCCAACATGCTTCGCGAAACGCCCGGGGCACGGCAGCCAGCGATTCTTTGGTGCTGGCAATAATCACCGGCAGGGTCATGATCGCGAGGGTGAGGGAGGCGGCGAGAATGGAGCGTCCCATGCCCGCAAACAAAACAAACGCGCCCAAACCGAAGAGCGCGTGTACGATGCTCGGCACGCCGGCCAAATTGACCACAGCGAGATTAATAATGCGTGTGAACCAATTGTCGCCGGCATATTCGTTGAGATAAACCGCCGCGAGCACGCCGATCGGCGCCGAAATCAACAGCGAAATGACGACCAGATACATCGTACCCAAAAACGGCGCCCAAATGCCGCCGGCGCGCATGCCGTTTTTCGGATTGGTGATAAAAAAATCAAGCGAGAGAATCGGAAAAGCTTTATATAAAAGGTAGGCCAGAATCAGCAACAGCGGCAGAATCATCAAAATCGTCATCAGCATAAAGACGATTTTCGCCGCGGCTTCGGTGCGCTTTTTTTTCTGAACTAAGGGCGTCTCAATAAACATAAGTGGCTTGTTGGTAGTTGTTCGTTGCTTGTTGCTGATGGCGCTTCTTAACCAGCTACAAACAACCAGCAACCAGATTTATTTTCCTCGGATTCCTTTAACGACTAAATCCGCCACCAAATTGACTACAAAGGTGATGGAGAACAGCAGAATGCCGATAATGAAGAGAACTTGATAGTGATCGGAACGCACCGGGGTTTCACCCAGCTCGGCGGCGATAGTAGCCGTGAGGGTTCGCACCGGATCGAGTATGCTATGGGGAATTTGCACGGCGTGGCCGGTGGCCATGAGCACGGCGATCGTTTCACCGATGCCGCGGCCAACGCCCAGCAAAGCCGCCGCCAGCAAGCCGTTTTTTGCCGCCGGCAAAAGCACGCGATAAATCATCTGCCAGCGCGTTGCGCCCAAGGCCAGCGACGCCTCGCGATAGGAGTCCGGCACGGCTTTGAGCGCATCTTCGCCGATCGACACAATGATGGGGACGCTCATCAGGGCGAGAATGATGCCGCCGTTCAAAACATTGAGGCCGATGGGCGCCTTGAACAGATCGATAATAATCGGGTTCATCACGGTGAGGCCGATAAAACCCCATACCACTGAGGGAATGGCTGCGAGCAGCTCGATGACAATCTTAAATGTTTCCCGGGCGCGCCGGCTGCAAAATTCCGAAATAAAAATCGCGGCACCCAAACCAAAGGGTACCGCGATCATCATTGCCAAAACGGTGACACTGGCGGTTCCGGCCATCAACGCGAGCACGCCGTAACGCTTGTTGCTCGGTGAGTCCGGATACCACTCGATGCTGGTCAGAAATTCCTTGAGATTCAGCTTGCTAAACAGAAAGCCGGAGCCTTCGCGAAATACAAAGAAAAAAATGCCGATGACAAACAAAATGGCGCTGATTCCACACAACCGAATCAATCCTTCAATAATCGGCTCGGATAAATTTCCTAAGCGGCGCTGGTTCGCCATGAATGCTTGTTCCTTTTGATTTTCTGAAGAAAGTTAAGCCGCCCGCGCCGGCGATTATTCATTCGCGGGTGTTGCATGTTCCAGGCTGCCGTCTTTCGGCAACGGCACATAGCCGCTTTCTTTCACGATTTGCTGGCCGGCGTCGGAATGAATCCAATCGAGATAGTGTTGGACGTGACCCGTCGGCTCGCCCAGCGTGTACATGAAAAGCGGGCGGGCAATCGGATAGGTATGATCAAGTGTGCTTTCAATAGACGGCGCCACATACGGATCACCGGCCTTCTTGGCGACGTGCAGGACTTTGACGTCATGCGTAGCGTAACCCATACCGCTGTAGCCGATGGCGCACGGCGTTTTGCTGACCAAATCGACGACGTCCTTCGAGCCATTCATGTCGACCGAGCCGAGCCGGAAATCATGGCCTTTTCCCAGAATGGCTTCACGGAAATAATGATAGGTGCCGGAATTGTTTTGCCGGCTGATGCGAATGATCTCATCATTGGCGCATCCCGCATTTTGGACGCCAAGCTGCGACCACTTGGTGACGTTGCCGTCGGCGCTGTAAATTGCGGCAAGCTGTTCCAGCGTGATTTCGTTCAGAGGGTTATCTTTGTGCACGAAAATCGCCAGCGCGTCATAACCCACCATGTATTCTTTCGGCTCTTTGCCGGTGTTTTGTTGTGCTTTGGCGCGTTCGCCTTCCTCCAATTTGCGGCTGCTGTTGGCAATATCGACAGTGCCATTGATCAACGCCGCCACGCCGGTTCCTGAGCCGCCGCCCGAAACTTCAACAGACACGGCCGAATCGACGCTTGAATAGGCCTCAGCCCAAGCTTGCGCCAGGTTCACCATCGTGTCGGAGCCTTGATTTTGGATGCTCACTTTTTCGGCTGGTGTACCGCCGTCCTCGCTTTTCTTGGCACAGCCCATTTGCAGTAAGAACGCGCCAACGGCCATCAAGGCACTCACACGCAGAGTAAATTTTATGTTCTTCATTATTCCTTCTCCTTCGGTTCTATCGGATACTTGCTCAATTTTTGCCATCGCCGAGAATCGCTCCCACTAAATCTCGGATATGGGTTTCCAAAAACTTAAACGCCTGTTCATACGCGGCGCGAACTTCCTCCGCGGTTCCGGTAATTTTTGAGGGCTCCTCAATTCTCCAATCGATGCTCACCGTCTTCGTCGGAGGCTGCGGAAATGCCACTTCCGCATTTTTGCTCAACGCGATGACGACTTGATAATGATCGAGGTTCGGAACTTGATTGAGATACTTCGAAGTTTGCCGCGAAATGTCGATCCCCTTGTCCGTCATGAAACGCGCCGTACGCGGATCGATCGGCCGCGGCGAAACGCCGGCGCTGCTGAAGACAAACTTAGACTGATTCAACGCATTGGCGATGCCTTCGGCCATCTGGCTCACGCATGAATTGCCATCATCCACGAAGAGCACCCGCAGAACTTCGCCGCCCTTGTGCTTGATGTATTCGCCGGAACACATGAACAGCACTTCTTCACAGATGTTGCATGCCTGGTCGGCGACACGCTCGAAGCGGCTGGCGATGATCATCAGCGGTCCGAGCATGCCCAGCGGCAAATTGCCTTCCTCGCGCAAGCGCACCAAATCTTCATGAATAGCGTTGCGGATGCCGTCGACCTTGTCTTCCAGGGCCGTAGTCGCGCGCGCCAATTCCGCGTTTTGGTCGATGAAAGCTTTGACGGCGTTGCGCAACATCGGAATCGACATATTGGCAATCTCGACGAACTTGTCGTACGCCGGCTGTGGCTCCAGCGCATTGATGCGGAGAAAGTGCCGCGCCACACTTTCGGCATAATCACCGATGCGCTCGAGCTCATTGTTGATTTTGATAGTGGCAAACACGAAGCGCAAATGCGCGCCCACGGGCTGTTGCCGTACCAAAAATTCCAAACACAACCGGTCAAGCTCTTTTTCCAATTCGTCGATATATTGATCCCGCAGAATGACCGAATAAGCCACTTGGCGGTTGCGTTCGACAAGCGCTTGCAAAGCGCCTTGCATCGCGCGCTCGGCTAAACTGCCCATCTCAATCACTTTACTGCGGATCAAATCGATCCCACGCTGCAGGCTTTCTTCGAAGTGCGATGTCATGCCAAAATCTTTCTCATTTAGAGCGGAGTTTTGTTCAGTGGCGAGAATAATCTTCTCCTTTCCGGTTAACAAGATAATAAAATTCCACCCTAAGCACAAGAGGTGAATTTAAAAAAGTTGACTGCAGGGGATTTAATGAGTTTTTCATAGGCTCGCAGTCTCCTGACCAAAGGCTGCAATTAGGTTAATCCAAGATACAGGGCGGGCATTATTGCAGGATTAAGGGTATGTTAAGAATATGTTAAGATAAAAATTTGCTTGACTTTCACTCCGGCAAATATTTTATTGCAGTTTCAAATTCTAAAGCGAGAACCCATGAAACTCAAACTGCAAGCCGCCATTCTACTGGCGTTCTTTTTCACGGCAACTGCCGCAAATTATTCCTACGCGCGCCAGTTCGGCACGTTTGCTTCCGGCGGCGTGCTCACCGCCAATGCCGCAAAATACGATGTCAAATATTATGAGTTAAATCTCAAAGTCGATCCGGCGCAGCAAAATCTTTCCGGCTATGTCGACGTGCTGCTCGAAAGCACGGTCCCGGCCATGGATTCGCTCGAGCTTGATCTCGTCAATTTTTTCACCATCAGCAAAATTGAACGCGAGGGAAAACCGTTGGCGTTCATGCATCAAAAGCACAAAATCAAGGCGGCATTGGCGGAGAAATTAGCGGCTGGCCAGCGCGCCAACTTTCGGGTTTATTATGCCGGCAAGCCGCCGGTCGCGAATCGCCCGCCATGGGAAGGCGGCTTCAACTGGAGCAAGGATGGCAACGGCAAGCCGTGGATCGGCGTCTCGTGCCAGGGCGAGGGCGGCAAAATTTGGTGGCCGTGCAAAGATCATCCCAGCGACGAGCCGGACAGCGCCGGCATCAACATCACCATTCCGGATTCGTTGTATTGCGCCACCAACGGTTTGTTGCAAGCCATCGTTCCCGCCGAAAAAGGGTGGAAGACGTTTCAGTGGAAGACGCGGTATCCGATCAACAACTATAACGTCTCCATCAACATTGGCGATTACGCTGTCGTCCGCCGTCCGTATCGCGGCGCCACTGGTACAATGGACATTACGTTTTACGTTTTAAAAGCGGACTCCGCCAAAGGCCCGGCGCTGGTGGCAATGGCCGAGGAGTTTTTGCATTTCTACGCGAAATATTTCGGCGAGTATCCATGGCTCAAAGAGAAGTTCGGATTGGCGCACACGTATTATCTGGGCATGGAGCATCAGACGATCAATGCGTACGGCAATCATTTTCGCAACAATCAATATGGCTACGATTGGCTCATGCTGCATGAGATGGGGCACGAATGGTGGGGTAATAAAGTCACCGTGCGGGATTGGGCGGATTTTTGGATTCATGAAGGCATTTGCAGCTATGCGGAAGCGCTGTTCCTCGGTGATAAATTCGGCCCCGAAGCCTATCACAAATATGTGAAAGAGAATTTGCGCCGCCGCATCCGCAACCGCCAGCCGATCGTGCCCAAACGCGACGCCACCACCTCAGAATCTTATAATGACGATATTTACGCCAAAGCCGCGGTGGTTCTGCATACGCTGCGTTATTTTATCGGTGACTCGCTGTTGTTGGATGTGCTCAAAACTTTTGCGACGGATCCGGCCTACACCTATCAAAACCGGGTCGTCTCGCAAGATTTCATCGATCTGGTGAATCGCAAAAGCGGCCAGGATTTGAGTTGGTTCTTCCAGCAATATCTCTACACCGCCAAGCCACCGACGCTCGAATATAAAATCACGTCCAAACCGGACGCTTCCACCGAGTTGGAAATCCGTTGGCGCGACGAAGGCTTCCGCCTGCCGGTCGAAGTGCGCGCCACGGTTGGCGATAAAATCTCCGTCAAGCGCGTTGACGTGACTTCAACCTGGCAGCGCTATCAATTTAGTGGCAACCCGAAATTAGAAATCGACCCGGCGGGATGGATTTTGATGGAGGCGGTGGAGGGGAAGTAGATGAGACTACTTTTTAATTCACGATCAACTGCTGAAACTGTTGTTTCGTTCTAGACGCAAGATGCAATCTATGGATGAACTTCCGCCGGCAAGACCGAAAGCACAAATTGCCAAACACTATCAGCCGCGCTCAGCGCCTCATCGAATTGTTCCCGCGTCGGGTCAAGGAAATCGCCGGGATAGCGAAACGCAGCGACATAAGGAGTGAGGAGCACAGCCGTGTTGAGAAAGGTTGAGAACTTGGCTTCGTAGGGTTGCGCCAATCCGATCAAAACTTCTAAATCGTGTGTTTTTTCGAACCGTTGGTCATGAAAAACAAGGAAGGCTTTGAGCGCTTTTTCAGCGGCTTGTTGGCAGTGGTAAATGGCCGTATCAAGGTAGGAGTCTGGTTCCGCAGAAAGTTTTCGTGCAGCGGCCAGATCATGTTGCGCTTTGACCAGCCACGCTTTGAGTAAATCACGCTTGATTTCATCCATATAACACTCTCCCTCGTTCCAACACTTCGCTAATTAACGACGCATACACACGGCTGTGACGCTCCACTTCTGCGCGCGTGTAAACCAAAATATCCTTTGGCACGCCCATTCCAATCAAGCTGCGATGGGCACGCGTCGCCCGTTTTGTCGGTGGCTCGTTGCTTTCTGTGACGATGACCAACAAATCGAGATCACTGTCATCTTTCGGCTGTCCCCAAGCATGCGATCCGAAGAGAATAATTTTTTCCGGTTGTAACTCTGCCACGAGACGTTGCGTGATCTCTTTGAGTAAATTTTCCGAAATGGTTTTCATGCAATTCTTCGGCAAATTTGATAGGAATTTTAAGCTGTGAATAAAATAGATAGCTTTTGCCTGAAAGTCAAGCTGTAATTCAACACAATTTGATCGCATTTTGCATAGCATCCCACCACCGGGTGTTCAAGTGAAGCCAACCTTGCTTTCTCGCCAATGATTTGGTATATTGTTCAACCCTCATTTTAGACGCGTCGAATTTGGCGGAGCTTTCCTCCAATGGTTTGCACGAGGGCACGCTGAATTATGAAATCGGCGACGCCGCGTTGAAAAATGAAAAGAATTTTGAGATCGATTTGAGCGCGCGTTACGCAACCGCGGCTTTCGCGCTCGAAGCCGCCATGTTTCGCGATCACTTTGACGATTATATCTATCTGGCGCCCACCACGGAGCAGATGCAAGGATTTCGCGTTTATCGTTTTCTGCAAACGGAGGCGAATTTGCGGGGAATGGAAGCGAGCCTGGATTGGATTCCGCCGGCTATCGCCTGGTTGGATTTTCGCAGCAATTTTTCCAAGGTCATTGGCAAGCGTGCCGATGGCGGTTATTTACCGTTGATGCCCGGCGATAAATGGAGCAACGCGCTCAAAGTGACTTCGCGCCGCACCCAGCCGCTACGTGATAGCTATCTGAAGCTCACGGTGACAAAGGTCTTTTCTCAAGACCACCTGGCGCCAACAGAAAAAGCCAGCCCCGGCTATACGTTGGTCGACCTCGCCGTGGGCGGCAACGCGAATCTGTTGGGGCGCCCAACGGACTTGAACTTGGTGTGCCGCAATCTCTTCAGCACCGTTTATTACGATCATCTCTCGCGCTTGAAGCCCGGCAGCTTTAATGTTCCCAGCATCGGTTTCAACAACATCGGGCGCAACATTTGCTTATATATCGGTTTCCCTTTTGATTTGAAATAGGGGGAAGATGAAAAACAAATTTCTCCGCCGCAGCTTATGACAAGCGGCGGAAATAATAACGCCCAAAAGTGCATCAAACACTTTTGGGCGTTTTGGCGTCCCCAACGGGATTCGAACCCGTGTTACCGCCGTGAAAGGGCGGTGTCCTAGGCCCCTAGACGATGGGGACAGTGTTTAACCAATTATGTCGTCTTTAAAATTTAATATGTCAACCTCACGCGTTTCGTTTCTCATCGGGGTGGGTGATGGGATTTGAACCCACGGCCACCAGAGCCACAATCTGGTGCTCTAACCAACTGAGCTACACCCACCGTTTGGGGTTGAGAGATGAGAACCCGAAAGCTTGACGCCTGTTTTCTGGTTCTCATCTTTCATCCCGTGCGCCAGGAGGGAATCGAACCCCCAGCCCGCAGCTTAGAAGGCTGCTGCTCTATCCGATTGAGCTACTGGCGCGAAAGTTCTATTGCCGTTTACTGTTTGCCTTTTTCTTTTTGCTTTTCAACTGTCGGGGCAGCAGGATTTGAACCTGCGACCCCCTGGTCCCAAACCAGGTGCGCTAGCCGGTCTGCGCTATGCCCCGAGAATTACAACGACATTAAAGAAATTTTCTCATCCCTGCTTTCCCCGTCTCTAAACTCCGACGAACGGGACGTTAG
>JAJVHT010000085.1:16177-24840 GCA_022072515.1 bacterium
CTATTTTCACGCAAGCGGGCTTTAATGGTTTCCGGATCCAGATCAGGCTCACGCTCCAATAGCAGCGCGACCAGGCCGGCGACGAACGGCGTTGCCATGCTCGTACCTGCCATCACGCGATAACCGGGCGCGACGATGTAGGCCGGTTGAACCGAGGAGTCGCCGGAAAGCGCCGAAGCAATCATCGCGCCGGGCGCGGCGACCTCCGGCTTGTGGCCGCCGTTACGCAACGGGCCCTCACTGCTAAAATCAGAAATGTCGTCGAGATCGATTCCCATTTCGCGCCATCCGCCCTCACGATCGCGCCAGCGCGTTTTGGTGTTATAGGAAGCGACGGTAATGGCGCGCGCCGCGGCGCCCGGCGAACCGATTTTCATCGTGTCTTGCACACTGCGGGCGATAAACACCACATCGAGCTGCTGGCTGTTGTCCAGCGCCCACACATCGACCTGGCCATTATTCACCTGCACCCCGCGCAAACGCAAACGCCACGTGCCGGGTGTCACCGGATTAAACGAACCATTGGACGGCAAGATCTCAATCAGAAAATTATAATCGTCATTCGTGGGATCTGCGGCGGGCGTGGAAATACGCACGCGGCCATCTGGCAGATCGTAAACCCGCATCGGCGAACCATCCGCAATGACGCCCTGGTACGGCGTCTGAAAACCATTGGGCGTGCGCACCGCCATCTCGAATTGATCGCGGCCGGAGTACCAACCATTCAAGGCGGAGAAACGCACGGCGTCTTCACCGCCAGAGGGGGGAACGTGAAAGAGAATCGTGCGATTGCCGCCTTGCGGTACGGCGATTTGCGCGTGGATATTATCGTTGCCCTCATTGCCGGCGGCACAACAAACGATTCGTCCCGGCCCAGATTCGGCATCAATAATTTGTGACAACGGATCGCTGCCATCATGGGGGTCGCCGTGGCCGCCCAAGCTCAAATTTACCACTGCCGGCCGGCCCATTTCGCTGGCGACTCGAAAAATATAGCGCACGCCATCGGCAATGTGCGCCTCTTGAAATGATGATTTGACGATGATCAGTTCCGCCGCCGGCGCAACGCCGCCATAAGTCGAATCCGCACCGGCAGCAATTCCAGCGACATGGGTGCCATGACCCTGTGTATCGCGCGACACCTGCAGCAATCCCCCGCTAAATTCTGCGCCATATTCTCCTTCCAGGACTCCCGGCCCCGGCAACGTTTGATCCCAAATGCGCAAAATGCGGTCTTTAAACGCCGGATGCTTGGGGTCAATGCCGCTGTCGACGATGCCGATGATGACGCCTTTGCCGCTCAAATTGGTTTTGAGGCGAAATTCCGGCAGATGCACTTTGCCCGGCGCCACATCCATAAACGGCTGCAAATAGCGCGACGGAATGATGCGCTGCACGGCCGCATCATCCGAAAGCTCGCCGAGCCGCGTGAGCGGCAGAAAAACCGTCCTGATTGCGCCGTGCGCCTGGTTCACCCGGATTTGGCTGGCCCCGAGATGCTCGAGATTAGCGTTTTCTTCGCAGCGAATAAACACCACCGCCCGCGCCGGTTTAGGGCTGTCTTCATCAACGATGACACCGAGTAATTTTTTATGTGCCGCCAAGCCGGCCGCTCCCTTTCTGTGGTAGTCTTCCAATGCCACCATCAATCCTGGAGCGATTTTTTCATGAATCATATCCGATCTCCGCAAGATTTCCCGCAGTTTATTTTTACTTCACGATTCAATTTTGCCGTTTTCCCTTTACTCCCGAATAATAATGTATGGATTTTATTGGAAAATGCAAGGGGATTTACCAACGTAACGTGGGGAGCAAGGAGCAGAGAGAAAAGTCACGGCAAGAAGTTCACACTACGACCTAAATCCGCGCCACCTGTGAAATCCGTTGTTAAAAAAAAGACCCCGTTACCGTTGCCGGAGCGGGGTCTTTTTTCGGAAAAGTTTTGGTTATAACTTCGTCACTTTCGTGGCTTGCCAACCTTTGGGACCTTTCTCGACTTCGAATTGGACGGTGTCGCCTTCTTGCAAAGACTTGTAGCCTTCGCCGACGATGGCTTTATAGTGCACGAAAACATCTTCACCGTTCTCACGTGCGATAAAGCCAAAACCCTTGGAGTTGTTAAACCACTTCACTTTTCCCGTTTCCATAGGAAACGTCCTTTCTTGAAGATGAAATGACCTGTACCACCGGCCTGTAGCCTGCTTTAAACAAAAAAATCGCCCGGCGCGATTTTTTGTTCCCTGCCGGTCCGGTCCCAAGAAAGGGCGAACGAATGAGTGACGACAGCGGTCTTGCAGTTACAAGCGTAAAAAACGGTGTACTGTTATTTACACCGTAAATTTATAAAACGTATTTTAAAAAAGCAATATTTTATTTGCATATTTGGGGCCAGTGGGATTGACGTGTTTTCACGCGAAGCGCCGCCGGCGGCGCGTTAAAAAACAAATACGCAATAGGGAAATTTTTATTTCATCTTCAACACCACGACGGTGTAATCATCATGCGATTTTGCCGGTCCGACAAAACGCCGGACGGACTCAACGATGGTCGAAAGAATCTCCTGGCTGCTTTTGCCACCCAACGTGCCGGCCAATTCCACCAGGCGCGACTCTTCGAACTCGCGCGCCTGCTCGTTCATCGCTTCGGTGACCCCATCGGTGTAGAAAACGAGCACATCATCCTTTTGCAATTGAATGCGGTCTTCGGTGATGACTTTGTCGAAGAGATCGCCGCCATCGAGGCCGAGCGCGATACCGTCCGGCTGCAAGATGCGCGGCGGCTCATTGGTGCGCACGAAAATAATCGGGCAATGGCCGGCGCGGCTGTACAGCATTTCCTGGCGCTCGTAATCAACCTGCGCATAAATCAGACTCACAAACGCCGAGCTTTCAATGCTGCGAAACAGCGCGGCGTTGGCGTGCATGAGCACATCGCGCGGCGAATGATAAATACGGCTGTACGACTCGATGATGCCTTTCATCTCCGCCATGTGAAAGGCGGCTGCCGCCCCTTTGCCGGAGACATCGCCAATGACGACCCCCAAGCGATCCGGATATTCAAAGAAATCGAAATAATCACCGCCGACCTCATTGGCCGTCTCAGCGAAGGCGGCGACCTCGACATTCGGCACGACCGGCATGCGTTTCGGCAACAGCTTCATTTGCGCGTCGTGGGCGATTTGCAAGGTTTGGGCGAGGCGCTCACGCTCAATCGACTCCTGCCATAAATTGGCGTTATCAATCGCCACGGCGGCCTGGTTGGCAAATGCCTGCAGCATGTCGCGGTCAAACTGATCGAAACTCCACGGATCACTTTTCGCGGAAAAGAGCACGCCGAGCGGGCGGCCTTTGGAAAGCAACGGCACCCCGATCAGCGCGGCAATGTTCCCTTTCCATTTTTTAAGATAAGCCGTCCGTTCATCATCTTCAATTTCATTGACGAGTATCGGCTTGCGTTGCTCACAAATCCAACCGGTGATGCCTTGATGACGATCGAGATTGAGATTGGCGCTTTCGGCTTGCGTGAGATTGATTGCGCTGGTGAGCTTCAGCTTGCCGCTTTTTTCATCGAGCAACTCCAACCAGGCCGCGTCAGCTTTGGTGACTTGCACGGCTTTTTCGGTGATGGTCCGCACCAGGTTGTTGATATCCAGCTCGGAAATGATGCTGCTGCTCAACTCGCGAAGGGTTTGAATTTCGCGCATCTTTTCATCAAACAAGCCAGCGGTGGGAAGTTGTATCAACAGCGCCAATAGAGACATGCCACTGTAAATGGCAAAAAAGAGAAACGAGCCGGAGACGAAATTATAGAGCGCGATGCTATGCTCGGCATAGCGTTCCTGGGCGATTTCGCGCAAGGCTGCAATCGACAACGCCAGCGTGATCGCGCCCAGCCAAAACGCCGCCCATTTTTGTTTGCGGTTGAGATGGCGAATCCAGGCGTGGCGCGTGCCATTGATCACCATAAAAAAAATCAGGACGAAAGTAATGATTCTCCCGACATTGCCGCCGCTGAAAAAATCGCTCGAATCGATGCCGGCGAGAATGCGATAGCCGAGATAAATGGCGCCGCCCAACGCCAGCAGGCGAAAATTTCTGGCAGTGTCGCGTTTGCTTTTGTAAAACACCAGGCTGCGGATTTGCGGCCACAAGGCGAGCGTCAACAGCGAAACGAGAACGCTAATCAGCGTGGTGGCAAAAAAAGTTCGCGAGGAAGAGAAAAGCAATTCGCCATCTTCGCCGCTGATGAGATTGGCAATGCCGAGCAACCCATTCGCGCCGGCGATGCCCCAAAACACATTCAGCAGCGCTTTTCTGACGTTGCGTTTTTCAATAAAACGGCTGGCCGCCAGGGACGGCAGCAGCAGCGCCATACTGGCGACGAGCACCAAATCGCGGATCGGCCGGATCAGGCTCGGCACGAAATCGCCGACGGCAAAAAAGACGCCGTTGAGCAAGAACACGGCCAAACTGGTGGCGCCAAAAATGATCAGCGCCAGTGGCAACGGCAGCGGCCGCCGAAACAAAGTTTTGACTTGCCGCCGGCGTTTGCCTTTTTCGTCCACTAATGTGGTTTCCGTTGACAGCGGCGCGCCACCCGCCAGCAGAATGGTTTGGGTGGCGGTCGCTTTAGGTTTCTTTTTGGGCATATGAGGAAAAACGTTGGCCAGTTTGCCGGTTGAAAAAGTTGTGAATATAAAAATTGGGGGTCGCACTTAAATCATTTTTCGCAACGCGACAATTAAACGATCAATTTCTTCGACGGTATTGTAATGTGCCAGTCCGATACGCACCACGCCGCCATGTTCTTCAACCCCGAGGCGCGTGGTGACTTCGAGCGCGTAGAAATTACCGTCCCACACGAAGATACCTTGTTCGCCGAGGCGTTGGGCGATTTCTGCAGGCGCGACGTTAGGGAGGCGAATCGCGAAGGTCGGGGTCCGCTGTCCGAAATCTTTGGTCGCCGTGAGGCCGTAAATTTTCAAACCTGATATTTTCTTCAGCTCGCTGGCAAGATATAAACTCAAATGATTTTCATAGGCTTGAATGGCGTGCATGGCCATTTTCAAGTCGCGCCGGCGTCCCGAGAATTGCGAGTAGGCATTCGCAAATTGAACGCCGTAACTTTTCCCGATTTCGGCCAAATAGTCAATGGCGGCAGCCGC
The DNA here is from genome assembly GCA_022072515.1 of bacterium. Lineage (GTDB taxonomy): Bacteria > Zhuqueibacterota > Zhuqueibacteria > Zhuqueibacterales > Zhuqueibacteraceae > Zhuqueibacter. The sequence continues at coordinate 21,342 of JAJVHT010000085.1, forward strand.
GCCGGCGATACCTTCGTGATTGAGCGTACCGGTTTCAAATTTATGCGGCGGATCATTTTCCTGCGGCCGGACTTTGTAGGGCGGTAATTTTTCCAACAGTGGATATTTGCCGTACAAGACCCCGACATGCGGGCCGAAGAATTTGTAAACGGAACAAGCGAGAAAATCGCAGTCGATATCTTGCACGTCGATCGGACCATGCGGAGCGTAGTGGACGGCATCGACAAAAATCATGGCGCCGGCGGCGTGGACAATTTGTGCCAGCCGCTTGACCTCATTGATGGTGCCGACGGCATTGGACGCGTAACCGACGGCAAGCAGCTTGGTGCGGGAAGTTAACAGTTTTTCGAGCGCCGCCGGGTCCAGTGTGCAATTCTCCGGATTCATATCCCACCAGCGAATGACAGCGCCTTTCTCTTGCAGCGCCAACCATGGCGAAATATTGGCATCATGGTCGAGCCGGGTGACGATGATTTCATCGCCTGGTTGCAGTGTCGCGCCGATGCTGCGGCTGAGATGAAACGTTAACGTCGTCATGTTGTTGCCAAACGCGATTTCATTTGGCGCGGCGTTGAGAAAATCCGCCAACGCGGCATGCGCCGCCTCAAGCACGGCGTCGGATTTTTGGCTCGTCCCAAAGAGGCCGTGTTTGTTCGCATTCATTTTAATAAGATATTCCGTCATCGCCTCAATTACACGTTGCGGCACTTGCGTGCCGCCGGGGCCGTCGAAGTAGATGAAGGGATTTCCATTCGGCATGTATTGTTGGAGCGCCGGAAATTGTTTACGAATTTGAGCTACATTGAGAATGGACTTGGGCATGGTATTCCTGTTAATATAGATTTACAGTAACAATTCAGTTGTTGCACCACCCGGGCGCGCATTTCAGGAGATTTGTTCAATCTGGCAAACTTACTTTCGCGCACAGAACTAAGCGCCCGGACGGGACGGAATAGTTACGATATACCCACAATGTGCAATTTAAAATTTGCAATTGCAAATTTTTAGATCGTTTGGCCATAACTATTCAGTACCGCCCGGGCGCTAAAATCTGCGTGCAAGAATAAATTGGCGCGATATAACAAATCACAAAAATAAGCGCCCGGCGGTAAAATAGCTGAATAGTTATGTTTGGTCTTCGCTAATTCGCACCACCACCATCGTCATGTCATCGTGCTGCGGCGCCGCGCCGGTAAAAATTTGCACCGTGTTGCGGAGATTGTTGATCGTATCCAAACTGGAAGTGCCACTACCGTTGGACAGCACCGCGATCAGGCGAGATTCGCCAAATTCTTCCTGACGGCCATTCATCGCTTCGGTGAAACCGTCCGTGTAAAAAACATAAACGTCGCCGTCATTTAAGACCGTGGTTTGCTCATGAATGTTTCTGGCAAAAATTTCACCACGCTCCAACCCGAGGGCCAGACCGCCGGGCGACACAAAGGTCGGGTGTTGTTGTTGCCGGCGCCTCAGCAAAATCGGATTGTGGCCGGCGCACGCGGAGGTGAAGAGGCGTTTCTCCAGATCGAACACGCCATAAATCAAGCTGACAAAAATGCCGCGTTCGACATTGTCATAAAAGAGCTGGTTGGCGCGAATCAACACTTGCGCGGGAGACAGGCTTTCTTGCACGGAGGATTTGATAATGCCTTTGGTGAGCGTCATGTAAAAGGCGGCGGAAACGCCTTTGCCGGAAACATCGCCGATGAGCACGCCAAGGTGATGATCGCTGAGTTTCACAAAGTCGTAGTAGTCACCGCCGACTTCATTGGCCGGAATGCAGAGCGCGGCAATATCCAAACCTGGTAGTTTGGGCAGTTGGCGCGGCAGAAAGCTAAGCTGCACCTGTCGCGCGATTTCTAATTCGCGTTTCATGCGCTCTTTTTCGGCGAGGCGGTCAAGATAATCCGGCTGCAACGCGCGGGTATCGATCACTGTTTTTCCGGCGCGCCGGATAATTTGTCCACCGAAGATGAAAAGGAGGGGGAGTGCCAGCAACGTCCAGCCATGCAATGGATTAATAATTTTGCCTGTATGCAGAAAGTTGAAACCGTAAAAAAGCAGCGGCAGTGACAACGTGGTCAACAGGCTCGTTAACAGATCAAAACGCAGATAAATCAAGGCGAGCGCCATTCCCAACAAAAAATGAATAAAGAATGCGAAGGCGAAGGGTGCTATTTCCAGCCAGGGCAGTGGCCACAGTGCGTTGGCCAGGCCAACAAGCACGACGATCAGCCACTGCTTGTCGATAAAACGCGACAACGCCGAAACCAAAAACAGGCGATAGCTGATCTCGATAAAAAGGCCATAATAAACCGTCTCGCTGAAAACGCTTAAGGATGGAATCGTCGCCGTGTAATGCCGCAGTATTTCGTTTTCAAGTTGCAAGTTGCATTGTACGTGCACCAGCGGGCCAAAGCGATTTAACAAAACCGTCACGCCGCCGAGCAGGAGAAAAGCCAACGCCGGTCCGCGCCAAAAACTTGCGCCGACCGGACGAAACCACCAACGCCCGTGCTGGGCCGCGCCGAAACTGAGCAGGCGATCATGGCCGAGATTGCGCATCAAACTTTCGCCGGTGCCGTAAAGAATGACGAAACCCAGAAAGATAAAACCCGGCGAAATAATGGCGTTCACGAGTTGGATAAAAAAAGTCTGCGTTGTATCGGTGAAGGTTACCGTGATGAAGCTGAGCGCGGCCATAATTGCGGCCGCGCGGCCGGCCTTGAGACTAATTTCGTCGGCGCGTAATTTTTTGAAGAAATAATAACCCGCCCAAATTGCAATGAGCAGAAAAGCCAGCAGGCGACTCAGCATTTGCAGGCCAACCTCCGATTTATAGACGGAGATTTCCGGGACGTAGTGCAATTGCCAATGTTCAATGCGTGCGCCTTGAACATTAGCTTCGAGGCGGGCTTTGAGGCCGACCATCGGCGTCGGCGTTTTCCAGACAAAAGCATAATCAACGCGCTTCTTTTGTTTGAGCGCCTGAGATTTTTCCAAGACAACGCCACTGGTATCACCCAATGGCGAAAACGCAATAAGCTGCAAAGCCAGGGCTTGCGCCTCCTGCGGATAGAGTGGCAGCGAGTCGGCGCTGCTGTTGGCGTTGCAATCAACGGCGAGTAAACGCCCCTGCGTGTCGAATTGCAAACGCGCTTCGCCATACAGGTGTTGTTCGAGAGCCAGTTTGGCGCGCTCTTCAGCGCTGCCGCTTTGCAATAAAGATTTGACCAAAGAAGGGTTGTTGTACCGCACATTCCAGAAAAAAGCGGGAAGATCGCGGCGAAACATGTCGTTTGCCTGTTCCGTGCGGAAATTTACTTGCCCGAAAGCCATCAACTCGCGATTGGGGCGCAAATCAACCATCGGCTCCATACCCTGCCTGGAAAATTGCAGTGCGTCCAAAATGACATCCGCTTGGCGTATGATCTCATCGCGGGATTTGCTGCCGTACAAACCGGCTTGCGGATAGGTTGGCGGAAACAGCCAGATCGTC
>JAJVHT010000085.1:24940-46553 GCA_022072515.1 bacterium
CTCCATACCCTGCCTGGAAAATTGCAGTGCGTCCAAAATGACATCCGCTTGGCGTATGATCTCATCGCGGGATTTGCTGCCGTACAAACCGGCTTGCGGATAGGTTGGCGGAAACAGCCAGATCGTCACCAGCAAGCCGAGGCCGGCGAGAAAAAGAAGCCAGAGGTCAGCGGGTTGATAATTTTTCATTATTCTGTCTGATCAATGGGCAAAACCAGAGTTTCGCACGCCGGCGCTGATTATGGCGCCGTATCGACATCCACCGGCGCGGCGAGACGATCATACGAACTCAGGTCACGGCCATCGGCGGAAAGGCGCACGATGCGGCCATTACCATAATCGGCGACCAAGCATGAGCCATCGAACGGATTCACTGCGAGACGCTCTGGAATGTCGAAGCCGGAGATCGTGAAAGCGATCGCGCCATTCGCTTGTATTTTTATCACATTGCTGTTGCGAATCGCCGTGGAATAATCGATCAGCCAGCAACCGCCGGTGGCCTCATCAGCCGCGACTCGATAAGCCCGGCGCAACGGCGGTGTGACCAGGGTCTCGGCTTCGCCTCGCTCATCAAGCCGCAAAATGCGATTGCCATCGGCGATCCAAACTTTGCCGGTGCGCGCATCGATGGCGAGATCGAACGGGCGTTGCAACGCGACATTGCTGATGCGCCGCAACTCGCCGAGACGCGAAAAAATCAGCACGCTGGTCGTGGCGCGATCAAGCGCCCACAATTCGGAAGTTGCCGGATGCACAGCGAACGCGGCCAGCTTTTTAAAAGATTCATTTGCGTGAATCAGCGTGCCGGTGCTGTCAAATTTCATCAGGCCAAAGGTCAACGTATCGGCTACCCAAACACTGCCGTCGGCGTGATCGATTGCCAGGCCGGCCGGACCGTAGATACGTTTATCGGTGTTGAAGCGTTTGCCGCTCATGTTGAGGCGGCCGAAGTCGCCGCCAAACCGGTCGATCACCCAAACGGAACCGCGCCGTGCATCAACTTTCAAGCGCAACGGCCGGCCAAACACCGTGCTGCGAGAAATTTCATGGCTGCCGTCATGGCTCAGTTGCACGAGATCGCCGGCGCTGACATCGGCGACCCACGAGAAGGTCGGCCCCGGCGTAATCATCGCACTGTCCGAGAACGAAGATTCAAAAGCAGCCGCTACGGCGGTAATGCGATAGACGTGCTGCAGACCATAATTGACGCCAAACTCACGAAATGAATTTGCCGTTGGCGCGGTTAGCGCGATTGGCGAAAAGCGCGATTGGCCCATCACCCGGCGGTGAATCCGAAACCCCTGGAGATCGCGAACTTCCAGGCGATCCCACTGCAACATGACCGTGTCCCGCACGGAAATAGCGCTCAATCCGGTGGGCTTGCCCAAAGTGCTGGGATTCTGAGGATCGAGTGGATTGAGTCGCGGACGGTCGGAACAGCCGGAAATTTGTATGGCGACGCCGAAACACCAACAGCAGACAAGTAAACGAATGTAAGGGACAGCAAAAATTCGATGCATAACTCAACGTTGTCGTTGTGGGAATTCTGTGTAAGGTAATCAATTTGTGGAGGGAAGTCAAGCGGCAAGTTATAAAAGAAAAGTGGCAAAGCACAAAAGTTGTTGGTGATAACTTTATACTCTGCCACCCGGCTAAAACAGGATATTTTCTTTAAACTAAAGTCTAGGCCATTTGGAGATTTTGCGCTAAAATTTTTGTTCCTTCCTGGAAAACCACCTCGATCTTATTTTTGTTGTGAACTTTAGTGATCACACCTACACCAAAATTTTTATGGCGGATAGCCGGGCTCGTGCTAAATTCGCCAGAGATGGCATAATCCACAACTTGCCGGTCCTCAATTTGGCCAACCAATGTTCCCCAATCTTTTTTGCCGCGAGGAGTTCGCGTCGTCGTTGTGCGCCGCCGTGTGGTGGCTTTGGCCGCCTTTATTTTTTCAGCTTCGGCAGCAGGAGCTTTATAGGCGTGGTAAGAGTTACAAATTTTACACATGACCTTGGCAATTTTCGCGTTCTTGATGGCGGTCACTGTATGCCAAGTGTCAATTTTGCATTTTCCACAATAAGCTTCAAGATCTTTCCCGATGAGGGTGTCGACAGATTCGCTGCGCATGCGCAAATTCTCCTTAAGTCAAGAACAACCTAAGTTTTCTACGGCGATGGTCGCCGTACAAGAGCTCGTTTTCCGGCGGCGGTGTAATTATTGTTATAATATTTTACGAAAAAAATATGAAAAAAACAAGCAAATATTTACTTAATTTACAGTTGTGGGGAAATTGCGCGAGCGCGCTTGCTTTTCGAGGGAAACTTTGTTATGTTAAACACTTGTGAGCCGGTTTGCCGGTTCGCCCAGCACCAGTTTTAACCGGCGAACCGGCAAACATGATGAGCAGTATAACGCAACGAATTTCAATTGTGAGAGAAGGATGGATGCGATGGTGTCAGCAAAATTGCCAACAGTTTCGGCGGCGGAAATTTCAAAAATATTGCAAGGCGATCACAGCGACCCGTTTGCGGTCCTGGGCATGCATGTAGTGCATGGGGGCGAGAAAACCGCGATGGTGGTACGCGCCTTTTTGCCTGAAGCGCAATCCGCGCGCGTCGTCGCAATGGATGCTGCTGCCTCGGCGCTGTCGATGACCCGCATCGATGATTCCGGATTTTTTGAAGCCGTTTTTTCGGAGCGGCCTGAACGCTTTCGTTATCAACTTGAAATCACGGCGCCGGATGGAGAAGTGCTGCGCCGCGATGATCCTTACAGTTTCCCGCCGGTGTTGAGCGATTTTGATCTGCATCTCTTCGGTGAAGGCAATCATCATGAAATTTACGAAAAGCTCGGCAGCCACGTTTTGACGATCGACGGCGTGACCGGCGTGCATTTCGCCGTGTGGGCGCCGAATGCGCGGCGGGTGAGCGTGATCGGCAATTTTAATCGCTGGGATGGCCGCCGGTACCCGATGCGCATTCATCCCGGCCTCGGCGTGTGGGAAATTTTTATTCCCGGTTTGCAGGAAGGCGATATTTACAAGTATGAAATTAAAACGCGGCAGGGGTTGTTGCGCACCAAGACCGATCCGTACGCCTTTCGCATGGAACGGCGGCCCAACAATGCCGCCATTGTGCAACGTCTCGATCATCTGGAATGGCATGACGAAGCGTGGCTCGTGCAGCGCCGAGTGACGACGAGGTTTGAGAAACCCATGGCGATTTATGAAGTGCATCTCGGCGCCTGGCGGCGCAAATCCAATGAAAAAGACGATTGGCTCAATTATCGCGAGATGGCGCCTCTACTCGCCGAATATGTGAAAGAAATGGGGTTCACGCATGTTGAGTTGATGCCGGTGATGGAATACCCGTATGATCCGTCGTGGGGTTATCAAGTCACCGGTTATTACGCGCCGACGAGCCGTTATGGCACACCGGAGGATTTTGCTTACTTTGTCGATCATTTGCACCAACACGGCATCGGCGTCATTCTCGATTGGGTGCCGGCGCATTTTCCGCGCGATGATTACGCGCTGCGGCGTTTTGACGGCACGGCGTTGTATGAGCACGACGACCCGCGGCTGGGCGAGCATCCGGATTGGGGCACACTCGTGTTTAATTTCGGCCGCCATGAAGTGCGCAACTTTCTCATCGCCAATGCGGTTTATTGGTTCGAAAAATTTCACGTCGATGGCCTGCGGGTTGATGCCGTTGCCTCGATGCTGTATCTCGATTACTCCCGCCAAGAAGGGCAGTGGATTCCCAATAAATACGGCGGCCGTGAAAACCTCGACGCCATTGATTTTCTCCGCCGGCTCAATGAAATCGTGCACGAACGTTTTCCCGGCGTGTTGATGATTGCCGAAGAGTCGACGGCGTGGCCGATGGTCTCGCGCCCAACGCATCTCGGCGGCCTCGGTTTCACGTTCAAATGGAACATGGGCTGGATGAACGATTTTCTCAAGTACATGAAGGAAGATCCGATTCATCGCAAGTATCACCAGCATCTCGTCACCTTCTCGATGATTTATGCGTTCTCGGAGAATTTCATTCTCGTGTTGTCGCATGATGAGGTGGTGCACGGCAAGCGCGCCCTGCTCGACAAAATGCCCGGTGACGTGTGGAAAAAATTCGCCAATCTGCGCGCCGCGTTCGCTTTTATGTATGGCCATCCCGGCAAGAAGCTGCTGTTTATGGGCGGCGAGATCGGCCAGTGGTGGGAATGGAATCACGCCGAAAGCATTCATTGGCATTTGCTCGAGCATGAGTCGCATCGCAAGTTGCAGCAATTTGTGAAAGACCTCAATCATCTTTACCTGCGCGAGCCGGCGCTGTATGAAGTGGATTATTCATGGGAAGGCTTTCAGTGGATCGATTTTCAAGACGCCGACGCCAGTTTGGTTTCATTTTTCCGGCGCGGCAAGAATCCTGAAGAAGTTCTCGTGTTTGCCTGCAATTTTACGCCGATCATTCGAAAAAATTATCGCATCGGATTGCCGCTTCCGGGCTTTTATCGCGAAGTGTTGAACAGTGATTCCGAATATTATTGGGGCGGCAATGTCGGCAATGCCGGCGGCGTGATGGCAGAAGAAAGGCCTTCGCATAATCTGCCATATTCTGCGGAAATCACTTTCCCACCGCTGGCCGTGGTGATCTTCAAGTGCGAGAAGCCGGCAAAGCTGGGCGCCGAGAATGACGAGCAACGCGCCATGGATAATTTGCTACCAGCGGCCAGCGCCGCTGTGGCAACGCTTTCGCCGCCCAGCGCAAGCCAATCGTCGGGAAACGGCCAAGCCGTCATCAAGCCATCGACTCGCCCCAAATCCTCGCGCCGAACGGTGACGCCGAGTAAGGTCAAAAATTCCGGTGCCGCTAAAAAACGGCAACCGGGCAATCACCAAGCGGTGACGAGCAGCCAACAGCCAGCTACAAGCAACGAGCGCCCAACCGCAGGAACGCGCGCATGAGCAATCTGTTTTGGGACGTGGCGATCATCATTGCGTACTTCGTCCTCATCGTCGCGCTCGGCTTGTATATGGGCCGCCGTGAAGAAAGCATGGAAGACTTCGCGCTCGGCGGCCGCAAGATTCCGTGGTGGGCTGTACTCGCTTCGATCATCGCCGCCGAAACCAGCGCCGCCACGTTTCTCGGCATTCCGGCGGAAGGCTATCGCCAGCAAAGCGCGATTTACGTGCAGTTGATGCTCGGCACCATCATCGCGCGCCTGATCATTGCTTACCTGTTTCTCAAGCCATTTTATCATTATCAGGTTTACACGGTTTACGAATTTCTCGAAAAACGCTTCGGCCCGAAGTCGCGCGTGGCCGGCAGCGTGATTTTTCTCGTCACCCGTGTGCTCGCCAGCGGCGTGCGGGTTTATATCGCCGCGGTCGTGTTGGTGGTTGCGTGGAAATTTCTCACGGGCGCGCCGCAAACTTTGCAGCAATATATCATGGCCATCAGCCTGCTGGCGTTGGTGACGTGCCTTTACACGATGATGGGCGGCATCAAAGCCGTCATTTGGACGGATCTCATTCAGGCGAGCGTGATGTTTGGCGGCGCGCTGATTTCGCTGGCCGTCATCGTTTATCTCATTCCCGGCGGCTGGGAAGGCATCAAAACCGGCACCAATAATTTTGCCAATTTTAAAATTTTCTCAACCGGCCTCTCGGAAGAACGCACGCTGTCCGAGGCGGTGTTGAGCATTCTTGGGCAAGAGTACACGATTTTTGCCGCATTAATCGGTTATATTTTTCTCGTGATGGCGACACACGGCACGGATCAAGACATGGTGCAGCGCATGTTGACGGCAACAGATTACAAACGCAGCCGGTTGTCGCTCATTCTCTCCGGGGTGGCGGATGTGCCGATTGCGCTGGCGTTCGTGACCATCGGCATTTTTCTTTATGCTTATTTTCAGCTCGTGCCGGATGCGAATTTGCCGCGCGGCGAGAATAATGAAGTGGTGGCGAATGAAGTTTTTGCTTATTTCATTATCAATAAAATGCCGGTTGGGCTGCGGGGCTTGATCATGGCCGGCGTGTTCGCCACGGCGATGGGCTCGCTGAGCGCGGCTCTGAATGCACTGGCAACGAGTTTTGTCAAAGACTTTTATTCCCCGTATCTTCGAAAGAATGCCGGCGACCAGCATTATGTTTTCGCGGCCCGTGTTTTTACCTTTGTTTTTACAGTCTTGATGGTGATCGTTGCCGCACTCGCCGCGTACTCGGTGATTCACAATCCCAAATTAACCATCATTCCCATCGCGTTAGGAATTCTCGGCTACACGTACGGCTCGCTGCTCGGCATGTTTCTTATCGGCATGTTGACCCGCAAACGCGGCAACGATACCGGCAATCTCTTCGCGATGTTTTGCGGTTTTGTCACCGTGTTGCTTCTGAGCGGAACGGCCAATATCGTGCTCGGCTGGTGCGGTTTGCCGCCATTGACAATTCCTAAAATTGCTTTTACGTGGTACATCATGTTTGGTTGTATTGTGACATTTTGCGTTGGCGTGTTTTTTCGGACGAAGCGTTAGTTCGCAGTTGTGTCTTTCGACGCCAAACATCTGAATTGAGAAAATACGCTATGAAGTTTGGTCTCGAAGTTTTCCGGCCCAAAGGCATTGCTGCAAACTTGTTATCTGGAGTTCTATGAACGAAATTTTTGTTGCCATTATTTTAGGTATTGTTGAAGGTTTGACGGAATTTTTGCCGGTCAGCTCGACCGGCCATTTAATTTTAGCGGAAAACTGGCTTAATTTTACGGGCGAGAAAGCCAATGCGTTTGCGGTATTCATTCAGCTTGGCGCTACCCTCGCCGTGATCGGCTATTTTCGAAAACGCATCGGGCGCGTGCTGCGGGCGATTCTCGGCAAATCGGCGCCGGCGCAAGCCCAGGCGATGGCGCCGGAACAAGCGCGCCGGTTCGTGTTCGGCGTCGCGCTGGCGTTCATTCCCGCCGCGGTGTTGGGCCTGTTGTTTGAAAATGCCATTGAAACGGTTTTGTTCAAGCCGCAGCCCGTCGCGGCGGCTTTGATCATTGGCGGCGTGGCGATTTTGCTGATCGAGCAATTTCGCCCGCAGATGAAAACCGAGGTCGCGGAATCAATTAGTCTTGCGCAGGCATGGTGGATCGGCGTGGCGCAATGCGCCGCTTTGATTCCCGGCATGTCACGCTCGGCCTCGACGATTATGGGCGGCCTGATGACGGGCCTGAGCCATGCGGCAGCGGCGGAGTTTTCGTTTTTTCTTTCCATTCCAACTTTGGCCGCGGCCAGCTTGTACAAACTCTATAAAATCGCGCCGCTGCTTTCCCGCGACGATGCCATGATGTTTGCCACTGGATTTTTAGTCGCAATGATCGTGGCCTGGATCGTCATCGCCGGTTTTATGGCCTTTATCAAACGCCACAGTTTTGCGGTTTTCGCGTGGTATCGTATCGTTTTTGGTTTTGCCCTTTTGCTGCTGATGCTCTTTGGCGTGGAGATAAGAGTCAACTAAACGAGCGAAGCCCAACAGCGCAAAACCAGATTTCAATTTTTATAAAGCGTATCGCGCCCGTTGGTTCACCTCATTCTACGGAGAACGCCATGAATCGTCAGATTTGGGGCATGGCCCTGTTTGTGCTGGGCGTCTTAGTCGTTGCCGATGGCCTGGCCGGCTTTGTGCAAAAAAACACCGGCATGGTGCGCTGGATTTATGTCGGACTCGGCGCTTTGCTGGTGGGCCGGGGATTGTTTTACTGGTGGCCTTTTCGTAAATAAAACTGATTCGCGTTCACCGCAACTGCGGTGCTTTGCCGGTACGCTTTAAATGCAAATTTGCATTTTTTAAAAACCGGAGCATGCATGACCAGCTTACATGGCCTGGAATGGACTGGAGCTGGGTTGGGAGCAGCGTTGTTTTTTCTGATGAATTTTCATGGGCGGCCTGTCCTGCCGCGGCTGGCGCTGCGATGGCCGGCCGGCTTTATATCGCTTTTCCTGTCGTGGGGTGAAGTCGCACGGTATTTAAAAAAAATCAATCAAGAATTCGGCTTTCTGAATGCCCTGGGAATGGGGCAACAAGTCGTGGTTTATGTTTTGCGTTCCGCTGCTGACCCGGACCTGCCCAAAGAACCATCTCACGAATCTCCGAGCACCACTTTCGAGGTGGAACAAATTATTCAACGGGCGTTGCATGAGAAGAAAACATTGTTGATGGTCGGCGCACCGACTTCCGGAAAAACCACGCTCTTGCAAGTGCTGGCCGTCCGTTCGACTGACCGCGAAGTGTATCAGCGTTTCGGATTTTCCAAACCGCGCATTCCATTTTACATTCCCGCTAAAGAAATTGACTTCGCCTTGCCGGTTCTCGCCGGCATGCAGCAAGCGTTGCTGCAAACGAGCTGCCCGATTTCTGCCAAGGGATTGCAACGGGCCGTGCGCGCCCGCCGCGCTTTTTTTCTCGTGGACGGCTTGGATGAAATTCCCGCCGGTGACGAACGTCGCCAGGCTTGCGCGTGGATTGAAGCGGCGCAGCAATGGTGTGGAGCGGATACCCCGTTTATCGTGACTTGCCGTGCGACGGCCATGTTTGAAGATATTCAATTTAAAATTCCGTATCTCACCGTCGCGATTCGTAATCTCGCGCTTTCACAATTCCTGAGTTTGCGCGCGGTGAGCGAAACCCGTATGCCACCGCGTTACCTAAATAGCCCTGAAGAAAATGCAGAATACTTGTTGATTGCCCCGCCTGCTTTGCCCACCGTTTTGCTGGGCGCGAAAAAACCGGCGCCGAATTATTATTATTATTTGTCTAAATTTCCCGTCACCAATCGGTTATATCGCCGCTTCGTGGAAGCCACCCAGCATCGGCGCACGGCTTATGGAGATGATCCGGAATTTAACGGCGATGATTGCCCGGTGGTCGGGGTGGATTGGGAGGATGCGCAAGCGTATTGCGCCTGGTTGACGGAGCAAGCAAGGGGCAAAGGCCAAGGGGCACATGACGTTGTCTATCGCTTGCCGCTTGATGAAGAATGGGAATGGGCGGCTGGAGGGGGCAAGCGCAAATATCCATGGGGTGAAGCTGCGCCGCAAAGCACCCGCGCCAATTTTAACGGCACGGTGCAAGGTCTCACGCCGGTGCATGCTTTCCCGGCTGGCGCCACGCCGGAGGGTTTAATGGACATGGCCGGCAATGTTTGGGAATGGACCGCGACGTGGATTGATGAGAAAAAAGAACAACGCTTCTTGCGCGGCGGCGCCGGGTTCAATGACGAAATGGCGTTGCGTTGTGTGGCGCGAGATCACAGCGCGATCAAACTTTCGCGTTTTATTGGTTTTCGCGTGGCGCGCATCGTGGGAGATTTGTAGGGCAAGATTAATTTTGCCCTATCGCTGCACCGCCTCATCCCGCTCTTTATTCCACTGCACCCAATCCGACCCCGCTTCTTTTACGCTATCGATTTTTGTTTTCGCGTAACGGCCATTATTCCGCACTTCGATTTGATAGCCCTGCACCAGTTGCACCCATTGCTCGAGCGAGACCTGGAAGGGGCCGGGGATTTGGGTGGGGCCGGGAATCTGCGTCGGCGCGCCCGGGCGAAAGTTTTGCTGCAATTGCTGGCGCAAATCACTGGTCGGGCCCACATCCACTTTCCCCTCGTAAACACCCACGCGCGTCGTGCTGTCCGCGTCCATGCGATAAATGGTGCCGCGAATGGCGCACACCGCCGTCGGCGATTTAACCTCGAACTTATTGCCGGCGCCGGTGGACTTGGTGACATTGGCCCACAGCCGGCCTTTTTTCAAATTCGCATCCACCTGCCGTGCGTGCTTGGAAAGATTGGATGCGGCAAAATCAAACACCGAGTTTTCGCCGATGCGAATAATGCTGCCGTCGGTGAGCTTCACTTCGCAGCGCGATTCCGCCGCGGTGCGCAATTGATCGCCTTTCAAAATATCCATTTTGAATTTGGCCGGCGTCCATTTCGTCTCATTCAAGTGACGAATGGTGACCTCGCCTTCGCGGCCGAGCAAAAAATTGATTTTGCCGATCGCCGTGGCAGGCGGCGTTTGTTGTAAACCGATAAAGCCGACTGTTGCGAATGCAAGCAGTATAATTGTTAAACCGAAAAGCTTTTTCCTATAAAGAAACATTACAAGTGTCCTTTAATTTTTTGAATCTATCTGTTGCCCTCCAGTGCAACCGGCTACAAAATCCCCACCCGGCTGTGATCGCCCAATGTCAGCTTGTACGCTTTTGGCTTGATCGGCGAACGGGTGATTTCGGCGTGCCGGCCGATCAAACTGTCTTCGAGCCGGTGCGGAATATCGATGATCTTGCTGTGCTCGAGCACGATGCAATGTTCCAGCTCGCTGTCTTGCACAACCACGTGATGATAAATCGAAGTAAACGGCCCGACGTAGCTGTTGACGATCCGCGTCGTTTCGCCGATAATCGCCGGCCCGCGCACCCGACTGTTGATAATTTCCGCGCCTTTTTCGACAATCACTTTGCCTTCGAGACGCGAATCGGTGTCGACATGGCCTTCGACGCGCGGCTCCAATTCATCGAGCACCAAACTGTTTGCGGCCAACATGTCAATCGGCTTACCGGTATCAATCCACCAGCCTTCGTGCACATACGGATAAACACGCCGGCCATGGGTGACGAGCCATTGAATCGCATCGGTAATTTCCAGCTCGCCGCGCCAGGAAGGCGCAATGGCATCGACCGCTTCAAAAATTGTGTGGTCAAACATGTAAACGCCGACGAGCGCCAGATCGCTTTTCGGCTCGCGCGGTTTTTCCACCAGACGGATGATGCGCCCGTTTTCCAGCTCGGCCACGCCGTAATGCTGCGGCTCCGCCACACGCTTCAACACGATCTGCGAGTTATGCTCGCTTTGCGCAAACTGCCGTATCAATGGACTGATGCCGCCTTGAATAACATTGTCGCCAAGAAACATCACGAAACGTTCGTTCCCCAAAAACTCCCGCGCAATTTTTACGGCGTGCGCCAATCCCAGCGGCTTGTCTTGTTGGAGGTACGTGATCCGCACGCCCCAGCGCTTGCCATCGCCGGCCGCCGCTTTGATTTCCGGCGCGGTATCGCCCACCACAATGCCAATGTCTTCGATTCCGGCATCGCGAATCGCTTCGATGACCCGAAACAAAACCGGTTTATTCGCCACCGGAATGAGTTGTTTCGCCGAGGTGTACGTGAGCGGATAGAGCCGCGTGCCCTTGCCGCCGCTGAGGATGAGACCTTTCATTTCGTTTCTTTCTTCTTATAACCCACCGGGGCAGTGAATAAACCGGCCTCCACTGCGGAGGAGCCGATTGCCGTAATTTCGGACGTGCTTTCAAGCAGAACCGCACGGCCATTATTGCTGGCGCTTTCATCTTTTTTCGCCGCTTTTTGTCCAAGCTTTTTGCCGAGACCGCCGAGCAAGCCGCCGACGGATTTAGGCGCGTTAGACTCTTCCGCTTTTTCTGCTTGGGGCGCCTGATCGGCGGCGCCCTCGGCCCAGGTCTCAAACACCGTGGTTGTCACCAGCGACACCCCTTGCAGTTTTTTGCCTTCCTGCTCCAATTTTTTCATCGCCTCGGCCAACTGTGGATTCGTCTTTTTCAAGTTTTCCAACAATTGCGCCATGCTATTGGCGCCGGCCTTTTCTCCCAGTTTTTGGGCAAAGGCCATTTGAAAGGCCTGCACCTCTTCATAACCCTTGACGCTGCTCGCCATCCAATGGGTCGAGGTGACCATCATACCGCCTTTTCCTGTTTCGCCGGATTCGGCATCGGTTCCTTCGCCGGTCGCCGTCATGGTGAGAATGACTTTTTCCGTCGAATATCCCGCAATGGTTTTCTTCTCACCCGTGCGGTCGACTTTTACATCGAACGACATCTTGACCTCGGGTTGCTCTTTTTCTGCGGTGGGTTGCGGCTTCGTTTTCTCCTTCATCTCGTTAAGGCGCTGGAGAAACTCGGCGAAAGTGGTTTCGGTATACTCTTTTTTCTTGTGGTCGATATTGATCATCACTTCGCGATCGAGGTCGATAATTGCAGAAGAGGTCAAATTCCCCTTTTCATCCAGATTGTCCGAGCGGGATTTGTGGCCTTGAATATATTGCGTGCTGGTAATCGGCTTGTTGCCGCCGAACATTTTCATCATCGTCCCCAGCATTCCAGTGAACTTCATTTGGGTGACTGTCGTTGTTTTAAAATCAGGCAGGGGAGAGAAGGCCAGCCCCAACAGTCCCACCAACAAAATGCCCAGCACCGCAAGGCGAAAGTTTTTCATGGTATACTCCTTAAAAGTTGCAAGGGGCAAGTGGCAGAAAAATTTTTTGATGATTGCCACTCGCCCCTTCTTCCTAATGTACCGTCACTGGATAAAAAATTGCAATTTGCCGCTTGTTCTTTGCTATTTCTGCCGCACCAAATCGCCTTTTTGAAAATCGCTGCCGGAAACAACTTTGCACGTCGAGGCTTTGCCTTTGCCGCCAAAATTATTGTTAACGACTTCGATTTCGCCGATTTTGGTTTCCTCGGCGCCGAGCGATTCGCCGGTGTCGGGATCGATCATTTCTTCGCCGCCGCGATAAACCGTGAAATGCTCGCCCACTTTAACGCCGGTTTCGGAACCGCCGTTGATAATAACCTGCCCGTCTTTCATCATCACGACTTTGGCTTCCCACGGCGTATCGCCGCCGGTTTGCTCGTCCAACATTTTGACGATCTCTTCAATTGCGGCGCGCGTGGCTTTGCCGACCACTGATTCATCAAATTGGGCTTGATTGTCAAAACTGCCTTCTTTCGTATCTACAGAAATGCCGGATTTGGCGTTTTCCTTCCGGACGTTGTCTGCTTTCAAAATTTCGCCGGTGGCAATATTCACAATGCGCACATCAACACCAACTGTCGCCGATTGTTTGGAAACGGCAGCACCGACGCCGATTCTTTTCAGCGCGCCGCCGGTCGATTGCTTTTTGTGGCCAAATTCCGTCACAGCGCCCACCAGGGCGATCTCCGCGCCAAGCATTTTGCCGGCCTTCGCCGCGCTTTCCGGCGTCATCACGCCGGTCTGGCCGAGAGCCTGTTCTTGCAATACTCGGTCAATTTCCTGGCGCTCGAACACGCGATAGCGCCCACTTTTGACCAGCGCTGTCGTCACCATGTCAGCCATGCCATGTCCTACCGGTTGTCCCGTCCACCAATGCCAGGTGTGATCTGTTTTGTCTTCAAAATTGAACACGACAATTCGCTTCTTGCCGACTTTGGTTTTTTCTTGGGCGGTTGTGTTGGGGCACCAAAAAACCACCAGCGCCGCAATCAGCAGGAGAGAGGATAATGTACGTTTCATGGGAGGACTTCTTCTTTCATAGTTGATTTTTCTCGACGCATACTTATACCCGCGCTCGTACTCCGGCGCGTTTTCTGCCAGCAGTTTCGCAAAGCGCTTCAGAGTAGGAGTTTGTAACCAATCTAATGTTGTGAATTCATTGTATTCCCGTCGAATCCGTCGCGACCGGCATTGTCGCGGGCGTCGCTGTGTTCGCAATTTTAACATCGACGCGATTGGCGGTTACACTCGTCACTTGCACTTTGAACGGCTCGAGATTTTTGTTGGCCAATTCTCTGGCCAGTTGCGGCGCGCTGCCGATAATTTTGATGTCAAAATTGGCGTAACCACCGGCGGCGCTGCGTTGAAACACGCCTTTCACCCCGCGCATGTAATATTTGATGGTTTCGCCGAATTTCTGCAGATCATTATAATCGCGGTAACCCTGCACGCGCAGATTCACCGTCGCCTGGTTGTAGAATTTTTTCTGCGCCGCGGCTGTGACTTTCGCCACGAGCGTATCCGCGCATTTTTTCGCCGCCTTTTGAATGGCCAGTGTGCCGCCGGTGACTTCATCGATATGCGGCTGCGCGGCATTGTTGATGGCCGTTGCAACAATTTTGGCATCATCGGCGTTGATGAGACGCGCCGTGATATTGGCCTGGCATGATTTCATGCCGCCAAGATTGAACCCCGTCGCCACCTTGGCCACCGCCTTGCCGGTGATGATCAGCTCCGCATGTTGCGCCGCCGCAATCGCCGCGGCTGCTTTCGAATTGCCCTCCAGCGCGCTCAGCACTTGGTCGCGCTGTTGGTTTTCTTTGGATTGATTCGCATCAACCACTTCGAAGCCTTTATTGCGAAACACGTCAATAATCGTGGTCTCGGCCGCGGTGAGATCGGTCTCGAAGTAATGCAAAGTATTGGTATCGCCGATGTTTTGCTCGGCGATCATCACCATCACCCGCGGATTTTCCCGTTCCAATAGCGCCGCTAACGCCCCGTCGTCATTGCGCAATTCGGCCAGGTTGACGAGCGCGCGCATCTGCACCTCGTAGGCGTCCATTTGCGCCTTGCCTTCTTTCAGAATCTCATATTTTTTCACATAACCGGCCGACCACGTGAGTATGCGATCCTCCACCAGTTGAAAATTTTCCACCAGGGTTTCGGATTTGAGATTCGTGCCCAGCGCCTGCTGCACCGCTTTGCGCATGCCGTCTTCAATCGCTTGATCGCGCGCCGCCCCAATGTCATTGACCAGGATCGACCCGACGCCGACGACGGTAATTTCAGTCGATGTCGGTGTGCTTCCCGGTTGTGCCACAACCGGCATCGTCGTTAAACAAAGTATCGCCACCAGCAAAAATTTGCTGAAAAGATTTTTCATCGGCAGAACTCGCCTGTTAAAAATAAAATGCAAAAAAACAAACAGCAAAAGGCTGAATCATCATATGCTTTTTGCTGTTTGTCGTTTGGGTTTTGCTTTTCTAACGAAACTCCATGCGCAAGGCATTTTGAAAATCACGGATGGCGAGCAGCGCATCGGCGCCGGACATTTTGCCTTCGGGCGTAAACGCGCCGGACATCTTGTCCGCCGTCATGATGCCGCGATCCACCATCAACGCCGCGGCGTTATACGCAAAATGATCGCTGCGCATGTCCGGAAAACGCGACTGGCCGCCAAAATATTTGGTCGCCAGCGTCTTGTCGCTCGTCGCCAAAATCAAAATTTGCTGCATCGTCATCGCATAATTGGCGCGTGTAATCAAATCATCCGGATGAAAAGTATGATCCGGAAATTCGTCCATGCCGCCGATTTTGATGATGTCATTAATCCAGTTTTTCGCCCAATGATTGGCAATATCGGTCGGGCCAGAGATCTGCTGGGTTTGGGTTGTCACCATTTTCGTCGGGTCTTCCGGCGCTTTGAAACCGGTGTCGTAAGTCGGCTGTTTTTTCTTGGCGAAAACTTCCGCCAGCTTCAATTCTTCCAACAACAGCACGGCCAAGTCGGCGCGATCAATTTCCGGAATCAAGGCGATCTTCGCGCCCACCTTCGTGCCTGGCGCGGCCCGCTGGATTTTCTGCACCACCTGCCATTGCGCATCGGCGCGGCCGGCATATTCACTCTTCATCGCGATGGCTTTGCTGTACGCATTCGCCGACAGGTCGAATTGGTACGCATTTTTGTATGCCTCGCCCATGTAGAAATAAGCTTTGTCGCTGTTGGGATTCAGCTTCAGCGCTTTTTCATACTGCTCGACGGATTCCTTGATCCAGTCGTCGCCTTTCATTTGCATGGCGTAAATACGGCCTTTGATGATGTAGCTCTCGACGGATTTATCGTTCTTGCCGAGCGCTTCATTCACCGAGGAAAGGGCTTTGTCATAAAGCGTTTCTTGCGCTTTCTTATCTTTGGCGCCTTCCGCCTCAATGGCGAGCGCCAGGCCCATGCCGGCATGCGCCTCGGCATATTTCGGATCCAGGCCTTGCGCGCGCACAAATTCATTCTTCGCTTCGGCCAGATTGCCGCGCTCCAACTCACGCATGCCTTGATTAAAATGATTGTCCGGCGTATCGAGCACGGATTCTTTTTTCAACGTTTTCGAGCCGCAGCCGATGCCGGCGATGATCAGCATCAACACCAGCGCGGCCGCGGTTAGGCGGGAAACTATTTTTCCCATGGTGAAGCTCCTTCCGAATAAAATTCTTTGTTCCGTGTCAATTGTAAAACGTAATCTTTAACACATACTCGCAGGGCGCAGGGAAGTACATTTTGCGCCTCTCGTTTGACGTTTTAATCCAAAACCATCATCACCCGGCAGTTGTTGAGAAAATTCTGCGTCTGGGCGGCGGCATGAATCCGTTGCGCATCGGCATTGGAAATGACGACATCGGTATGGTTGGTGCCGCCGGCTTTCAAGCCTTTTATAATGAGAGGATTGTTGGTGACCCGTTGGTTGCCGCGTGCGGCATTCACGTCTTTGTCGTAACCCACCATGCCTTGTTTGACGGCAAAATCACGGCTGACGTATTTTGAGCCGTAGACTTCTTCGCCGTTTTCATCCACCACTTTCGGTGCCATGGCCGGCATCACGCCCAAGCCTTTGGCGTCAATAATCAAACCGGTAAAGGCGGAACTGCCGGTCGCCCCCCCCGTCGCGGCTTGGCTGCCCGCGCCCGGATTTACCAACTGCACGCCCGGCGGCACGGCTTTGCCTTGCGGCCACGGCTGGCCGCACATCGGGCAAACCGGCTGTGCGCTCATCAATCTGCCGCCGCCGAAAGATTGCGGCAATAAGGCATCCGCGAGTCCATTCAATGGCACCTCGACATCGACCTCAACTGATTGGTCGGACATGTAGCGGGTGTCAACCACAGTGAAGCCGCGCAGGAAACCTTCAACCCGGGTCTTAATGACGTCGCTTTCGACGATGGCGTTATTCACCGTCGTTTCCGAGGTGAGAAACATTCCTTTGGCCGTCGCCAAAAGATTGCGCAACGCATCGCTTTTGGCGGCCGTAATCGCGCCCGCGCGTTGCGCTCCCGGAGGCATATTCGGATTGGGCGCGCCGATGCCGGTGGCTTTGATTTTTTGCTGGCTCCAATCGACGCTACCGTTGTCGCCAATCGGTTGCGTATACTGCGCGAACGCCAGGCTGGCTGTTAAAATTCCAATAACCCAACCACTGCGCATTGCTTTCACGAGTTGCTTGCTAAACATGTCTATCCTCCATGAGATAGGTCGGAAATGATTTCGTCGTGTGGCAAAATTCCAAAGCCGCCACGCTGGATTCAATAAAATATAGATGAGGTGAATTGGGACGCGAAGGGAAAGTAACAGGGCAAGAGGTTTGGCGCCGCACGGGAAAAGGCGGCGTTAGCCAATTGCACCGGCAATAACGGTACCGCGAAACGGGCGGCATGAGTTGTTGCCAGAGAGAACTTAATTCATCCGCTTCCCGCTGCCGCGAAGAAGCTTCGCCTGCCGAGTGATCTTGAGTGCTGGATGACACAGAAAAATATTTCAACCGGTCAAAATAAAATTAACAATCCGCCTTCCTAACCAGATGGAGCGAATGACGGGGCTCGAACCCGCGACAACCGGCTTGGGAAGCCGGAGCTCTACCAACTGAGCTACATTCGCTTTTAACGCCAACTTCTACAATATGTAAAGTTAATCTTCTTTGGAAAAAAAGTCAAGTGATTTATTCCGGCAAAACTTTCTTTAAACGTAACTATGCAATACCGCCCGGACGCTCAAATCTGTGTGCAAAAATAAATGGCGCGATATAACAAATCGCAAAAATAAGCGCCCGGGCGGTGAAATCACCGCAATACACAAACTATTTTTTGCTATTTCATTCGCATTTCGCCCGCTTCATCGGAAAATCGATGCGTTTGAGCTTGCCTTTGCTGTTGCCTTCGATGGCGGCGGCGAGCACACCGTCTTTTTCCAAACGATAAATGATGCGCTGCGGAAAATCGTGCTGCGGATTTTCAAACACCGCCTCATGATTGCTGTATTGAACGAGCTTGAATGAGGCCTCGGCTTGGCCGGAGGGTTTCGCGATATAAAAAATTTCACCGTCCTGTTCGCGGAGTTGAATGAATTCGTACGCCACAGTTTTGCCATTGACGACGGTGCGGCTCATGCCGAGCATCGTTTGGCCGGACGGCTTCATCCATTGTTCTAATGACTCCCGGCCGCTGCTGCTCCCATCCCAACAGCCCGCCAGCCAGGCAAAATCGGTGATCGTTGTTTTGGGCTCTTGTGTGAGACCGTTTCCCGCCATCAAAAAACTGACAAATAAAATTGAGTAATGTTTGAAGCGCATAACCAACCTCCGAGTTGATATGTGATTTTTACCGTCCCGGCTGCTTAAGTTTTAACTTGCTTATGTTTTAAAATCATTCATCTTCTTTTGTCCGGACGGTTACCTGCAATATACAAAACATTACTCCATTGTATTGTAAAAATCCGACAAGCGATTTTTGCGCGTAAAATATTCGGACATGGGATGATCGGCATCAAAATATGCCGAGGGATTTTGCCCGGTGAAGGCTTTGAAATCATGAATGAAATGCGCCTGATCGTAGTAACCGCATTCCAACGCAATGTGACTCCAGTTGGCGGCGTGAGGCTGTTCCACCGCTTTGAACACTTTCTGAAAACGGAGAATGCGGCAGAGAAATTTTGGACTGAGGCCGACGAACGTTTTAAATTTGCGCTCGAGCTGCCGGCTGCTGATGCCGAGATTTTTTTGCAAATGTTCGATTGACACCAGGCCGTTGCGCTGCACGATCCAGCCGACCACGGCGTTGACCAGAGCATCGGTTTGATGCCGTTGCGCCAGACGAGCCGTTAAGGCCGATTCAATAATCGCGATGCGCTCGCGCGTTGAGCAGGCCGCGCATATTCTCGCGGCTAACTCGCTGCCGAGCTTGTGCCAGACCGCATCGAGGCCAATGATCTGATCCGTCAATTCATGCAGAGGAAAACGAAAAAAAGGAAGGGCGCCGCCGGGATGGAAACGGATTCCCAAAAGCTTGACCCGGCCGGTCGGCGCGATCATGGCGTAATGCCGCATTTGGCCGGCCACCAGGGCCAGCGGTTGAATCTCGACTTGATGGTTGGGATGGTAACGTTTGAAAGGATCGGCCAAATTAAAAATCAGCTCAACACAGCCATCGGGCATAATTCTCTCCGGGGGACCGGCGGCAGGTTGATCCGAGCTTGCCAATGTCCAAAAACATTCAATGTGCCTGGTGAGCCGGGCACTCGGCGAAAAAGTTCGATAGCGCATTGCTCTCCCGTCATCCAATACCGTCCGCGCTCCATTCTACCGCAGCCGCAATTGATACTCGCTGATTTTGCGCGAGAGCGTCGAGCGCGGAATGCCCAACTGGCGGGCGATGTCTTCCTGCGGCGCCAGCGGATTTTTGATCAGCGCCCGAAAAATAATTTGCTTTTCGATGTACGACAGATAATCCGGCAGCGAGAAGCGGCTGGTTTCGTCGCGCTCAAAATTGATGATGGATTTGTACGCTTCAACCTCGTGATCGACGATCTTTTTCAAATCGCCGAAGCCGGTTGACTTCGTGATGAACGCCTTCGCGCCTTTCCCCAAAAATTTTTGTTTCTCTTCTTCGGTAATCGGAAAGCCGGTCATCGCAATCACCGGAATGCAGCGCGCTTCGGCATATTTTTCATCCGTCAGCAGTTCCTCGAAAAACTGCATGCCGTCCATTCCCGGCAAGCGATAGTCGAGCACGATTAAATGCACCTTGTAATTCAGCAGCACGGCAAATCCCTCTTCGGCGCTGCCGGCCATCAAAGTTTCATAACCGGCGCTGCGAAAAACCACCGCGAGATTCTGTTGAAAACTGGCGTTGTCCTCAATCAGCAAAATCGTGCCCTTGGGATGGGGAACCATAACCATGCTTGCTCCTCCAGCGTCCTTTGGAATCTTTGAATTTGAAATGGAATTTATCATCAGCCGTCAATATTCTCAAAATAATGTTTCAAAACAATTTCAAAATAAAAACACTCTATAGCTTATACAGAAAGTATGCCATCGATAGTGGCGGTTTTTGATCAGCGGGGCAATACAGAAAAAACAGAGACTTGTCACTTTTATGTATCACCGTTAAATTCTTATTTTGAGCCAACTGTTGCCAAGTGAGACAGTTCACGAATGAACAAATATTCCACCACGGGTTAAGCTGTACGAATTTCCATCAGTTGTGTTTTTATGAGTTCCCATGCGCGGCGCACATGGTGTTCTTCCGTGCGCAGGTTGCCAATGGCCAGACGCAACACATAGCGGTCTTGCAGTTTGGTGTGTGAGAGAAAAACTTCCCGCGTTGCATTGACAGCTTCCAAAAGTTTTTCGTTAAGGCGGTTAAGTTTTTCGGTGTCATCCCAATTCGGGGGATGGGCGCGGAAACAAACGAGGCTAAACGGGGTGGGGGCCATGCACTCGAAATCGGGATGCGCCTCGACCCAGCCGGCAAACTGTTGCGCCAGCCGAATATGCTCGCGAATTCTCGCCGCAATACCATCCCAGCCAAAATAGCGAATCACGAACCACAATTTCAACGCGCGAAAACGCCGGCCCAGTTGCACGCCGTAATCCATCAAATTTTCGACGTGCTGATCCGGCGCGGTGCGCAAATATTCGGGCACAAGGCTGAACGCGCGGCGCAAGACTTCCGGTTTACGCGTGTAAAAGGCGCTGAAATCAAACGGCACGAACAGCCATTTGTGCGGATTCATAACAATCGAGTCAGCGCGGTTGCAGCCGTCGAGCACGTGGCGCATCTCCGGCACGACCGCTGCGGCGCCGCCATAAGCGGCATCGACGTGCAACCACAAATTTTCGCGCTCACAAATATCAGCAAGCGCCGGCACCGGATCGATGCTCGTCGTGGAAGTCGTGCCCACATTCGCGACCACGCAAAAGGGCCGCCAACCGTGGCGCCGATCTTCGGCAATCGCCGCCGCGAGTGCCTCGGGGCGTACGCGGAAATTTTCATCCGCGGGAATTTTGCGGACACCCGCCATGCCCAGGCCGAGAGTGATAGCGGCTTTGTCAATGGATGAATGCGCATGCTCGGAGGTGTAAAGCCGCAAACGTGGCACGTCCGCGCGACCGGCAAGCCCCTCTGCGCGAATACGCAGATCCGCGAGTTGCTCGCGGGCGGCAGCGATGGCGTGCAACGTGCTGATCGACGCGGTGTCGTAAATGATGCCCCAAAAATCTTGCGGCAAACCCAGCATCTGTCGCAGCCAATCCAGCGTCACTTGTTCAAGCTCGGTCGCTGCGGGACAGGTTTTCCACAACATGCCGTTGATGTTGAACGCGTCGCTGAGCAATTCCCCAAGCAGGCCGGGGCCGCTGCCGGAGATCGCGAAATACGCAAAAAAGTTTGGATGATTCCAATGCGTCATGCCCGGCATGATGACGCGGTCGACATCGGCGAGAAGATTTTCCATCGGCTCGCCGGCGAGGGGAGGGGCCGTTGGCAATTGCGCGCGAACGTCGCCGGGATTGAGATTGGGCAAAACCGGATGTTGCTCGATCTGCTCAAAATAATCCGCGACCCAATCAACGAATTGATGGGCATGGCGGCGAAATTCGCTGACGGGCATATCGCCGAGTTGAGGGAAAGCCGGATTTGCCGTGTTGCTTTGCATGATGATTGGAATGTTTAATTTTCTCATCGCCAGATTGTTACAATATAATAAAACTTGTTCGCATTGCCAACGACAAA
>JAJVHT010000085.1:46653-51004 GCA_022072515.1 bacterium
GGCATATCGCCGAGTTGAGGGAAAGCCGGATTTGCCGTGTTGCTTTGCATGATGATTGGAATGTTTAATTTTCTCATCGCCAGATTGTTACAATATAATAAAACTTGTTCGCATTGCCAACGACAAACTTCTTGACAAATCCGAGAAAAATCAGTATTATCGAAGTGGAAATCAATAAGGAGGTCAAATATGAGCACCGTAACTAAACCGGTAAATTTTGACACCGACGACTTCGTTCAGCGAGCAAAACGGATCTATCAAGAACGCTATCAAGCAGAATTTGAAAAACTGTATAAAGATAAATTTGTAGCAATTGAAGTTGATAGCGGCGACCACTTCATTGGTGATTCTAAAATGGAAGCGTACCAAAAGGCCATAGTGAAGTACCCAGGCAAATTTTTCCATTTTATTCTCATCGGCCATAAGGGGGTTTATAAACGGAGATAGCCTCAATGCATGGTTATATTGACGAGTATCTCATTCCACGTATTGAAAACGTCTTGGTTGTGGGGCGGGAAAACCTGATCGCCGTGGATACCGTCCTGGATACGGGTTTCAACGATCATTTTTGTCTACCCCGCAAGTATTTTCAAGCATGCAGCTTGATCTTTTTTGGTACGGAAGAGTATGTTTTGGCTAATGGCGCTGTTGTTAATGAAGAGACATACTTGGGTACGATTTTGCTAGACAATCAGCCATTACAAATCGTAATGAGTTTAACGGACGATGATGAGGCTTTAATTGGAACAAAATTGCTGGACAAGAAATGGGTTATCCTCGATTTTGAAAACTATCGCATTGAAGTTAAGAGTCCAATAAGCTGATCATCCCGGCCTTATTGGGGTTTAAAAATAAGTCGCCACGCCGAACTGCACGTTCATACTATGGCTGCGATTGTTGAAGCGATCATCCTCCCATTGCCGCCAATAACTCAAGCGGATCGTTGTATCCGTCGTCGGCCGGAAAGCGAGGCCGGAGGTCAAACGCCGGGTGGCGTCACCGATATTTTGGCGGGTCTTATCAAAATTTCCCTCATTCAAATCGATCATGTCGTAGCGGCTGAATAAAATGACCGCCGCTTCGGGCATGCCGAGAAGCGGGCGGCGGAGAAAAGTGTAATTGCCTTCCACATAAAATCCGCGTTGCCGTTCTGCAAACAAATCATTATCCACTTGGTCGCTGGGCGTGTCAATCTGCGCCAACGCCGCTTCCCCGCGAAAATGCCAGCGCCGCCGGCGATAGTCAGCGTCGAAGGCGAGCAGGCTGACCCGGCGGTGCTCATCAATGCTGACGCCTTCGGCTTGATAGGTATTGTAGTTTCCGGTATAGAAAGAAACGCCGAATTCACCGCCGAAACGCGGGTTGTAGGCCAGCCGGCCAGTGAAAGCCGGCGAGCCATTGTTGTCTTCGGCAAAGGCTTCTGCAGATTTTCCCATCGCAATGCGCGTGCCCGCGCCATCGCCGAGCACCACGCCGTCTGTCAAGCCATTGACCGCATAAATTTCATAGGTGAAACGATCGAATGGTGTCGCATAAAAAGCGCCAAAAAATCCCGCGCCTACTTCCGACAAGGTCGCCGGAATGATTTGCGTCGACACCAGTGGACGGTCAACGATATTGTAGCGCGGGCTGTCGTGGGCAATATTGAAGCGCCCGATCGGCGGGAGCAAAATGCCGGCGCGCAGATTGACCGGCGTGGCGAGTAACACATCCACCAGCGCGGTTTCGAGTTTGATTTCTTCCGTGCCATGCTCGAATTCCAGTTCCGAGGTAAATTTAACACGCTCGGAAATGGCCGAATAAAGAAAAATATTGAAACGACGGTTCTCAAAAGAAAATCCCTCGGCCACGCCGTCCTGCCGCATGTAATTGGAATTCATTTCCGCGTAGCCGCCGATTGCCGTGTTGCCGCCAAGCTTCAAAATGTAGGGCCGGTCATAAATTCCGCCGCGCTGAAACGGTGTGCGCGTCGTGTCGGTTTGCGCCAGAATCTGAGTGACGCCGAACAACATGAAAAGAAACCCGCCGATTTTTATTTTTGGTTTCATGCTTTGACCTGAATAATAATGGCTTCGGAATTTTCCGTCACGGCAAAGCGCTGCAATGGTTGCGTCGCCGGACCTTCGACGACCGCGCCATCGAGAGCATACGCCGAGCCATGACAGGGGCACTCCAACGCGTCCGGCAGCAAGCGCACTTCGCAGCCTTTGTGTGTGCAAACGGTTGACAGGGCAATGAGGCCTTTGCCCTCGAGACGGCGCAGCGCAATTGCAATAGGAAAATTGGGGGCCCGCACCAGCATCACGCCGTTTGGTGCGGCGAGCGCCGCGGCCTCGCTGTGGGGAATGGTGATCATCTTCCCATCGAATTTACCGCGATAAGTGGCCAAGCCGGTGGCGCAACTTTCCAACAGCATGGGTGCGGCTGTCAGCGTGACGGCGCCGCCAATTGTTTGGATGAATTTTCTTCGCGTCAGCATAAAGTGGGCAAAAAGAATTTGCAAATTTTTTTAGTTTGACGGCATTATCCAATCAAAACAACGTTCAAAGCGATTGTAAAAACGCCAGTAGCGCAGTTTTTTCTCCAGCACTCAAATTGGCAAAACGATTCCGCACTGTCGCCGCTTCGCCGCCGTGCAACAGAATGGCCTGGCCCAAATCGGAGGTGCGGCCGTCGTGCAAATAGAACGGCGTGCCGCCGAGAGAATTTTCCACAATGCCCAATCCCCAGAGTGGCGTGGTGCGCCATTCCACACCACTTGCTTCGCCTTCAGGATAGTTGTCTGCCAACTCCGGCCCCAGGTCATGCAACAGCAAATCAGAATACAGCGGCACTTTTTGAAAGGCCAGCGGCGCAATGGGGCTCGGCCCGGTTTGCATTTCTGGGGTGTGACAACCGGCGCAGCCAATTTGCGCGAAAATCTGTTCGCCTTGCCGCACTTTCGGATCGTCGGTATGGCGGCGCTGTGGGGCGCGCAAGGTTTGCAGATAAATAACGACGTTGTTGATCGTCTCTGTGGTCACTTCCGGATCCGCTACATTGTCGCCGACGCGGTTTCCCAAAATCGGATTGAACAACTCGACCGGCTCGAACTCACTGGTGATGCCGATGTCGTTAATGTACGCGCTGGCAGTTTGTTGCAGCAAATTGATCGCGGTGGCTTTACGGCCGAAGCGCCCGAGATATTTACCATTGCGATTTATTTTGTTGATGTCGAGGGCAAGATAATCCGGCGGCGAAATAAAATTGGCCCGGCCGGAAATGCCGTCGCCGTTGGCATCAGCCGGATCTTCGTTCTGGAGAATCGCCTGATCTGGAATCGCTTCAATGAAACCGAGCCCGACCACAATCGGCCCGCCGCGTTCGGAAAGCCCAGTAAACTCCGCCGGCAATTTTTCCGCCGGATAACCCGGAATGGAGTGATCTTGCAGTTGCGGCCCGCCGTGCTCGAGCAGGTAGTCAAAACCGTTTGCCGTGGTTTTGCCGAAGCGCCGCAGATTGGTGGAGGGATGGCCGCGGCCTTCGGCGGGATGGCAACTCTCGCATGAGGTCTGGTTGAAAATTGGACCCAACCCCGTTTGCGGTGTAAACAATTCACCAAAGGCTGCATCACCGGCAAGATGTGCGCGCAATTGTGCTGCGGTCAATTCCGCCAGTGGCGCGTCAAAAATCGCATTTGCCGGCGGCGCTTCGGTGAGCAAATCACTACAGCCGGTGATTAGGATGATATTACTTATAAATATGATACTTGCTTTCGATAATTTCATTTAGGTCCTTAAATTAGGACAGCCTAAATATAAAATTAGGTAGAACAAGAGTCAAGTTAAATTTAATTTTTTTTAAATAATTTTAAACCGCATCGCCGCTTTATCTGCCTCCATGGCCAAACAAACCGCCTGCACTTCTTTGGGTGAATAATGCGGCGGAATTGTCTTCTCCTCAATTCCCTCGATGCCCGAAGGCGGAACGAACAACCGCAAATCGAGTTCCGAAAGATATAAAATGATCCGTGGATTGTAGCCTTGGCTGCGACCGATCTGCGCCGCGTATGTTTCGCCGAGATGCTGGCTGAGATAAACACACTTCCAATAAAAATCGGCGCGCGATTCGAGGCGCTGAATGCGCCGGGTCATGTCTTCAATCGCCAGCGCCCGCGCCCACAAATCAGTTTGCGAGTATTGCGGTTTGCCGGTCAATAAAAACGACATGATTTGGCGCTGCATAACCAGATCGCTGTAGCGCCGCAGGGGAGAGGTGATTTGCACGTAGCCGCCAACGCCGAGGTCCTGATGCGGTGCGCGTTCGGGTTTGAGCTGCGCCCGTGCGTGGGAGCGCCCCGCCGGTTCCTCAT
>JAJVHT010000085.1:51104-55706 GCA_022072515.1 bacterium
ACCAGATCGCTGTAGCGCCGCAGGGGAGAGGTGATTTGCACGTAGCCGCCAACGCCGAGGTCCTGATGCGGTGCGCGTTCGGGTTTGAGCTGCGCCCGTGCGTGGGAGCGCCCCGCCGGTTCCTCATCTTCGCGCTCGGGTGCGAGGCTTTCCTGCACGCGATAAATACACGGCAAATTATTCTCGTGGCAAAATTGCGCTGCCGCTTCGTTGGTGGCAATCATCCATTCCGCCACCATGCGATGCGCCACACTGTCGCGCGAGACGTGCCGCAAATGCACGACCCCTTCGGCATCGACGCACACATCGACATCATCACGTTTGAATGTTCGCGCGCCGTTGTTTCGGCGCCGGTTTTCCAATTGCACTGCCGCCGCCGCCCAGGTTTGTAACGCGACATTCATGTCGGGCGCCGTTGGCGTTATAAATCCGGTTTCTTGGCGCGCTAAATTTTCCCAAGAAGCCTCCGGCAGCATTTTATCAACACTCGCATAATCCGTGTTCATCCCGATTGGCAACGGCTCGCAAACGACGCGAGACAGGCGCGGCGGCTGTGCAGCGCTGAGAGCAAAATAAAAAGAGAGAACCGGCCGTTCGGCGCCGACATTCAAGCTTCCCAGCTCACTCGCGATCTTTTCCGGCAGCATCGGCAAGCGGCGATGCGGCAAATACGCACTCGCGCCGAGATCATACGCCCACGCGTCAAATAACGTTCCTTGGGGAACGAGCACATCAAGCAGCGGGGTGTGCACGCCAATTTCAATGTCGTTGTCCGCGCCGCGAAAACTCAGCGCATCGTCGCGGTCGGTGGTTTCGGGATTGTCGATGGTGACCACGATGGCGGGTTTCTGGCCGCTGGGCGCCGGTTGCTGGCGGCTGGCGATCGCTGCCTCATTCTGTTTGTTCGTTGCGGAATACTGGGCACTGAGGACGGACAACTGCTGACTGGCCGCCGGCTTCAATAGGCGCCGTTCATGCCGTCGCAGCAGCGGCTCGGAGAAAATAAAGAAATCCGCAGTTTGCGGCACGCGCCCGACTTTTTGCAGCCAATGAAAGAGCAACTGCCGTGCGTCGCGATACCCCGTGAGCGTGTTGAGCGAGTGCAAATGCTGGATAAATTCTTTGCGCCAGGTTTCTGGATACGACCGGCGTTGCTCAAGCGCGGCGCGGGCCAGTCGCGCCAAATTTTTGCCGAGAGGATGCGCGCCCATTTCGGCGGCGCCCCAATCATTTTGCAGCGCCTCCGTCATGGCCGCGCGCAGCGCCTCAAAAAGTTTCTGACGTTCCGCCTCGCTGCGTTTGCGCTTCGGTGCCGAGGCGGGAGGGCGATACTGCGCTTTCTCGCCGGAGAGCGTGAAACGCGCGTCTCGTTGCAGCGCGAGATACATCGCCGCCTCGTGTGCGGCTTCGGCCTCGGCGCCGAAATACTCTGCTGCCAGCATGCTGACGGCAAGCCCCGGTCCTTTTTGCCATTCCGGATGCGATTCCAGCAGCAAGGCGAGATCGATTTCAGCCGTGAGGCTCTCGACGTGCTGATGTTTGGCGGCGAAGCCGCCCGTTACGGCGCCGAGGTTCAACAACACCTCGCGGAATTTGACACGGCTGCGGGCGCCGCCGGCATCTTGCGCTTGCAGGTCTTCCTGCGCTGCATTCGCTTCGGCGAACACTTCCCCCAGCCGGACTTTGCCGGAGCGCGCCACAAACAGAATCACATGGCCGCGCCGTGGGCGATTTTGCAAAAGGTCGAGTTTTTTGGGCATGATAAAAAAGTTGCCGGTTTGCTGGTTTGCCAGTTACTCCCGATTTCGTTTAGCAAGCGGGCTAAGATTAATTTGTATTTGCGGCCGCATTCGAATATAGAGAATATACCACAAAATTCTTTTGGTGTCAAACTGAATCAAAATTAGTTCGTGACTTTTAAGTAATTTTTATTTATATTGGCTGTCAATAAAATGGCGCTCATCTATGAATAAACCCCGTCATGCATTCAACCCCGATGACACGTTCATCGGCGGCGCCCACGATAAATTTCCCGTCACGCAATGGTCGGCTATCGTCGCTTTGCGCAGCCCGGAACAAAGCGAGCGCACCCGTGCCTTTGCGGCAATCATCGCTGCCTACTGGAAACCCGTCTACAAATACATTCGCCTCAAGTGGAATAAAGCGAACGAAGACGCCAAAGATTTGACCCAGGGCTTTTTCACGAAAGCGCTCGAAAAAGATTTTTTTCAGGGCTATGATCCGGCGCGCGCGCGTTTCCGCACGTTTCTACGCACCTGTCTCGACGGTTTTGTGGCCAACGAGAACAAAGCGGCGCACCGCCTGAAACGTGGTGGCGCCGTGCAGATTCAGTCGCTGGATTTTGCCGGCGCCGAGGGCGAGCTGAAATATATTGAAATCCCTTCACCCGAGGCGATGGACGATTATTTCGAACAGGAATGGCTGCGCAGCCTCTTTGGTTTGGCGATAGAGGCGCTACGCGCCGAATGCAACGCCAAAAATAAACCCACCCACTTCCAAATTTTCCAGCGCTACGATCTCGACGAAACCGGCGGCAGGCCTTCTTACGATCAACTCGCGGCCGAGTTTAATACGTCTACGACGAATGTCACCAATTATCTTGCGTATGCGCGGCGCGAGTTCCGCAGAATCGTCCTGGAGAAATTGCGCGAAATGACGGCGACGGAGGAGGAGTTTTTTAGCGAGGCGCGAGCGGTGTTGGGGGTCGAGGCGAAATGAAGCTTTGGTGATGATACCTTCGTTCTTTCACCCCCTGAAAAAAACTTCTGGTAATTCACCCCATAATTGACTATCTTAACAGATAAACCTATTATCCAATTCTCCGCGAAACTTCTCAGGAGTTGAACCAGAGCGGCTGGTCAACCACATCCCGACCGCAAGGACGCGGTTTTCTCGCGAGAAATGTTCCTCATCCATTTTCCCAGGAGAAACGATGCGCAAGCTCCGTATCGCGGTAATCGATCTCGTCACCAAAGCACCCACCCGCACTTTGTACGCCCGGGTCATGCATGCCAATCTTGCGAGCATCATGCCGCAAGTCATTGCCCACTGGTGCGAAGAAGAGGGGCATGACGTCAAGCTGGTGTGCTTCACCGGTCTGGAAAATCTCGTGGAAGAATTGCCGGACAATCTCGATCTCGTGTTTATCGGCGCGTTCACGCAAGCGGCGCAACTGGCTTACGCGCTGAGCAATCAATTCCGGCAGAATGGCGCCATCACCGTGATCGGCGGCCCGCACGCGCGCTGTTATCCCGAAGATGCGCAAAAATATTTCGATTATGTTCTCGGCTTCACTGATAAAAAAGTGATTCGTGACGTGTTGCAGGATTGTTCGCGGCATCGGCCGCTGGGCGTGCGTTTGGAGGCGAAGCAGCAACCCACCTCGTTGCCGGGCGTGCGCGAACGATGGAAATTCATTGAGCCCACACTGCGCAAATCACCGTTCTTCAAAATTGTGCCAATGCTTGGCAGCATGGGGTGTCCTTACACCTGCAGCTTTTGCATCGATGCAGCGGTGCCATATCAACCCCTGGACTTCGAGGTGATGAAAGATGATCTGCGTTTTCTTTTAAAAATTTATAAACGCCCCGTGGTCGGCTGGCACGATCCGAACTTCGGCGTGCGCTTCGATGATTATATGGATGCCATCGAAGACGCGGTGCCGCCGGATCACATCGATTTCATCGCCGAGAGCAGCTTGTCGCTGCTGAGCGAGGCGAACGTCAAACGACTACGGCGCAACGGTTTCAAAGCGCTGCTGCCGGGAATCGAGTCGTGGTACGATTTGGGTAACAAATCCAAAACCGGCAAAGCGCAAGGCATGGACAAAGTGCGGCAGGTCTCCGAGCATATCAACATGATCATGCGCTACGTGCCGTATGTGCAGGCGAATTTCGTACTCGGCCTCGATACCGACGAAGGTCCGGAACCCTTTGAGCTGACGAAACGCTTTTTAGATATGTCGCCGGGCGCCTTTCCGGCGTTTTCGCTGCTCTCGGCGTTTGGCCAGGCCGCGGAGCTCAATCTCGGTTATCAACGCGATAACCGCGTGTTGCCGTTTCCGTTTCATTTTCTGAACAACAACCATGCGATGAACGTGCGGCCGAAAAACTATTCGTGGCCGGAGCTTTATGATGGCATCGTGAGCTTGAGCCGCCATGCCTTTTCCTGGCGCGCGATCGGCAAACGCTTTCGCGCCACCGGTGAAACGATTCCGCGCTGGTTAAATGTGGTGCGCGCCGTGTCCTCCGAAGGCTTTGGCCGCATTAAATATCACACCGCCATGCGCCAGCGTCTCGACCACGACCGTCCACTGCGGCGTTTCTTCGAGCAAGAGACGATTGAAATTCCGCAGTTTTATATTGATCGCATCCAGCAGGATTTAGGCCCGTTATGGCAATGGTTGCCCGCCGGCGCCTTGCAGCACGATCCGCATGCGTACCTCAAATCGGAATCCGCTTCGGTGCGGGCGCCCATGAGCGCGCCGGTCAAAGTTAGCCGGCGTGTTGAAGTCGAGCAATTGGTTTGACCAAGTGAATCCGGCTTGCCAGTTTGAGTGTGGCGTTTCAGCAAGTTTTGCTG
>JAJVHT010000021.1:0-10481 GCA_022072515.1 bacterium
AAAACAAGAAAAATGATTTTACGAATTTCACAACTGACCTCTGATAACAAATAGATTCTACCGAAAGAAAGTAATCAGTATCCAGTATTCAGTTTTCAGTGGTCAGTAAACTGGATACCGATAACTGGACACTGAATACTGACACGGCTTCAATCCAGCACCATCACCTTCCCCCAAAACGCGCCTTCGCCTTCCAAATCGAGACGATAAAAATAAACGCCGTTGGCGACAATGTCGCCGCGACTGTTGCGGCCATTCCAGGTTTCGGCATATTGCCCCGGAGCGGAACGGTCTTTCTGGCTCACCACCTCTGCAACCAACTCCATCGCGAAGTCGAAAACTTTGATGGTCACTTTGGTCGGGCGCTTGGTTTGGTATTGAAAACGGACGTGACCGTCATCGCGAAATTGATTGTGGCGAAAAGGGGAGAAGGGGTTGGGATAAGCATACGTCCGCGCTTCGCCGCTCAAGCCGGCGCGTTTGGAACCGCGCTGAATGCTCCACGTGTTGCCATTGTCAGCCGTCGAAGCCACGCCGTCGGGACCGCCGGTGAAGACGCGGCCCTGTAAAACGCCGACGGCGAAATATTCCGTCGTCAAAAATTGTTCGCCCTTGGCGGTGTCGATCACCGGCGTGAACTTCGCCCAGGTGCGACCGAAGTCGAGAGATTTGAACACGCCGTTATCGGTGACGACATAAGCAGCGGAATCTTCAAACGCAAAATTATGCGCGAACTGGTCTTCCAGCGTCACGCGCCACGTGTAGCCGCCATCGTCCGTAACGGAGACGGCCTTCGTCTCATTGGAATCTTCAGCATTTACCGTTGCGGCCCAAATGTACTCGCGCCCGCGCCATTTTTGCTGGCCAAGAGCGACCACGAAATTTCCGGAGATCGGCTGAGTTTGATTTTGATGCGAAAAATTCGTCCAGGTGTTGCCGCCATCGAGTGATTTATTGACGCCGCCGGCGGAGCCGTGCCATAAGACGCCGTCGGCATTAATGATAGAAAAGGCGCGATGATTCAAATTTCCTAAGGGATCGAACAAAAAGGTATCAGGCGGAACGACGGTCCAGGTTTGCCCGCGATCGGTTGAACGCTGCAAGCCGCCGCCGAAGTTGGTGGCCCAAATTTGATTTTGGCGGATAGCAATATCATACGTGACATTCTGCACCGGCGTCGGGCCGTACTGCGGCACGTGTGTCCAGGTTATGCCGTCGTCGGTCGAATAACTCAAGCCGTCACCGGTGGGCAAACGGCCGGCGTCTTTGGTGAGTGAATCAAACGCCGCGGCGACGCAGATGATCGAATCGGTGACGGCAATGGCCGAAACGCCGCCGCGCGGCAAACCGTTGGCGGTGGTATACGTCACCCAGCTTTGGCCGCCATCGCGGGAGCGCGCGAGACCTTTGCCGGTTCCCAGCCAAATATCGCCGCGATGAATGACGATATCCGAAACGGAATTGGAGCGCAAACCGGAGACCGGATCAGCCTGTTGGCCGTACTGCCAACTGTTCTTTAATAAAACCTGGGCGTCGACAGCAGAAATAAAGACACACGGCAGTAATATGGTAATAAAAAATATTTTAAGAATTGACATTTAATCAGTCACTGAGATGGTTTGGATGATCTTATCGCTCAACGCCCCCTTCTTGTCTTCGGCCTGAAATTCAAAACGATAGTTGCCGGTGGCATTTTGCGGCGTGATTTGAATGGTGAGCGAGTAGCGTCCATCGCCGGCGACAGCATCGCCTTCTTTGCCATCATCGCGCATGGCAAAGGGGTTGCCGCTGGAAGGATTGCCGTTTGGCAAAAACGTGTTAAAGAAAACCCGTTTGAGATCGGCGATGCAATTGGGATCGCTGGCGAGAACCGATAAAACGTAGGTGTTGGGGGTGCGATTGCGCGAAATCGTGGTTGGCGCGATGAGATTGCCAACGCCGGGAGGTAAGTTGACGCCACGACGCCGAACATTGAGCGTTCCGAGCAGCGCCGGACTTTCGCCGCTGGTCGCATCAATCGCGCGGAGCACAACTGTAAAAGCGCCTTCGCCGCAAAGTTTGGCCGCCGGTATGGCGCGAGCAAAAACGCCGTCACGCGCCGCGCCGTCGTTGTTTTTGCCGTCATCAAAAAGTGAATCCACCAAAGTCGGCTTGGGAAAGGCCGGCGGAAAAAATTCGACGCGGATGAAGCGCAGCGAGGCAAGACCGTCGGCGTCATTGGCTGTGGCGCGAAACACCGGCGCATACGCGGAATCGCCTGTGATCGTCGTCGGAATAGTTAAGGAAAGCAATTGGGGAGAAAGATTTTCCCGCCCGGCTAAAATCTTTATCGTGTCGAGCGCGGCCTCACTCGTCAGGCCGCTCTGATCCTTGGCGATGGTTTCCAAAATAAAATCGCCGGTTTGGCTGTGCACCAGCGCAGTATCAATCGGCCAAAAATATTGGCCGTCATTCGCGAGGATGTCGCCGGCCTGGCCGTTGTCACGCATGTTGAATTTTGCCAAGGTGGCCGTCGTATTGATTTTGCGGACGGTGAGATCGACGCCGGCGAGCGTGTTCACGCCCTGCGGATCGTCGACGCGCACATGAATACCGATTGGCGTGGCGGGGAATTGATAGGCCGCCGGCGGTGCTTGCACTAAAACAATCTGCGGCGTTTGCAAGTCCGCTTGCGTAGGAATTTTGTCTTGACAATTGGCGAGAAGGAGGTAGGCACACCCACACCGCACGAGGTCATAAAACGGCCGTACTCCGGCTTTGACATTCACAATCAACGAATCCCTTAATAAAGTTCTTCTTCGATATCGATGAATCTTTGCAACTCGGGCCGCGCGGGTTTGAGTTGCGGCTGCAACGCGGGGCCTTCATAATTGCTCATAATACTCGGCAGGCGGCGGCGAAGTTCCACGAAATCATGCACAATAGCGTCGGCCTCGCGCAAATGATAGCGGGCCAGCGTGGTGGTGATGGCAACGACAGCGCAACCGGCGGATTTCCCCGCGCGAATGCCGAGCGGCGCGTTTTCCACCACCAAGGCTTCGCTCGGCGCCACATGCAGCTTTTGGATGGCGCGCAGATAAGGCTCGGGATCAGGCTTGCCGCGCTCGACATCATCGGCGGTGATGATGCAATCAAACCAACTGCTGATCTCGGGACCAAGCACCGGTTCCACTTGCGCGCGAATCGAGCCCGTAACCAAGCCGAGACGATAACGATTCGCTTTCAAATATTCCAAAATCTCGATCACACCAGTGTTAATCTGCGTGGCGTTATTGGCCAAATACGCATCGCGTTTTTCGCAGACAATTTTCTGCACTTGATCGGGTGAGGCGGGCTTGTTGTGACGGTGAAACAATTCGGCGGCGACTTCCATCGTGGTCGCGCCTTCGGCGAGGTAAATCTCCAGCGGGTCAATCGCGATGCCATACTGCTCCATGACGCGCTTCCAGGCTTCGACGTGATACGGCATACTATCCACCAAAACACCATCGTGATCGAACAATATCGCGCGGATCATAACCTTTCCTCCGGTTTGACGGTGAGCGGACGCCCGATGGGGGTTCTATCAGGTGATGCTGTCCTCATCGGCGGTTTCGCCTTCGATGAATTCGAATGCTTGATTGCATAGCTTGTACAACTTGCCAAGTCAACTTCGTTTGCTCCGAGCTCTCACGCCAGCCTTCATGTATAAAATAAAAATTTTTATTCAAAGGGCAAGAGATAAAATATAATATTAAGTAAAAACAACTTTTCCTCACCTGGATAAAAAACGCCGCTGCAGCGATTTCGCCGGAAGGTTTCGCTTAAACGCCGGCGACCCGCAAAGAGTTTCATTCAAATCGCCGCTTCAACAAACCCCGTCTCGATGTGGCGATGATTGCGGATTGGGGTGCGATGGTAGACGGCCAGTTGTTCGTTTTCGGCGTCTGCAACCAAACCGAGTTTGTGCAAGATCGCAAGGGCGACAGCAGAAACGGCGCGATGTGAGCCGTCACTGAGCTTCAGCGCCAAGCCGACACGCTGGCCACCGGTGACGCCGACGCACTGAATACCCTCGGCGCCGATTTTTGCAATCAAGCGCCCATTCGTCACGCGCATCAAATCCGTGTCAAAGCGTTCCTCACCGGCGATCATATCCGGCGCCGCCGCCATCGTTTTGACGATGCGTTGGGCGACGGCTTCTTCACTGCTGACCAGGGTCGCGTACATGCGCGCCATATTGAAAAGCGGCATCGCAAACACCGGCGCGCTGCAACCGTCAATGCCGAGGCCGATGCCGTTTGCCGGCATCCAGGCCCAACGCGCAATGGCTTGCAGAATGCGCTGTTGATGCGGATGATTGAGATCGAGATAATTTTCCACCGGCCAGCCGCGATTCACACATGCCGCCAGCATTCCCGCGTGTTTGCCGGAGCAGTTGTTGTGCAGCACATTCGGGATCTCGCCGCGGCGGCGCAAATCCTGAATCACCGCAGCGCCGAGCGGGGGATGGATGCCGCATTGCAAGTCTTGCGGCGTGCGCCCAATCTTGCGCAAAATGCTCGCCACCGCATCAACGTGTTTCGGCTCGCCGTTGTGGCTGGACATGATCACGGCCACTTCATCATCACGAAAGCCGAAAATTTCCGGGACGGCATCATCGAAGAGCGGCATCGCTTGAAACGGTTTTGCCGCGGAGCGAATATACGTCACGAAACGCGGATCGCCGAGCGCAAAAAGAATTCTGCCCTCGGCATCAACGACGGCGGCGTGACCAAAGTGTTGGCTTTCAACGCCACCGCCGCGGGTGACGTTCGCGAGCAGGGCCGGCGAGGCTTTCACGCCGTTGTGACTTCCCGGGGCAACCGTATTTGACAATCCTTCGTCCGTCATTTTCATCTCATTAAATCTAACATTTCTTTTACCGCGCGTTCCATGCCCACCATCAGCGCCTTGGCGATAATGGCATGGCCGATATTCAATTCTTCGATTTGTTGAATCGTCGCAATTTCCCGCACGTTTTGATAATTCAGCCCGTGTCCCGCACTCACGCCGAGCCCCAGCTTGTTGGCGGCGACGGCCATCGAGCGAATTCTCTCCAACTCATCGGCAACGCGATTCAAGGTGTCGGCATTGGCATAGTTGCCGGTGTGCAGCTCGACATAATCCGCCTTCACCCGCGCCGCGGCCTTGATTTGGTTGACTTCGGGATCGATGAACAGGCTCACCACGATGTTATTGGCGCGCAGCCGCCGGATCGCGTCTTCCAAATACTCAAAATTCGAGATGACGTCGAGACCGCCTTCGGTGGTGAGCTCGGCGCGGCGCTCCGGAACCAACGTCACCATATCGGGGATGACTTCGGTGGCGATATTCACCATCTCATCGGTGGCGGCCATTTCCATATTCAAATGCGTCTTGACCACTTCTTTGAGCAGATACAGATCCTTGTCTTTAATGTGGCGGCGATCTTCACGCAAATGGCAAACGATACCGTGGGCGCCGGCCATTTCCGCCAACACCGCGGCCGCGATCGGATCCGGCAATTTGCCTTTGCGCGCTTCACGCAGCGTCGCCACATGATCAACATTCACACCCAAACGAACCATAATTTCTCCTTGTTTCTGGTAGCTGGCTGACGCGCCAACAGTGGCCAGCCACCAGTTATTTGCGTTGTGCAATCATCTTTTCTGCGGTCGCCGGCTTGCCGGGCCGCAACAATTCCTCGACCGGCACGAATTCGAAGCCGCGTTGCATGAGTTGCGGGGCGATTTCTTTAATCGCGCGGAGCGTAAATTCGTGCGGATGTCCAATTGCGATCACCGCGCCTTCGGCGGCGGCAAGATCGCCCAATTGCCACATCTTTTGCTGCACCCGTTCCGCGCTTTCTTCATTATCTAAAAAAATATCGTTAATCTCGGTGGACAACCCCATTTGCTTGGCGAGCTTAAACGCGCGCGTATTGGGATTGGTTTTGCTATCGATGAAAAACAATCCGGCCTTTTTAAGCTCCTCGAAGATCGGCGCTAACAAGGTGTCGTTGACCGTGATCGCCGAACCCATATGATTATTCATGCCCGCCGCATGTGGAACGGCCGCCAGCGCTTTGCGCACCCGCGCGCGAATTTCTTCGGGTTTCATCTCGAGCATCAGGCTGTAGCCGTCATTTTCCACCTTGCGTTCGAGCGCCTGCATCGGCATGTGAATCATAATCGGCTTGCCGGCTTTGTTCAAACGCGCGGCAATTTCTTTGGAAAATTTTATCCCCGGAATGATCGAATAGGTGAGGGGAATTTCCAATTTCATCAGCTCATTCGCCACGTCGGTAACTTTATAACCGAAATCGTCAATGATGATTGCGATCTTGCCGGCGCGGCGGGTGAGATTCGCATCGGGAATGAGGCGAATCTTGCCGAGTATTTTACCGGCGAAGGAATATGTCAGATCCGTTTCGCCGCTGCGCAAATCTTCCGTGCCGCTTTCCACTTTGCCGCCAAGCTGCCGCACTTGATTCGACAACACCTGATAAATGACCAGCGGATGAATTTCTTTGGGGACCCGCACGTCACGATCGGTGCCGTGATATTTGATCCACTCGACGCGAATGCCGAAGTTGGTCAGCACCCGGTCCGTCGCCAGACGGATGCGCTCTTCCTTCGAGGGCGTTGCCGTTTTCGGCGCGGCAAAATCCGCCAAGCCTTTGGCCGCTTTTTTCAGCAATGACGGCGAGGCTTTGGAATTTTTTGCCGCTGCCGGCGCATGGTCGCGCGCGAAAAAATCTATGCCCAGAATGACCACCAGGCCGACGCAGAAGACCAGCATGAGATTTTTTTGCCAGGCGGGAAGGCCCGGGCGGTGATGGGGGTGCCTGCTCATTGTGCGAAAGCTGCTTTTAAAGTGCTCCACGTAAACGTGCTGCCGCTGGAAAAATCCGCCCAGCGGTAAATCGACCAATCGCCGAATTGGTCGCGGCTCAACCAAAATCTGCCCTCGCCGGAAACCTTGCGCGGCACGCCGCTCGTTTGGCGTTGATGCCGGACGATAAGCTCATACCGTTGAAAAAAAGTGGCGGAGTCGCCCGTCACCACGGTTTGCAAAGAATCCAGCCGCAAGCTGAACGTCGAATCGGCCGGCAACGGATCACGCATGCGCGCGAAATAATCACGTTCCTCTTTTATGCTCCACCGTGAAAACAACCCGGGATTGGTATTCGCGACGGTTGCCTCCGGAATAAAACGAAACTGGCGGTCTGAACGCGTCGAATCGGCAAAGCAACGTTCATAATTCACCACATTCAATTCTGCCATCGCGTTCCGCAGATTGGCGAACACAATCCCCGGCGAGTGCGGCAGCGTGAAATTGCCCTGCACGCGTTTGGGAGATTCCGGCGTGCGCGTTTGAAACGGATTCTCACAGGCCGCGAATCCGCTGCCGAATAACAGCAAAGATAAAATGCGGGCGGCAAAGCCATAATGGCGCGCCGAGACTTTCATGTTGTGAATATAGGATTTGCGAAGATTTATTACAAGCGGTATTTTCAATTTTTTATCGCAACGACTTGTTTCTGGCCAAAAAAATTGTTACATTCAGTTCATGAAATTTTGCCCACATTGTTCCACACCGTTGGAAACAAAACTTATCGAACAACATGAGCGTTGGGCGTGCCCGCAATGTCATTGGGTGCATTGGAACAGCCCCGTTCCGGTCGCCGGTTGTCTGGTTGAACAAGGCGGCAATCTCCTCTTGATTCGCCGCAAATCGCCGCCACATGCCGGCGAATGGAGTTTGCCGGTCGGCTTCTTGCAATTTGGTGAAACCGCAGAGCATGCGGCAGCGCGGGAAGTGGAAGAAGAAACCGGCTTGCGCGTCACCGCGACCGCATTGCTCGGCACTTACAGCGAGGTTTTCAACGAAGAGCGCAGCCATCTGGTGCTGATTTTTCGCAGCCGTATTCTCGGCGGCGTGCTGAAAGCCGGTGATGATGCCGCGGAAGTGGCTTGGTTCTCCGAGCATTATTTGCCGCCGATCGCGTTTGCCTCGGCGCAACACGCCATCGCCGCTTGGCGCGCGCAACGCAGCGGCCCGCCCACCGCCTATTATTTTTGTCCGCGCTGCCGCAGCCCTTTGGAAATCCGCCAAGTGGTTGGGCGCAACCAGCAAGCGTGTCCCACCTGTGATTGGATTTATTGGGTCAATCCGATTCCCATTGCCGAAACCATTGTGACCAACAGCGAAGGGCAAGTTTTACTGATTAAAAGAAAATTCCCGCCGCGTGTCGGCGATTGGGCCTTGCCCGGTGGTTTTCTGGATTGGGGCGAAAGCGCGGAAACCGCCGCCATCCGCGAAGTGCGAGAAGAAACCGGGCTCGAAGTGAAA
This sequence comes from bacterium, assembly GCA_022072515.1. Lineage (GTDB taxonomy): Bacteria > Zhuqueibacterota > Zhuqueibacteria > Zhuqueibacterales > Zhuqueibacteraceae > Zhuqueibacter. Next base: position 8,356 of record JAJVHT010000021.1, read on the forward strand.
TTGTCGCGCTTGCTCTGCACGATGGGTTTGCCGAGCCTGCTGAATCCGGAACAGTGCATTATGAAAGCAATTTTTATCGGCGAGATTTCCGGCGGCCATTTACAAGCCGGCGACGATGCGCTTGAAGCACAATTTTTCGCGTGGGAAAATTTGCCGGAAAATTTGGCCACCGAAAGCACGCGCGAAGCGCTGCAGCGCTGGCGGGAGCAGCATTCGTGTCTGTAGCAAAGCCATTGAAAATTTTAAATTGAAAATTTTCAATTTAAAATTTAGAACACGTCAAGCTTGCTTGCCGAAGAAAAATTTCAATGGTTTCGATACCCGTCTGGCCCAGGCCGCTTCGCTATGTTCATCCCCAACGCCGAAGTAATACGCTAAATTTTTCCCAACCCGGAAACCGCGGCGAATAAGTGCATCGCGCATGCTGCGATAAACCCACGCCTGATTGCCTTCTGCGCCTTCACTGCCATGATCGAGATAAATTTTGATGGCCGGCACCGGCCGCGTTTCCGTCTCGACCAATCGAATCGCAGCGGCATTATCCCACATCCACGTGCCGGAAAGACAACCGGCCATGCTGAACACCTCGGGATGCCACCAGCCCAGATAAAATGAAATCAACCCGCCGAGCGACGAGCCGAGCACGGCCGTATGTTGCCGCGCCGTTTGCGTGCGATACGTTTTGTCGATGAACGGTTTGACTTCTTCAATGATAAACGCCGCGTATTGGCGGCCGCGTTTGGGCGTGTACTCTTCGAGACGTCCCATGGTGTTTGCCAGCCCAACGATGATCAGCGGCGCAATTTTTTGGGCGAGAATCAGCGTTTCGGCGGCTTTGTGCAATTGCCAATCGACGCCGGCGAAAGCGGTGGCAGGGTCAAAAAGATTTTGTCCATCGTGGGCATAAATGACGGGATACCGCCGCGCCGTTTCTTTGGCATAATGCGGCGGCAGCCATACGATTAAATCGCGGCTGTAGCCGAGAAGGGGTGAATGAAAATTTCGGTGATATTCGAGACTCAAGGATAAAGCGTGTTGAATAGTGGCGAATTAGCGGTGACGTTTTAAGAATGCTGACCTTTGCGCTCAGAAAAAAAAGGCGGCAAATCCGTTTCAGAATTTTTGTCATCCCATTTGATCCATTCAAAAGGCGTGCGGCAAGCGTGACAATAGAATTGCGCATACGCCAGTGTCGTGCCAAAATCCGTTTCGCGCCTCGTCTCCGTTGCGCCGCAAAAAGGACATGCAACCGCAGAGCCATTTGCCGTTTGCCTTTTGCTCTTTTCTTTTTGCATGACTAATTGTGCTCGCCTAATTTGAAGATCGCATTTTTGCTGCCGCGCAAGTGGTAGAGAATTTTTTCGTCTGGATGTGTCGCCGTACAACGCCGCCGGGCCGGCGTCCATTGCGAAAAATCAAGCGGCAAAGCCGGCGCCCAATGGCCGTTTCTTTGTTCCAAGCCGACCGCGATTTTCTGTTCCTGCGCGATGGCCCCCACCCAATCGAGAAAACGCTGGCGCAACGATTCCCACGAACTGTTGAGGATACCGTATTGCTCCAAAGTTTTCAGCGTCGCGTGTTCCGGCGGGCCGAGCCACTCGAGAGTGGGGGAGAGCGCCCAACGGCTCGCTTCTTCCAACGCGGCTTTCGTCTGCGAATTGTAGGTGGCGAGTGTCCGAAACCAGCCTTGGGCATTGCGCAGATGGTGCTTTTCTTCTTCCACCATTTTATCGATGAAATTCGCCACCGGCTCGAAGGCCGAACGTTGCAAGCCGGTCAAAATCACCGTGAGTGCGCCGTCAGTGAAAAGATTGACCGCCACAAAATCTGCCCATTTGACCAACGGCCGGTCCAAACACGGAACGTTGGCAAATTCTTCCAAAGCGCGTTTTTCAATCAACGCCTCGGGGCTGTCGCCGAATTGGGTATTCAGGCAGGCATGTAACAGACGCCAATGCCCGAATTCGTCTTGCGACATGCTGCACGCGGCAATGCACGCTTCAAGCGCCGGCGTGCCAAATGTCCACTCGCCATAGTGAAAACCCAGAAACAGTTTGGTATCTGCCGTGGCCAGCAATAATGAATGCAAGGCCTCCCGGCAATCAGAAGGAAGATTTTTAGCCGAA
>JAJVHT010000021.1:10581-30290 GCA_022072515.1 bacterium
TTCAAGCGCCGGCGTGCCAAATGTCCACTCGCCATAGTGAAAACCCAGAAACAGTTTGGTATCTGCCGTGGCCAGCAATAATGAATGCAAGGCCTCCCGGCAATCAGAAGGAAGATTTTTAGCCGAAGCGAAAGTTTGTTGAGTCATGTTTTTTTTATTTTGTCTTTTAGATTTTTCATGTAACGTGAAACGTGTAACGATCTTTAAAGCTGATGCCGTTACACGTTTCACGTTACACGATCAATTTCCCCAAATCGGCTTGTTTTCAGGATTCAGCACCGGAATGATTTCACTGCGGCGCACGACGCACATTTCGACCCACTTCTCCTCGTCGTAGGCGGTCCAGGCATAAACTTTGGCCAATTCATCATTCGGCGCATTGACGCTGCCGACATGCATGATCGGTTCATCATGCGCTTTGCGGGCAAAGACTTCGTAAATTTGTTTGGCAGACATGTTTTTCGGATTTGGCAATGAGACTTTTTCGCTGTTGTGAATTATTTCATTTCTGCAATACGGCTTTCTTCATTACACCGCAACGCCAAAACTCTGCAAAATGTCCCGGCCCTGCTCACTCAGCCGGCTCTTCGTCCATGGCGGATTCCACACGACATTCACTTTGACCGAATCAACGCCCGGCAAGCCGCTGACTTTATCACGCACATCCGCAATGAGCATCTCCATTGCCGGGCAGGCTATCGCTGTGAACGTCATATCGACATCGACGTGGGCGCGTTCGACGCGGACGGCATAAATCAGCCCCATATCCACGATGCTGATCGGGATTTCGGGGTCGGTGACCTCCGCAAGCGCGGACCAAACTGTTTTTGTTTCGAGCATATTCAAGTTTGCGAAATCTTACTCATACTCATACTCGCTTTTAAATCTTTTGAAACTGAGTAAGAGTAGGAGTTAGAGTAAGAGTATAAGGACGAGTATGAGCTTTACGCCGACCAATGCAAACCGCCAAATGTGCCGGTTTTATCGCCTTGAATCATATTCACGTAAGTTTGATTCAGCGGGCCGCGCGCTTTCCAACGCTGGAAAACTTGTTCCCAACTTATCGGCTCGTTGAAAAGCCAGCGTTTGGCTTGCGGGTCGTATTGCACCGGAAATTCGTATTCAATAATATACTCTTTTTTCGCCTCGTCAAAATGCGCCGGAATTTTCAAACCGCAGCTTTCACAAAGCGGCACAGTTGCACTCATCCAGACCTGGCGGAGTTGATCGTTGGTGAGTCCCTTCAGTTTATAATCAAGCTGATCCTGATGTTTTTTTAGTTTGTCCGGCAAACCGAACCATTCCAGCGTCATCGGAAACATCCAATCGACCGCGCGCTGCAGCGCTTCCTTGGCGGCGCCGCCGGCTTTGGCGAGACGCTTCATCCAGCTTTCCCCATGGCGGAGATGCAAAACTTCCTCGCGGTCGACTTTGGTGAGGGCGCGCTGCCACGGGCCATACGAGCAATTTTTGTGCACATCGGCAAGCAGCGTAATGCCGGCGCGATCAAAAAAGCCGTTGGCCACCACCATCTCGGCCCAATTCTCCAGCGCTTGATCGAAGCCGTACGGATGCTTGAACTCGTGCGGCGCGCGGCCGTACATCAGCCATTGTTTGGAGACACCGAGATCTTCGAGCAGGCGATACGCGATATTCGCATGGCCCAGCTCATCTTGAATGATCGCATACACCGCGAGCCGGCTATTGATCGTCGGCGCGTCTTTGGAAGCAAAATAATACGCCGGCGCGCTCAACAATTCCGTGTCGCCTTGCACAGTGAGAATCACTTCCAAAGCTTTTTTATAACCCGGCGTCATGTCGTCTTCGGTTTCAACCACAAAACCGTTGGCGATTTTTTGACGCAGCTCGGTATCTTTTTCTTGGGGAAGCATCAAATCCTCCGGAGGTCGAAATGATTGTTTTGTGTTCGCCGGTTAGCCGGTTCGCCAGTTTATTGTTTGTAATCGGCAAACCGCCTCATGGAATAACGTAGCCAACCGCTAAACTGACAAATTGCTGTCCGACGAAATCTTTCGTGAGAAGATCGCTATCCATAAAACTGGCGGAGAAACGCCAGCGCGATATTTCCAGCGTGCCGCCCGTGGTCCAGAAAATTTCGGAATGCGGACCTTCGATGAACGCGGAGTAGTCTTTCGTAAATGTGAAAACGCCGAAACTCCAATGCAGACCGGGGGTCAGTGCGACGTTTCCGCCGCCATAGAACTGCCAGCGCTTGATGGGCGCATTCTTTGCAAAACTTTTGTACTCTGCATCGGCACTGAAATGCAGACGGTCAAAAATGTCAGGCGTCATCAAACCCAAACGAATCGTCGCTGGTTCCTCTGCTGAAAAGCGAAAGCCCTCGGCGCGAACGACAATGGGGCGCTGGTTCCCCAGTTGGTCGGAAGGAATAGTGATATTGACGAGTGGGAGAGCCGGCGTGAAATTGACGCCACCCGAGGCTTTGTACTTGGTCTGCGCCGCAAGACCGATGTGCCAGTTGCTGACCTGCATGATGGCGCCGGCCGAAAACCGCACGGCATCGTCATCACCTGCGCCGGTGGTGTTGAGCACATTTTCGCGTAGACTTGAGCGGCGCCACTCCACGCCACCGCCAAGCAGAATTTTTTCTCCAACCGCCGTCGCTAACGCCAAACCAATGCTGGTTTGCTCGCGTTTCATCAGTGGATCAACAAACTCGCCGCTGCCTTCGGGATTATCTTCCGTCGTGATCCCAACCAGTCCCGGTTCTATTTTGTAACGTGTTGGGCGCGCGTAAAATGCCCCTAGCGTGATCTGCTTTCCCGGGCGGAAGGCGATTCCCGCAAATTGTACAGGCTGAAAACCAGCGGTCAAATCAACATGAAAAAATCGCAAATATTCAGTGTCCGAAGCCCAACCGGTTTCAACCATCGCCGTTAACCGTCCCGGCATCCGCGCCAGCCCGGCAGGGTTGAACAACATTGCGGTGACGCTGCCGGTGGAGGCGACAAACGCGCCGCCTTGCATGTACGCTTCCACACCCGGTCTATTGGGATGGTAGAGCCAAGAAACTTCAGCATTCACACTCGCTTGCTGGCCCCAAGCACGAATAATTGTTCCCAAGGTGAGGGCGGCAATCATGGTAAAGCGAAGTGACTTGAACATTGTTGACGGCCTGATTTAAAAAGCATCCAACCGAAAAACTGCAAAATAAACGATGATCAAAATTAAAACCGCCACGCCGCGGCTGATATTTATTTGCACGGATTTGGTTTTTTCGAGCGCCGTCGAGTCGCCGGCAGTGCGCAACGTCACCATGCGTTTGCTGCCGCGCAGTTGCATGTGCGCCAGCACAACCCAGATGAGCGCGAGTGTGAGTTTGGCATGAACCCACGGCTCGGCAAATCTTCCCATCACCATCGCCAGCGCCAAGCCGAGTACAAAAGCGGCCATCACCCCTGGAAACGCCATTGCCCGAAATATGGATAACGCCGCTTTCTCGCTCGCTTCCGCTTCGGCCTTGCTGCCGTGGCGATATTTTGAGAGAATAAAAAGTTGGGCCACCGCACCGCTCACCGCGGTGAGCACCGCCAACAGATGCAGTACTTTCAACCAATTCAACACAGCCATCGACATGAAATATCCTCTGGAATAGTTGGTTTGAAAAAAACGATTTCTCCAAGATAGAAAGAAGATGGGGAAATGTCAAGAGCGGCGGGAAATTTTTCTTGAAGAAAAAGAGTTCACCGAGCCTTCGGATATTTTTTTTACGGCAACACCACCATCTTTTTCACCGCCACCCATGTCGAATTCCCGCCATCAACTTGTACGCGATAAAAATAAATCCCACCGGTCACCGTTTTGCCATCCTCGCTACGGCCATTCCAACTGATCCGATGCTCGCCGGCTGAAAGCCTGCCATCGAGTAGCAAGGCCACGCGCTGCCCAAGAAAGTTGAAGATTTCCAGACGCACATTTGACGCAACCGGCAAGGAGAAACGAATCTCGGTCTGGCTCGTCGTGGCAAACGGATTGGGATGATTTTGCGCCAAATTAAAGTGCCGAGGCAACGCAGCAGGTGTGAAACTCGACACGGCGCTGGGTGTTCCGATGACAAAATCCGCGTAAACCGGCAAATGATCGGAGGCAAAGTACAGCGCTTTGGCGACACTATCCGGAACAGCGGAGTTGGTGCCAAAATTTATGGCTTGATTGAAATGCCTGCCGTCGTTGCCAAACGCCTTGTAAGTGTTGGCGAGAATATCCATCCCGCCGCTGGCGAGCACGCTGGCGGAGACGAGCATCAAGTCGAAGCGATCATCCAGCCCGCCGGTGGCGCCGCTATCGACGAGTGCGGTTCGCGTTGATTGTGTGTGAATTCCGGCAAACAAGCCGTTGTTGTTCCAGGCGCCAATCGCATTGAGGGGATCCCATAGCCTTCCGTCGTTGTCCGATTCGTTTCCAGTTAATTTGGTAAAGGCCGCCTCGGAGGCGCTCTGCAAATTGAAGTCTCCGGCCACAATGAAATTGAAATTTGCCGGCAGCTTGTTCAAATAATTTCGCAGGGTGATGGCTTCAGTCAAGCGCCGGCTGGCGTCGCTCGATTGCGTGCCGGCTTTCAAATGCGCTGAATAAAGATGGAAGGTGAGGCCGTTCACGGTTAACGCATACTCGGTGATATTGCGCAAATCCGTGTAAATCTGATGTGTTCCTGTCAAAGCAATCGCGCCACGCTTGAAGAAAAGGCCATTATCGGTGTCGGGGCCGTCCACATGGGGCGCACTCTCATAAACATTGCTCTGGCCCGGATTCATGACCTCGTTTAGAAAAGTGAACAACCCTTGCGCCGACTCAAGTTCCTGGATAACGAGAATATCCGGATTCAGCGCTCTGATCACCGTACGAAAATATGGAACGCGGCCGGCTCCGTTATTATAAGGAAACTTGAGCAAGTTATATGTGGCGATTCGTAAAGTATCCACCTGCGCGGTGGCCGCGCTTGTCCACAGGATGAACAGAATTGCAGCCCGAAACCTTGCTTTTGTCATTTCGCAGTCAAGAGTAAAGTGAAATCGTTATCCCGCTATGGCAATTCTGTCGAAAGCTGAAACCGTACAATGCGATTATTGCCGGTGTCAGCCACATACACGGTTCGATCCGACCACGCCACTCCCATGGGATGGCGGAATTGTCTTTCGCCGTTGCCGCTGCCGCCAAACGACACGGCCGGATCTTCGGTGCCGCCGCTATTGAAGCGAAAGAGACTGTCGGAAGCAGCGTCAATCACCAAGAGATTGTTGGCGCGATCCACGGCGACGTCCTCGGGCTGGCGAAATTTGCCGGCACGAAAGAGATCGACGCTTTCGCTCTCCGGGTCCGAGGAGGGGTGGATCTTGGGAACGAAGCCAATGTCCGAGCTTGTGGTGAGCCATTGGACTTTAAAGCTGTTGTTGCCAATCTGGGCGAAGATAAAACTGATTCCATCCAGGCGCTCCGCGACAATCGCGCTGGGCCGCGCCGTCGCCAAAAGCCCCGTCCCGTTTGCCACCAGCGGCAAGGGGCCCTCATAATTATTATCGCCGCTGAAACTGATGATCGCGCTGGCGGCGCCGCTGGCATCGGTACGGGTGACGTAGTAGCGAAAATCTTCGTAAGCGGCAATGCCGGTGAATTGCCATTCCGGATGATCGAGCTGGATGAGGTTTTTCACCGTGTCAACCGGCGCCGCGGCGATGACATGATTGGCAGCGACCAGATTAATTTTGTAAATCCGATTGGTGTTGTTGACCACCAGTAAGTTGAAATTGCGGTCTTGGGTGAGAGCAGTCGGATGTGGAATGCTGATCGATCCCAGGACTCTTCCTGCCGGTGTCATCATCACGACACGATCATTGCCGGTGTCGGCGACATAGACAAACGGATCGAGACCATCCTTGTCGGCATAAACATCCTCCGGGGCTTTGAAGTTGTAACCATTCGCCGCGTTCCACACCGGGGTGAGCTGCAGATAGAGCGTATCACCCGCCGCATTCAGGCCGGAATTGGGATCATTCGGAATATTGGGCAGCGGATATTTCTCGCCGCAGGCCCAGTAAAATGCAAAAAGCAAGAGGCAAAAAGCAAAAGGCAAAAGGCGATTTGAATTTTTAGGGAACATAATGTTCTATGCTGGAAATTCTATAATAAAATTGATTGACGACGGTGTAGGGCGCTTTAGCGTCCTTTCACATTTTAGCCCCGTGCCTCGGCGCGGGGCATCAAAACGTCAATGCCGCCGAAAATTGGTTGATATTGCCGAGACGGCCGAAATCCGCAAAGGCGTAGTCGAGGCGCAAGCCGAAATCGGCGTAGCGCAGATTGAAGCCGCTGCCGAGGGTATATGATTGCTCGTCGACGTTGAGTTTATAACCGGCGCGCAAAGCCACGGTTTGACGCCACCAATATTCACCGCCAAAATTGAGATTCTCGGAGTTGTCATTTGGGTGATTCAGTTGCATCGCCATGGTAAGCCGATTCTGCTCGTTGTCGATGATCTCCGTGGCCAGGCCGAAACGAAAAATGGTGGGCGGCGTGAACGATTGAAACGAGCTGACCTCGGCGCCATCGCGACGGGTGAAATTGCCATCGGGCGTGAGCTGGCCGCCAAAATTCGACACGCTGACGCCGAAGCGGCTGGAGCCAAACCCGGTGTGATAGTAAGTGCCGATGTCCAGCAGTACGCCGCGCATTTTTAATTCGGCAATGGTTTCTTCGACATACTTCACCGTCAGGCCAAAACTGAATTTGTCGGTCATCTGGCGTGAATAGGTCAGGCCCAATGCAATATCGCCGTAAGAAAAATATCTGCCGGTGCCAAACGGCTGATATTCGGTGGTTTCCTGCATTTCGGCGGTGTGCAGCGAGGTAAAACTGAGGCCGATGGCCTGCAGCTTGCCGAGGTGATGGACATAACCAAAGAACTCGTGCTGCACGTCAACCAGCCATTCGAGATGCGAGAACAACACTTCGTTGCGATCCGATTGCATCAAGCCGGCCGGATTCCAGAAAAGCGCGGTGCCATCGTTGGCGACGGCGGCAAACGCTTCCGCCATCGCGGCGCTGCGCGCACCGACACCGATTTTCAGAAATTGCACGGCCGCCGTGCCGGCGCGTTGTCCGCCCAGGGCAGGGAAGAGCTGGGCGTGAGCGCTGGTCACGGCGCACAGCACAATTGCAGTTATGCACCACCAAGGCACAAAGGAAAATTTCCCCAATCCGTTGGCAGCCTTTTTCCGTTGGGTCATATTTTTTTCATTCGTTTGCATAAAATTCCGTATTTAATTTCGCTCACCGTCAGGGAATTCTTTCTAAAAAGCTTCGTGATTCTTCTGTGAGCGATTTTATCAAAACCTAAAAGCCAATCCCACGCGAATATTACGCGGTGACAGATAGCGCGCCGGATCAAACGGAAACGGTTCGGCCGGCGATTGCAGATCCGGATAGAGCGGATCGTTCCAGGAGGACGGCACCGGATCGCCATATTCATAAGCTTGGCCGGTCACGGGGTTGACGATGTTTGTGTTTTTCCAATCCAAGACGTTGAGCGCCTCGATCATGAAGACAAGCTGATTGCGGCCGAAACGGAAATATTTTTCGAAGTTGATATCCAGCCAGCGCCAGTTGTTGGCAATCCTGGCATACGGATCATCGACATCACCGTCCTGATCGCGATCGCTGCTGTACAGCGGTTTGCCGTCGCCAGCGACGCCGATTAAATATTGCGGCGAATAACGCTTGCCGGCCTGCGCAAACAAGCGCGCATAGAGATTCCAATCATCCGGCAGGCGCACGCCGAAGATTTTGGGATGCTGGCCATCGCGCACCGTCAAATTGATATTGACATTAAGCTGCCACGGGCGATCCCACGGCAAGAAATCTTCCGTAATCGGGCGCTCATTGAGATAGCCCTGCGCCAGCAACAAGCCGTCATCAGGGCTGGAGCTTTTGCCGGTGGCAAAAGAATAGGCGCCGCTGATGGCTGCAGAGAAATGACGCCCAATGCGTTTTTTATACTCTGCTTCAATGCCGCGGGCGCGCGAGTAATCCAAATTCAAATAGGTGATAAACGTGCGCCCGGCGGTGCGGCCGGTGTTGCCGCGAAACGTGATGGTGTTGACGTAATCGAAAATATCCTTGTAATACGCGGTCACGGTCAGCACGTCGTTTTCGCTGAGCTGGCTTTTGACACCAAGCTCATACGCCACCGTCGTTTCGGGATTGAGATTGGGATTGCCGAATTTTTGGTAGGAAGATTTTGCCGTGTTGGGGCCGAGCTTGGCATAGACAAACTGCGGCTTGGGCAATTTGGAAAAATGGCCATACGAGAAAAACAGCATCTGGTTGTCCGAAACCGGATGCGAGATGCCGATACGCGGCGCGATGCGCCCTTTCCAGCGATGACCTCCAAGGCTGTACGTGTCTTCGCGATATTTTTGCCGCGTCGCATCGCTGATGGTAATGATCTCGGGATTGTTTACGGCGTCATCGACATATTTGCCGGGAAACCAGTAATCAAAGCGCAGGCCGAGATTGGCAATCAACCCTTCGAAGGTGATTTTATCCTGAATGTAGAGGGCGCCCTGGTTGGGGTAAACACGATAGATGTCATTGTTGAGGCCAAATCCGCCCTCGATCCACGGCGAATAGATGTCAATGAGCTGCATGGTCCGATAAGTTCCCTCAATACCAGTCTTAATGACGTGGCGGCCATCGCGCGTGGTTTTGGTCAAATCGCCGCGCCAGGTCCAATCCTCGACGAAATGATCGTGCCACGTAAAACTGTTGCCGGCCGTATAGAAGCCCTCAGGCAAAATAATCACTCTGCCATCGGGCAAACGATAGTACGACACCGGCAGGCTGGGAATTTGCTTCGGCTCGATGTATTCCGACCAGCTTTTGCCATCGATGTCGCTGCGCAAATTGGCAAAATAACGCGAGAGGCGGATTTCGTAAAAAGCGGTCGGACTCAGCGTGTGCGTCCAACTCAAACCGATTTTGTTGTTGAGATGGGTAAAGGTGTTGAACTCGTCCAGATTTCTGGAGAAATCATACGGGAAACCCGGCTCGGGCTCCACGTATTCAAGATTGGTTTGCAGCGTTTGCGTGTTTTGATTGATGCCGGCAGAACCGCTGGCGGAAAACGTCAGCTTGTGCGTCGGGTCGAGGCGCCAGACCAGCTTGTAAAGTCCGGTCAGCAGATTATTCTGGCGCGGCGCAAAACGAGAGCCATGAAAAACTGAGGAATAAAGTTGATTGGCGTGGATTTTCGTGAAATCATTGCTGAAAAAAAGATAACCACTGCCGAAAAAAGTGAAATCTCCCGGCAGGCGCACGCCCAATGCCGGCAGCAAAGTCTCGAAGAGGGGATCACGCCCGCTCAGTGAACCTTCGGCGATATCGGTTTCAAAACTGTGCAGACTGCGGCGGCTGAAATTGCCGAGCAGCCAGGTATTCGGATTATTGGCGCCGAAATAATCGCGCTTGTATGAAACCGAGCCGTGAAATTCCCGCTGCCCTTCCTTGGTGACGACATTCACCACGCCCGACATGGCCTGCCCAAACTCCGCATTGATGCCGCCGGTGATCACCTCGAGATCTTCAATCGCATCGGAGCTGAGATGCAAACCAAAACCGGTGCCGGCCAGCGGATCTTGCACCGACACGCCGTCCACAAGAAACGCATTCTCATAGGCGCGGCCGCCGCGAATATGCAGCTCGTCATTGTTCTTCACCACGCCAACCTGGCTGGCGACAATATCCTGCACGTTTTCCAGCGTCGAACTGGCCAAGTCTTGCGCGGTAACGGCGCGCCGGCTGGAAGTCTCGTCAATTTGAAACAGCGGTTTTTCGCCGATGACCACCACTTCCTGTCCGATGGCGAGTGTCGTCGGCTGCATCGCAAAATTGATCGTGACGGTTTCGCCGCCCGTAACTTTGACGCCGGTGCGCTGGACTTTGGTGTAGCCGATCATGCTCACCACCATCGCGTAATCGCCGGGACCCAATTCCGGAATGCGATAATTACCCTCGAGATCGGTCACCGCGCCGCGTGCGGTGCCTTGCACCAGCACATTTACACCCGGCACGGGTTCTTTCGTATCGGCATCAATAATTTTTCCGGCGATGGTTCCGCGCGCGGTGGCTTGTGCAAAAACTTCGGGCGGCAAGGGCGGTACGACAAAAAGCAAAAGGCAAAAAGCAAAAGACAAAACGCCCGCCGCGTTTATGGCGGTTTCTCTGCTTCGAGTTTGGTGATTTTTCGAGTATCGCATGCGCCGACTCATCAAATTTTATAAAAGCTTTCTAACGGATTGATGAGCCCAACAATAAAAATTTTTTTCGTTGGGTTCATCTACCAATTGGGGACATAAAATTTTCAGCCGCTCTGGATATCATCCAGCCGCTTGATCAGAAATAGGACGACAGATTCACGGCAGCCCAAACTCCTTGCGCAAAATCATCGACAGCATCTGTGCGCCGCCGCCGTTGCGATTGAGGTGATGCAACGGCAACGTCATAAAGACGAACGAGCGCGGCAGGTTCATAACGGCGACGGCCGGTGTTCCCGTCCACCTCGGCGGAGTGGTTGTGCTGGGCGGCAAGCGGTACAACACGCTGGCCGTCGGCTTAGGGCTTACCGTTCGTACAAATGAAAGAATGCGCTGCGTGCGTAGCGCCGGCAAATCGGCGCGTGTCGAATCCGGTGAAATTAACAAATTATTGTCCAAGCGATCGATTTCGCCGCCCAATTCCTGTGCTGGCGAAAATTCCAATTCACCGGCGTCACTCGTGAAGCCGCGCTCAAACAAAGTCGAAAAGAAAATTTTGCCGCCGGCGTTGAGAAAAAGTGGAATTGCCGATTGCGCTTCGGCCAAGTGCTCCAGGGTTTCGGCATACCAAATCACCACTGAAAACAGCTTCATGGTTTCGCCCAACGCTTGCCCGGATGCCGGCAGGAAATCCGGGCGATTGTCAACATTTCTATCGATGCGGATGTCCAACACCGAATGCGCTCCCACCACCGTGTCGAGAACGGCCTTGTAGAACTCTGTGCCGCCATCAAAAGGCTTGTAATCATCGACAACGAGCACTTTGCCGTGCGGCGCCCGAACGTGCCAGGTTTTGCCGAGTGCCTTTGGCATGCGTGCAATTTTGCTGACGGCGCCGGCAAGGTCAATGGCGCGCAAATAGAAAGCGTGGTTACCTGGTGTGATGCCATCGGCTTCTTTGAGAATAATGGATTTCTGCGCTGGCGGCAGATCACGCCATTTCCCAGCGGCGGTGTCATCGAGCGCATATTGAAACTTTAAAATGGTTTCTTCGCCTTCCAGGTCACTGCCCGTCCACGCAAAAGCCGCCACGGGGAAGGTGGTATCGGGAATATCGGTATTGGCGACAAAGCTGACCACGGGCGGCGAATTGGCCACCGGTATCCGCAGCGTTGCCGGCGTGGGATCAACCAGTTTTTGATCGTCCACGGCGCGCACCCGTAAAACAAAGGCGCTATCGAGGCGCGAGAACGTTAAATTGAAAATCTGCTGATTGGCCGTCGTGAATTTCCAATCTGCAGCCGGATTCTTCTCGTCCCACTGGGTCACCTCCACCGGATTGGCGGCAAAGGAGTAAATGAAGCCGCTCACAAAGCCGTCGGGATCATCGCCCCACCAGTAAATGGTTTGGCGGCTGGTGGTCGTGGCCAAAACCGAATCCGGTTTGAGGAAAACATGCGTCTCCGGCGGTTGATTGGCCTTGGGCTGATCGGGGAGATCTTTCTCGCAAGCGGCGAAGAACAAAGTTGTCGCCGCCACCGGCAAGAGAATTTTTTCTAAAAAATGAATTGACATTTTTAAAAGTTATTGGCGAACCCGGATTTCACAGATATTGTGTTTGGCAAGTCCCAAAAAGCTCTCACACGGATCAAAAAACCACACGGAATTTTATCAAATACTCGGTGAGGTTTTTCAATCCGCGTGAAAGTATGGTTGGAACTTTTTTATCCGTCTAATCCGTATTCAATTTCAGCGCATCAACACCAGCTTCTTGACCTCACGAAACGTGCCGGCGGTCAGTTGATACAAATAAATTCCACTCGCCACGCTGCGGCCGTAATCGTCACGGCCATCCCAAATACGAGTGTAACTTCCCACCGTTTGCTGACCGGAAACCAACGTCCGCACTTTCTGGCCAAGCATGTTGTAGATGCTCAACTCCACGGCGCCGCTTTTCGCAATCTGATACCGAATCGTCGTCTCGGGATTGAAGGGGTTGGGATAGTTTTGCGCCAACGTATAAGCCACCGGCGCGAGGCCGGGCTGTTCCTTCACAGCGGTGCCGGCCCGTTTGATGCCGATCACATCCAGCGTCGAATCGCGCGGCTCGATCTTGAAGTTGCTAAAGCTGTAAAAACCGATGCCGACAACCGTTTTGATGCTGTCGCCGGCCGAGAAAACGTAGGGCAACTCATCACCCCAACGAATCAACGCGGACTCGTCATTCATGCGCACCCCGCCGGAGCCATCGCTGATTTCATACTCGCCGAAGCGCGAGCGATTGACCGCGCGTTCCGCGTCCGGCTTTTGGTTGGAGATGGCGACATTTTCAAACTTTATCAAGACGTCTTCATACTGTTCCGCCGCCCGTGAGTTTGTCCGGAAATCCCCGGTGCGGATGCGGAGGGGAAGAACCGGCTTCTTGGCTGCGCCATGGTTGGTAAACTTTGTGACGGTCGCCAAGCGCGTCATGCCAAAATTCTCGCGCACCGTCGCCGTAACCGTTACGCTGTCGCCCAGGTTTGGCTTATTGACGTTGTCCGCCACCTGAATACCTTCCCAGGGCCCTGCACTGGTCTGCATGAAATAGCTGCCGGAAAAATGATACGGGTCGGTGCTGGTGGTGACAACGCCGGAAACCGTCACCTCTATTCCTTCGTAGCTGGAAGGCCCGGTCGCGAGCGTGGTGCCAAAACCAAATGGCGTCCATTGCACATCTTTAATGGTCAACGCACCATCGCGCACCAAATAGAAATACATCCCCAAAGTCGTGTCCGCCGGTACATAGGTGGAGTCGCCGAAAGAGTTTTGCGCTTTAATGTAATACTTGACATAAACGCCGTTGGATTGCGCCGATACTTGCGTTTTGTAAATGCTATCAGCGCTTGTCATGCTGAGCGCTTTATAAGCTGTGCCGTTGACACTGTAAACCAATTCTGCGCGTTTGACGGTGCCACCGCCCGGAACGAGGATTTTCGCTTCAACCTCTACTGCATCGCTTGAGGTAATAAAATTCTTGGCGCGCTTAACATTAGAAATCACCGGTGGCTTGCTCAATGCCTGCAGATCGCCGATCGCACGCGGGTTAAGGCTGAACGGCAAGTTTTGCAGAAAATAGCCACGAATTAACGCCTGCTTCAAGTTAAACTTTGCGCCGGTCGCAAACGGTTGCCACTTCTGGCCGGTTGGCTGACCACTGAGGTATTGAAATATGCCGTCAAGGTGGTCGTCAAGAATAATCGTGCCAGAGTTGTCTTGAGCCGACATTTGATTGGAAGGCAAAGCCGTATTGACCACGGTCAGATCGTTAATGGCCACGAACATTCCCTCCCATTTTTCGCCCTTGGCTAAAGTCGAAAGTGAATCCGCCGTCACCAAAACCGGCGCCGGAACGGGGTTGTTGGCGCTGACAATTTGCAGCACCCCGAGCTTGTCCGGATCTTGAAAGGAGCTGAGCAGTATATTGATTTGGGTTGAAGAGCTGGGTGACAGACTTGAGTTGGCAAAATCATCAATCCAGCCTAAAACCACCACACTGTCTCCGATTTGAATGCCGGTGACGCCGGTCGGGTCGGTGGCATCCGCCTGGCGCACCAACATCGCCGACCAGGGTCCACCTCCAATATCCTGCAAATAAAATGAAACCGTCCCAGTGCCGCTGAACGCCTCGCCCGGCGCCGTGATCGCAATCCCCGCCACCCGAACCGTGTCACCATTAAACGGCGAATTGTCATTGCCACGGAGCAAGGAATCCAAAGGCACTTCGTTGAGTTCGCGGATCGTCTTCAGCGGATACCGCAACTCTTGTCCATCCGCAGCGGCTATAGTGAAAATTCCGAATAAAACAAATGCAGCAATTCGTAAACATTTTTTCGACATAGGGCATCGTCCTTCTTGTTTGGGGTTCAAACGGAATACTAACCTGTCTACGAAATTATAAACGCGTTAATGACGGGTTGTTTTTTTTCTCCGTTAGACATTTTTGATCAGGAATTTCAATTGTTCCCGGGTTCCGGCTTGCGTTTAAATTCAAGCTCGGTGAAATCAAAATCCGGATTGGGCACGTCGATTTTCATTTCGGCGATCTTGCCGTGTGCATCGAGGGTGAAGGTCGCAAAGCCTTTCGGAAACGGGTAAACAGCGCTATCGCGCCACTTCAGGCGAAACGTGTCGAAATGCCAGTGCTCCAAATCGCCGACGAACATGGGCGAAGGCAGGAGGCGCACAACGAGCCGGCCGTCTTCTTCGGTGACTTTGGCGTCGCCATACATTGAGCCGCCATAAGTGCCGGCGTACTGTGCAAGGGCGAGCGACGGTTTAGTATTTAAGACGCGCTCATCTTCGATTTTTTTTGCAGCAGCTTTTTGCGCTTCTTGATTATCTTTTTGCCGCGCCAAGGCTTCGCCGCTCCAATCACGTTTGGGAGCGCCGAGGAAAACATCGAAAACTTTATTCACTAAAAACGACGAAAGGCCGGTTTCACTGTTGGTGAGGACGACAACGCCGAGATTTTCTTCCGGCATGAGGCCGACTTGCGAAATCATGCCATCGAGGCCGCCGCCATGCGACATGACTTTGCGGCCCTGGTAATCGCGCACGCCCCAGCCCAGCGCGTAACCGCTGAAATGCGTGGTGGGATTGAATTTTTCGCTTTGTTCGCTGACAAAATTCATGATTTGCGGCGTCCACATTTCGCGCGCGCGCGCCGCGCTGAAAATCTTTTGGCCTTTGTAAATGCCGCGCCCAAGCTGCAAACGCAGCCATTGCGCCATTTCGGCGACACAGGAATTGATCGCGCCCGCCGCGCCGATGCCGTCAACATTCACATAATGTATGACATTGATTTTTTCATCTTTTCCGTTGTGTGGCGTCGCAACGTTATCGGTTGGTTTGAAAGCGCTGACGCTCGTGTTGCTCGTCGTCATGCCCAAAGGTGCAAAAAATCGTTCTTTGATAAAATCATCCCAGCTTTTGCCGCTTACCGCTTCGACCACCAAGCCGGCGGCGAGAAACATGATATTTTGATAGCCATAGCGTGTGCGAAAACTTGAGGTCGGTTTGAGATAGCGAATGCGCCGCACCACTTCCTCGCGGCTGTAGGTGCTGCCATACCAGAGCAAATCGCCGCCGAATGTGGCCAAGCCGCTGCGATGGCAAAGCAGATCGCGCACCATCATTTCGCGGGTCACCCACGGATCGTACATTTGAAACCACGGCAAATATTTGGTTACCGGGTCATCCCATTTGATTTTGCCTTCGTCCACCAAAATGGCCAGCGCGGCCGAAGTGAATGCCTTCGAGTTTGAGGCAATTGCAAAAAGCGTATGCGCATCAACCGGGGTGGGTTTGCCCAACTCGCGCACGCCGAAACCTTTAGCAAATACCACCGAGTCATCTTTTACAATCGCCATCGCGAAGCCCGGCACGCGCCAATCCTGTCCGGCTTTGGCGGCATATTCGTCAATTTCTTTGAGATTGGCCTTGAGATTTTTATTCTGCGCAAAAGGCAGGGAGGGGGAGATGGTGAAAAAAAAGAGAAGAACAACAATAAAGCGAAATGGACGAAACAACATGATTCAGACCTCCGAGATTGATGGTAGCGAATGCCATTCACGGCGGATCTTTTAAACAGTTAAGATTACGGCTGAGAACAAAAGGATTTCTTCAACTGATCGCCTTATTTTGGCAAACGGCCGATTTTTGAATTATCCGCGCGTTCGCAGGATTTTCCAATTTTTGATCGTTCCCATAAGATAAAAAATTCCAATTAGCAAAGCGGCCGCCGAAAAAGCAATGAAACGCGAGGAAACAGCATCCGGCATCTTAAGTTTGAAAAAGATTTGCGGAAAGACGGAAACGCCGCGCAGGATATAAACGGCGCTGATCAACGACAAAACAATTTTGCGCGGCGGCAACGGCCGAATCATTCTTACACCGGAAAAAGCATAGAAACCGCATAGCGCCAATACAATCGCGATGCCGCAAGTGATCACGGCGGGCATCAGCGAGCCGGATGCGGCCAGCCGCGCCATGTTCTCGCCGGCGCCGAAGTAACGATAACCCGGCGCGCCGATGAAAATGATGGCGATATGGAGAAACGCCACGGCGAAACTCAGCACACCGCCGATTTTCAAAAAAATATTTCCCATTATGCGGATTCTGATCGCTGCGGTGTGCCGTAACGCCGCCAGTTGTCATCGAAAAACGTTGTTACCGCACTTCTATTCTCAACCAGACGCAGGCTGAGCCTATGCCGGCGCTGATTTTTGGCCGTTATATGTATGGCCGAGGGTTCAAGCTGAACGGCGGCAATATCTTGCCAAGCCATTTGCAATTTTTTAAAAGGTGACATTCGCGCGAAGAAGCCATTCGCATCGCAATGCAAACGCGCAAACTTCGCCAGCTTGCCATGAAAAATTCCAAAGCCCAAAGAGACGATTCCGACGATGAATAACAGCGTCGCCGGTTGAAAACCCTTCTCCGGTTTATATTTGTGCCAGGCTTCGAGCAAAATGACGATGCCCGCAAAAACATCGACCCAATTGACGCCGTGCGGTTCCGGGTGGGCGGACTGGCGCAACTCGCGGACAAAGGCAACAAGAACCGCCGCACCGGCCAGGATGCTCAGTATGGCAAAAATCAGATGTTCCCTGCCGTGTTGTGACAAGTTTTCAACGCCCAACAGCAACAACAATACGCCGGCCAGTACATGATTGAATGAGCGGGCGAATTTTTTTCGCTTCGTGGGTTGAAAGTATATGATGTTTTCTGCCATAAGCCCATCGCACCGAAGATTGAAAGAATGCCTCTCTCTCCGCCCGCCTTTGCAACCGGTGAAACATAACACGATCGCAGATGCGGGCGGAAACAATAACAGCCCCAGCAGGGACAGGGACGCTGTCAGTTATTTCTCTTTCTTCGCCTTGCGTTTGATATCCTGACGATGCGCCCGCTCGTAGGTTTGAATGTCCACGAAACGGCCCTTGGCATCGCGCACGGCGTAGAGTTTCTTGCCCGCGACACTGCGATGGGTGGTGCGTCTGCGTTTTGCTGGCATGAGTGCTCCTTTCAACGTTGGGGTGGTGAATGGATTATTAAACGTACAATCGATTTTTTTGCAATAACCACTTATTTCAAATGTTCTCATGGGCTCGAACACCCAAAGGCATGGTTACGCGCTACTTTATCACCGCAAACTTTCCCTTCTGAATCTCACCGTTTTCCAAATTTTCCACCGTGAACAAATACAGCCCCGTGGCAATCGCTTGATCATCGGTCGTGACCAAATCCCAAGCATGCTCGCCGCCGCTGAATTGGACGTTCTCACCAGCGTAGACGCTGAACCAGCGCGTATCGAAACCGTTATAAGAACTCGCCTCGTGGTTTATCGTGTCGACGAGATCGCCCGCGAGGGTGTAGATTCGAACTTCACAGCGCCGCGGCAAATTGATGAAATAGAGTTTGCGGTCACGCTCCAAACTCCCGTCCCACGCCGCATGAACACGATATGGATTCGGATAAACACTCACCGGCAACCGGCCGGCGGTTGTCGCAGCTTGTGGCAGTGTTCCGGGGAAGACGCGGCGGACAGTGGCTAAGCGGCTGCTCTCCAGGCTGCCGAGATTTTGTTCGGGATCGCCGCGATCAAACGCCGATACCGCAAAAGCGTGTTGCCAGCCGTTGAGAATACCGTTAATCTCGGATTTGTAGTAATACGGCGTCGTTTCTCCCGGAAAAATAATCGGGCTTGGCAGCCGGATGGCGCGAAAGCCGGTATCGTAACCGATGCCGTTGATGGAATCAAATTCGGCGATGAGCGTCATGGAGGAGAGCAAATCTTTGCCCGGCAGGTCCGCGGCGAGTTGGCTGCGATAGAGACGATAGCCTTCAAAATCTTTTTGTCCGGTGATCAGGTCGCGGGATTCCTCGGCGAGGCGATCCCAAAACAAAGTGACCTTTTGATTTTCCGGCACGACCCGCAGGCGAGGGGACGACGGCGGCGTGGGTAGAACAAAGCGATCCAGCTTGCCATTCGCAATAAGATCTTCACCCGGATCTAAAATGCCGTTGCGGTTCTTGTCTTCACCATCGTACGCGCGTTGCGCCCAGGAAGCGTTGGCGTAAAGATTGCGCCGCATGGTCTCGCTGTCGTTGCTATTCGGCTCGTTACCATATTTACTGGCGCAAATCAACGCGAAGACGATGTTGAGGCTCGAATCGGGATCGAGCGCTTGAAACGGGCCGGTGGAGAGCAGTTCGATATAGTTGCCGGGCCGGCGGTTGACCACGCTCAAGCCTTCCGCAGAAAGCGAGTTTCGCATCACTTCGTAGCGCCCGATGTCATCCTGCGGCGAGAAGAAAATTTCACTCGGATTGGAAAAATTGCGGAATTGCCAGGCGGCATAATTCGTGCGTTTGCGATAAACTTGATCATTGCCTGACGGCGTAGCGCCGAGCAGACGATAGGCGACGTAAAGACCATTATCCGTGAAGCCGGGATTGCCGTCGTAATCATAAGCGTAGTTCATGTTGAGTGAATCGACATAACCGGCGGCTTTGTGTTGGTAAAACGCGCTGCCACGGGGAGGGGTGATTTTGACGTTGCGGATCACCAGATCACCGAACCATCCGACGTACACGTCATTCAAGCGTTTTCTCCCGGTGTTTTTGATGGTGTAATTAAAAATGACGAAGGCATCGGCGAAGGGAAAATTCCAGGCATAGCTCTCGAGGTGCACCGCGACGGGAATCGGCGTGTGCTCCGGAATGCGACTGGAAGTGCCGGGAATGACCAAATTGGAGTCCGTAAAGTCGGCGATGAAATCTTGATGGCTGATGGCGGCAGGGCTGTAAAAAGGACTCTCTAAAAGTGATGAACGCTGCATGAGGATGTCACTCGGATCGGCCGAGGTGGTGAATTCAAAACCGGCGTTGGCTTGCCCGGGCCGCAGCGAAGCCACATCCACGGCTGCGGTGGTCACTAAAATCGTGCCGTCGTCGCGGCGCCCGCCGATCCACAGACCACCCACAAAGAGATGCTCGATGCCCGAGCCGACCGGATATTCACATGAGGGCAAGTCATTCGGCGTTTGGGTCACGAAGCCGTCGCCAAAAACCCCGTAATTGGTCACCGTCAGGTTGAGGTTACCGACCGACGTGGTGCGTTGGAAATCGACGGTGGGTTTGCGCAGGGACGGCGTTTGCGCTGGCGCTGAAAATGCGAGACTCAAAAGAATTGTGGCGGTGCAGAAAATCTGGTGGCTTTTCATGACGCGAATACCTTCGACATTTCGACAGAACTGTACCAAAAATGTAATAACCGCTCGAACTTGGAGGGAGAGAGCGAAGTTTCATATCAGCCAAACTCCGTCACAACGGCTTGAATCTACAGAAAAAAAAGCCGAATGTCAAGTCCAATTC
>JAJVHT010000021.1:30390-49029 GCA_022072515.1 bacterium
ACAGAACTGTACCAAAAATGTAATAACCGCTCGAACTTGGAGGGAGAGAGCGAAGTTTCATATCAGCCAAACTCCGTCACAACGGCTTGAATCTACAGAAAAAAAAGCCGAATGTCAAGTCCAATTCATTTTCTGCAATCGGACGGGGTTTCGGTACATTACAACAATAGGCAGAGAATAGCCGTATCTCACCTCATCTCTGTTTGTGAGCCAGGGCCGGCGCACGTCACCTCCACAATATATACAAACGGACAGCGGGGCTGTGAGCGAGAACGGTCGAGCAAACAAATTCGTCTGTCAAGCAACTTTGAGCCAACATCTTCGAGGAGAGCAGACAATGTCCTTTATACACTGGCGCCGGTGGCGCACTAAGCTTTTACATTTGGCAGTCCTGATCAGCTTCTTTCAACTGAGCCCCGAAGCGCGCGGTCAGGGCGCTGCCATTTCGGTCGATACCAAATCCGGTTTTACCAAATCCAACCAAAGCAAAGTCTTTTATCACGGCGGCACGTGGTGGGCGATTGCCTTCAACAATCCGGACAGCCGTTGGTATATTTGGAAATTTAGCGGCGGCGCGTGGGCAAATGCCAATTCCCTGAGCAAAAGTTCTTCAATTAAATATGACGCCGTGGTTAATTCCACGACGGGCACATTGTACGTGATGGGTTCGCACGGTTCGACGTCGGAGTTCCGGCGCTATACGTACTCGAGCGGTCCGGGGGCTTGGGTTCAGGATGCCGGTTTTTCGGTTAATCCGAGTTTTATCAATGCGGATGGCAATAATCCCGTCAGCCTCGTGCAAGCCAAGAACGGCGATTTGTGGATTTTTCGGATTGAAACCAACAAGTTACAAGCCAAAAAATCAACGGATGGCGGCGCCACGTGGTCGGCAGTCATCGACATCAAAACCGGACTGACCGTGGCGAGCGGCACCACCGATGCCGTGGCGTTCACTTCCAGCGGCAACAATTTTGTCGGCGTCGTATACGGTGAAGCCGATGCGGCGGGGACGAAGTATGGTTTTCTCCGGCATCAAGACGGCGCGGCGGATGCGACCTGGACCGATGAAACCTCGGCGCTAACTTTTTTCGGCGCCGAGCGCGGCAATAACCAACTTAGCATGACAACGGATGGCAGCAACAATATTTTTGTATTGACGAAAAACGGCAATGCCGCCGGCAGCGATCCGCGCAACACACTCTACAAACGCAGCAGCGCGGGCACGTGGACGAAATTCAAAGTCAACACGAGCACGGATTGGAAATCGCCGGCGCTGGCTTACGATGCCACGAACAACCGGCTGTTTGTGATGGGCATCAACAACTCGTCGCAGCAGGGTGAATACAAAACGTGTTCTGCCGGCCAGGAAGCGACATTGGAGGCGGCGACGGCTTCATTGTTGTTTGCCGGCTCGGGCGCCACGTTTACGGATTTGAGCGCGCCGCCGGGCGGCTCGAGCGTCGATATCGCTTCAGGTTTACTCATGGGCGCCGATAACAACGCTGCCAGCGACATTTGGTACAATCAAATCGCGATCAGCAGCACAGCGCCGGTCACTATAGGCGCGGTGACGTTAACTTCGTACCAAGCCAATGCCAACGCGGGTTACACGATTCCACTCACGTTGTCTGCGATCGGTGCGTTGCCGGCCGGTTCGGGTATCATTAATCTAACTTTTCCGAATAACACGTTTGTGCCGGGCAGCATCACTGCCAGCAACATTTCGGTTAACGGCACGCCGTGCACAAATGTCACCTCCGATGCCGCGACGCGGCAATTGATCATCACCACGCCGGTGAATTTGAGCAATAACCAAACGTTTTCCGTGGTGATCACCGCGGCCACGGGTCTGCTGAATCCGACCTTGGTAGGCGCCTATCAGTTGCATGCTTCGACAAGTGCGCAACCGGCGCAAGCCACTTCCGCCAGTTACAACATAACCGCAGCAACGACGACGGTGACACCGGCGACGGTGACAACGCTGGCAAGCGAGCCGGATAGCTGCACGAATTATACCCTTGCCTTCAATTTGGGCGCGCAGGGACGGCTGCTTGGCGGCACGAGTACAATTACCGTTACTTTTAATGCGGCGACCCAGGTGGCAAATGGCGCCCTCACCGGCGCGATGGTGAATGGTGTCGCGGCAACCGCGGCCGGCAACAGCGCGACCAAAGTTGTGAACGTCACTGTGCCCGCTGCCTTAGTCTTGAGCAACAGCGCAGCGATCACGTTGTCGCTGCCGGCTTCCGCCATTTGCAATCCGTCTACTATTGGCGATTACACCTTGACGGTGGCGACGAGCGTGGAAACAACGCCGATCAATTCGAATCCTTATAAAATCATCGGCCGCGTTGTGCTGGACGCGATCATGGTGAGTCCGGCGAATGCGAGCACGAATGCTGCGTACACCATTCCGCTGACGCTGTCGGTTAACGGCGCACTGACCGCCGGTAGCGGCGTCATTGGTTTTCGCTTTCCAATTGGAACGATCGTACCAAGCGGCATCACGCCCAATTCCATCGCGGTGAACGGCACACCGGCAACGAATGCGACTTCCAACAACGTCACGCGCGAGGTGCTGGTGACAACGCCGGTGAATTTGGCGAACAGCCAGAATTTTTCCGTCGTGTTCAATCTCAGCGCGGGAATTATCAATCCGCCGAATGCCGGCGATTATACGCTGCAAGCCTGGACCAGCGCGCAACCGACGCCGGTGACCTCGGCAATTTATTCGTTGGCGCCGAGTTTGGGCGCGAATCCCATTTCGACCACCACCCAATCCGGTTATAAAAAATCGAATCAGAGTAAAGTGTTTTATTACAACACGCAATGGTGGGCCGTCGCCTTTGAAGAGCCGGAAAATAAATGGTACATTTGGAAATTCAACGGCTCGATCTGGACCAAAGCCGTGGGTATGGATAAAGGCCTCGCGCGTTATTATGACGTGGTTGTAAATCCGAGCGCCAATAAGCTTTATCTGTTTTCGATGCACAAATCCTCCTCCAAATTCCGCCGCTATTCGTATGTGGGTGGCACCTGGAAAAATGACAGCGGCTTTGCCGTCAGTTTGACTGATTTCGTTTCAAGTGATTTTAATAATCCCGTCAGTTTGGTGCAGGCAAAAAATGGCGATTTGTGGTTGTTCCGCATCAAAGCCGGGGTTTTGGAAGGGAAACGTTCCAGCGATGGCGGCCTGACATGGTCGGCGATTGTGCCGATCAAAAGCGGCTTGAACGCGTCGGTCGGCACAACCGACGCCGCGGCGTTTACCTCAGGCGGTAAAAATTATGTCGGCGTCGGTTATGGGGAGAAGGACACCCTGGCGAGCAAGTTCGGTTTTTTGAAACATGAAGACGGCGCGGCGGATAATGCGTGGACGGATGAATCGGCGTCGTTGACGGCATTTGTCGCGGAACGCGGGCTCAATCAAATTTCGATGACGGTTGATGCCGGCAACAATGTTTACCTGTTTACACAAAATGCCGGCGTGACGGCCGGTGCGCCCAAGAATACACTTTATAAACGCAGCAGCGCGGGCGCGTGGACGAAATTCAAAGTCAATATTGGCGCGACTGTGTGGCGGGCGCCAGCGCTGGCCATTAACGCGACCGCGAATACGCTTTATCTCATGGGCGTCAACACCACGACGTTACTGGGAGAAATGAAGTCGTGCGATCTCGGCCAGGAAGCGACGCTCGAGGCGATGAGCGCGAGCGAGTTGTTCAATGTTCCTGGCGGGCAGTTTAATGATTTGAGTGCGCCGGCGGCGAACGTCACGGGCGCTTCCGGCCTGATGGTTTGCGCCGACAACCTCGCGGTGAGCGATATTTATTATCGTTATCTCGATTTGGGCGGCAGCACGCCGTTGATCGTCAATGCCGTGACGCCGGTGTCCAATCAGATCAATGCCAATGCGACGTACACAGTTTCGCTCACACTCTCGAACACCGGCAGCCTGAGCGCCGGCAACGATGTGTTGAATTTTGTTTTTCCGCCGAACACGGCGGTATCCAACACCATGCCGCCGGCAGCGGTGAAAGTCGATGGCGTTCCGGCAACAACGGTGATTGCCAACGGTGTGACTCGGCAAGTGGCGGTGACGACGCCGGTTAATTTGGCGAATAATCAGACTTTTACCGTAGTGTTTGATTCCGCCGCCGGCGCGGGTTTGATCAATCCGACCACCGTTGCGTCGAACTACCGGATTACATGTTGGACCAGCACACAGCCGGTGCAGGTGAAATCGCCGATGTATAGTTTGGTGCAAACCACGACCACCGTTACTGCGCCGGCCGTGGCGGTCTTCCCAACGGATCCGGACAGCCTTGCCGATTACACGCTGAATTTCAGTCTGGGTGGGCACGGTCGCCTCATTCCCGGCGCCAGCACGATCGTAGTGAAATTCAATGCGGCCACGAAAGTGTCGAATGGTGTCGTCCCTGGCGCACAAGTCAATGCCAAAGCCGCGACGGCAACGGCCGACTCTATTTTGCGCCAAGTGGCTGTGACCGTTCCCGCCAGTTTGACTTTTCCCAATAACGCGGCGATTACTCTCGTGTTGCCGAAATCGAAGGTGCGCAATCCGAATATCGCCGGCTTGCAAACCTTGCTGGTGGCCACGAGTGTGGAAACGACATTCGTCGCCTCGCAGCCGTTCGAGCTGAAAGCCAGCGCCAGCATCGGCGGCCCGATTATCGGTACCACCAAAGCTTTTGATCGCAACAACCAAAGCAAAGTGTTTTATCACGGCGGTTTCTGGTGGGTGGCGGCGCAAGCCAAAGCTGATCTGAAATGGTATTTGTGGAAATTCAACGGCCTGACCTGGACGCAAAGTTCGTTGATTTACACCGCCGGCAAAAGCCGCCCGGACTGCGCCTTGGATGGCGCCGCCAATAAAGTTTATATCTTGTTGCCCGGCGCCAGCAACACGTACATCACACGCATGAGTTTTGCATCCGGGGCCGGCAATTGGACGACGGATGCCGGCTATCCGGTTGTCGTGCCGGATTTCTCGCAGGTATCGGACAAGGGAGTGAACCTCACGCGCGCGAAGAACGGACATTTCTGGGTGTTCCGCGCCACCGATTCGACGCTGACGGCGAAACGTTCCAGTGATCTTGGATTGACCTGGTCGCCGACAATCGTCGTCAAAAAACATTTGCATAATCGGGATGCGTTGACGGACGCCACGGCGTTTACACCGGCGGGCGGCAGTTACATCGGCGTTGGCTATGCCGAAAACAGCGCGCCCGGTTCGGTTTATGGTTTTCTGCGCCATAAAGACACCGATGCGGATACGGTGTGGACCGATGATACGGCTTTTATTCCACAATTTACCGGCACCACGTCCGACGATCACATCAGCATGATCACGTATCAAGGCGAAATCTTGATGCTCGTAAAAACCAACGGCGGCGGCCCCTCGGTGACTAATATCGGCTTGCTGCGCCGCAACCTCAACGGCGTGTGGACGCAATATCCGATACTGAAATCAACCGGCTGGACGCGACCGGTGATGGCGATCGATCAGACGAACGAACGGCTGTATGTCATGGGCTCGCGCGAGGGCGGCATCAAAGTCGGTGAAATGAAACATTGTGCCATCGGCGACTATGCGGCGCTGTATACCGCGCCGATCGATACCATTTTTAAAAATGAAAGCGACAGCTTTTTCAATCCTTCCGTGCCGCTGCACACCGTGACCAGCGCGACGAACTTGCTGGTTTGCAACAGCAACGAAACGCGCGAGGAACTGTGGTATAAAGTGATTACCATCAGTGGTGCGCCGAAAACGGCGGCAGAGACGCCCGCCGTTACCGGTGAATTCGCGAGCGCAGATTTTGAGGGGGTGCAGGTTTATCCGAACCCGTTCAATCCGCAGACGTCTTTCCGTTTTAAATTAAAAGACCAGGCGGCGGTGAAGCTGCAAATTTTCAATCTCAATGGCCAGTTGGTGCGGACGTTGGCGGATGAAGATCTCACTCCCGGCGTATATCAACGGCGCTGGAACGGCCGCGATCAGAAGGGCCGCCCCGCCGCGAGCGGGTTGTATTTTTATCGTTTGCAAATCGGCCCCAAAATTTTCAACGGCCGCATTCAGATGATCAAGTAGTTGACCGTGCTTTAAACTTTTACCTACTCGGACGCATACTCTTTCTCTTACTCATGCTTTTACTCAAAGTCTTCGGTATTTGGCAAAATCTGCAAGCGAGTAAGTGCATGAGTAGGAGAAGGAAAAGTCTGATTATAAGGACGACGCCATGACTGTTCCTTTCCGCCACAGGATTAGGATTATTTTGTGCTGTGGGTTGCTTTGGGCAAGCATGATTTTACCGGTGGCCGCGCAAACCGGCGCGCCTCTTTCGGTGAACACCAAGTCTGGTTTCAAAAAATCGAACCAGAGTAAGGTGTTTTATTACGACAGCCAGTGGTGGGCGCTGGCATACCGGACAAACAGCAATCTCTGCGAGCTGTGGCGCTACAACGGCACGAGTTGGGCCTCCACCAATCTCGCCGTCCAAACCGGTCCGGCATATAATTGCGACGCTGTTTTGAATTCTGCCGCCGGCAAGCTTTATGTTTTCAGTTCGCACGCTGCGACGCCGCGCTTGCATCGGTTCTCTTATATTGGCGGCACGTGGCAACGTGACGCCGGTTATCCCGTCACGGTTTCCGGGTTCGCCAATCCCGAGCAAAATAATCCGATTAGTCTCGTCCAGGCGAAAAATGGTGATTTGTGGATTTTTCGCATTAACGGCAACATGCTGCAAACGAAACGTTCGGCGAATGAGGGGTTGACGTGGTCGGATACGATTCGCATCAAAACCGGCTTGAAGACGGCAAACGGTCTCACCGATGTGACGGCGTTTACGTTTCAAAACAACAATTACGTCGGTGTGGCGTATGGCGAAACCGATGTGAAAGGCAGCAAATTTGGTTTTTTTATTCACGCCGATGGCAGCCCGGATCACAACTGGGTTAACGAATCCGCCGGTTTGAGCTTTTTCAATTTTGAACGCGGGAACAACCAACTTTGTTTGACGGCGGACACCAGCAATAATGTTTATTTGCTCACGCGCAACGGCAACACCACCGGCAGCAATCCCAGCAATAATTTGTATAAACGTCTGGCGAACGGCGTTTGGCAAAAATTCAAAATCAACACCACCAGCAGCCGCATTTGGAAATCGCCGGCGGTGGCGATTGATGCGACGCATAACCGTTTGTATGTGATGGGCATCAACACCGCGACGCTCTTCGGCGAATACAAGACCTGCTTGTTGGGGGAAGAGAGCAGTTTGGATACGACGGCAGTTTCTCCGCTGCTGTCCGCAGCCGGAAAAGTTTTTGATGATCTTAGCGTCCCGGCGGCCAATGTCGAGGCGATTCGCGGCCTCATGGTTTGCGGCGATAACACTACGGCAAGTGACATTTGGTTTCAGCATTTGCAGACCGACAGCATCGCGCCGATCACTGTCGGCACGATAACACTTTCGAGTAATGAAGTCAACGCCAAGGCCGCCTATACGATTCCTTTGACGCTGGGAAGTGATGGCGCGCTTAATGCCGGCAGCGGCACGATCCATTTTCGTTTTCCCGGCACAACGGGGGTTCCAAACAACATTTCGCCGAGCCAGGTTCTTATTAACGGGACACCGTGCACCGCCGTGGTTTCCAACTACGTCACGCGTCAGGTGAGCCTGCCGGTACCGCAAAATTTATCCAACGGCCAAAGTTTTTCCGTCGTCTTCAATATCGCCGCCGGTTTGTTGAATCCGACGATACCGTCAAGCGGCAACAATCATCGCCTAACGGTTTGGACGAGCCGCCAACCGGTGCAGGTGGATTCACCCAAATACACGCTCGTTGCGGCCACCACGACCGTAACGCCGGCAACCCTCAACTTGGCGAATAATTTGGTGAGCGCCTGCTCGACTTATACCGTCGCGTTTAATTTAGGCGCGCGTGGCCGTTTGCTTTCCGGCAGCAGCACGATCACGCTCACGTTCAATGCGGCAACGACGATAGCAAACGGCGTGTTGAGCGGCGTCAAGGTCAACAATGTCGCTGCGGCCGCGACCGGTGATAACACAACCAAAACCGTCACGATCACACTGCCGGCGACGGTGGCGTTGGGGAATAACGCCGCGATGAATATCTCACTGCCCAATCCAATTGTTTATAATCCGGCCGCAGTCGGGGCTTATACGATCACGGTAAAAACAAGCGTCGAAACGGCGCCCGTTGTCTCGAATAATTATTATATTGCCGATCCCTTGATTGTCGGCAGCGTGCTCGTGGCGCCGCAGCAAGTCAGTGCGCCGGCGAGCTATGCCATTCCCTTAACTTTAGCCAATCTCGGCGCGCTCGTTGCCGGCGTGGATGAAATCGCCTTCGCTTTTCCGGCGGGGACGACGGTGCCGAGCAGCATTCCGGCAAATCAAATTCTCGTTGATGGCACCGCCGCAACAACGATTACGACCAACACTGCGGCGCGCGAAGTTCATATTAAAACGCCGGTGAATTTGGCCAATAATGCCCATTTCGACGTTGTGTTCAAAACCGGCGCCGGGTTGAGCAATCCGCCGAGCGCCGGCAATTATTCTTTGCGCGCGTGGACCAGCGTGCAATCTTTTCCCATTGCGGCGCCGCTTTATGCGATCAGCGCCGACAGCGGCCAGGCGATTTCGACCAACACCAAATCCGGCTACAAAAAATCCAATCAGAGCAAAGTTTTTTATCATGGCAATCAATGGTGGGCGATTGCATTTTCCGCTTCCGACAATCGTTGGTACATTTGGAAGTACGACGGCGTGACTTGGGTCCGCTCGACGAGCTTAGACAAAGGCGGCAATTTTCAGTGGGACGCCGTGCTCTATGCCGCTGCGGATAAATTGTTCTTGTTAGGCTCGAACACCGGCACAACGGAGTTCCGGCGTTATTCATACGCCGCCGGTTCGTGGAACAAGGATTCCGGGTATCCCGTTTCGTTGCCGGATTTTGTGAGCACGGATCTGAGCAATCCGAGCAGCCTGGTGCGTGCGAAAAATGGCATGCTGTGGATTTTTCGCGTGAGCGGCCATACGCTGCAGGGCAAACGCTCGGCGGACGGCGGATTCACCTGGACGGCGCCCGTCACCATCAAAACGGGCTTGACGACAGCCACGGGCACGACGGATGCCGTGGCGTTTACGTCCAACGCGAGAAATTTTGTTGGCGTCGCGTATGGCGAGCCGGACACGCCGGCGCCGATCAGCAAATTTGGCTTTCTCAAGCATCGCGACAGCGACGCCGATTCGGTGTGGTCCGAGGAATCCTCAGCCTTGACGTTTTTTGGCGGCGAGAGAGCGCACAACGCGCTGTGTATGACCACGGATCAGAACGATAATGTTTATTTATTTACGCGCACGATTCCCGTGGCGGCAGACGAGGCGCGCAACATTCTCTACAAACGCAGCAACGGCGGCGTGTGGACCAAACATAAAGTCAACGCCACGGCGGCAATGAATTGGAAAACCCCCGCGCTGAGTATCGACGCCGACAACGGTGTGATTTATGCGCTGGGTGTCAACCTCAACACCTCATTGCCGGAATACAAAATCGGTTTGGTGGGGCAGGAAAACGCTTTAGAAAATGCGCCGGTTTATGCTATATTTGCCGGCGCGGCTGCGTCCTTTGATGACATCAGCGTACCGGCGATGAATGCCGGCGGTGTTTCCGGTTTGATGATCACGATTGACAACGCCACCGCTGATGATATTTGGTTCCGGCATTTGGCAGTTGCAGGCAATATGCCGGCCGGCATCGGCAGCGTGACGGTGAATTCCAACGAAGTCAATGCCAATGCGATCTATACGATCCCACTCTTGCTGTCACCAAGCGGTGGCTTAGGCGCCGGCACTGGGGTGATCAATTTTATTTTTCCTGATAATACGTTGGTGCCGAATGCCATCCCTGCCGGCGCCGTGACGGTTAACGGCACGCCGGTCGCGGCCGGCAAAATCATCGCCAACAGCACGACGCGCCAAGTGAGCCTGACGACGCCGGTCGAGGTGGCGGGAAGCGATACGGCTGTTGTCGTGTTCAATCTGGCGGCGGGGTTGTTGAATCCGAGTGCTGTGGGCAATTATCAAATGACGGTGTGGACGAGCAGCCAACCAACGCAAATTAGTTCGCCGAGTTATAGTTTAATCCCGGCGACGACGCTGCTGACGCCGGCGACAGTTGCCTTGTTGCCGAGCGATGCTGACAGCGCGGCGGATTATACACTGAATCTCAATCTCGGCGCCCATGGCCGTTTGCTCCCGGGGCTGAGCCAGTTCGTCGTTAAATTCGGCGTCAAGACACTCATTACTCCTGGCGTCTTGAACGGGGTGAAAGTGAATACGGTGAATGCGGCGGCAACCGGCGACAGCGCGCTGCACAAAATTACGGTGACCGTACCGAATACCGTGTCTTTGTCGAACAATGCCGCAACAACGCTGTATTTGCCCAAATCGGCGATCCGCAATCCTGCCGCCGCCGGCAATTACACGCTGAATGTTTCGACGAGCGTGGAAACAACGCCAGTCGCCTCCAATCCGTACATGATTCAACCCTTCACCGGCATCGGCCGGCCGATCGCCGGTACGACGGAAAAGTTTGACCGGAATAATCAGAGCAAGCAGTTTTATCATGCCGGCTTTTGGTGGGTGACGGCGCAATCGAAAGTCGACCAGAAATGGTATTTATGGAAATTCAACGGCACGGCGTGGAGTCAGGATATTCTCATTCATGACACCGGCAAAAATCGGCCGGATTGCGTGCTGGAACCTTCCAACAACCGCGTTTATGTTTTGCTGCCCGGCTCGAGCACGACGTTCATCACACGGCTGAAATACGCCAACAGCGCCTGGACGGTTGATTCGGGCTATCCGTATGTGATTCCCGATTTCGCACAAATTTCCGATCGCGGCATCAATCTTGTTCGCGCCGCCACCAGTGATTTGTGGGTGTTCATGATCACCGATTCGGTTTTGTACGGCAAAAAATCGAGCGACGCCGGCAAAACCTGGTCGGCGGCGAAAATCGCCCTCAAACGCCATCTCAACAATAAAAACGGTTTGACCGATGGCGTGGCGTTCACGCAAGGCAACAACGGCTACATCGGCGTCGGCTACGCGGAAGACAATACGCCCGGCTCGGTGTACGGATTTTTGCGCCACCGCAATACCGACCCGGATACAGTGTGGGTAGATGAAACCAGCCAGATGACGCAATTTCTCGGCACGACTTCGGACGATCATCTCAGCATGGCGGTGCACAACAGCGTCATCTACATGATTGTCAAGACCAAAGGCGGCGGCCCGACGGTGACAAGCATTGGGTTGTTGCGCCGCGAAGCGAACGGCACGTGGTTTCAAGATCCGATTCAGCTTGCCGGCGGTTGGACGCGGCCGGCGCTGGCGGTGGATGCCACAAACAATATGATCTACGCCATCGGCACGCGTGAAGGAAATCTGAAAGTGGGCGAGCTTAAAAAAGTGGCGATTGGCAGCTACGGAGATTTTGTCACAGCGCCGGTGGATACGATATTTAAATACAACACCGATAGTTTCGTCGATGTTTCGGTGGCCGCGCACACGGTGACGAGCGCGATGAATCTGCTAATTTGCGCCGCCAATGATACCCGCGACGAGGTGTGGTATCATTTACTGACGCTCGGCGCCGCCAAAGCCGGCGCCACAACCTCCAACGAAGTGGCGGCGGCGGAAGATTTTGACGGCGTGCAGGTTTATCCGAATCCGTTCAATCCGCAGACTTCTTTTCGTTTTAAAGTCAAAGAAACTGCACCGGTGAAATTGCAAATTTTTAATCTTAACGGCCAACTGGTGCGCACGCTTATCGATGCCGAGATGCCGCCCGGCGTGCAGCAAAAGCGCTGGAATGGCCGCAGCCAAAACGGCGCGCCGGCAGCGAGCGGCGTGTATTGGTATCGCCTGCAAATTGGCGAAAAGCTGCTGCATGGCCGCATCCAGTTGGTGAAATAACGCCGGCGGCAGTGTCTGCCGGCAACTTGCTGAAGGGAAGAGCAATGCGACAAATAAGCGCCAGCGTACGAGGCGAGAAGCAAAAAATCAGCCCATCCCAAGGGGTAAACGGAAACATGAGGGAACTATGCAATCATTGTTTAAGCCAACGTTTGGTTTTACGCGTGTGCAACGCAATTTTTTACGCTGCGCCGGCATGAAACTGCCGCTTCTGATTCTTGCCGTTTTCTTTTTGCCGTTTTCTATTGCGGTTGCGGCTCCCGGCGCCGGCGGGCCGGATGTGTTCGGGTACAAATGGAAAGACAGCGATGAACCGAACGGCCCGATATTCAATTACATTGACATTTCTTCGACGGGAACACTCGTCGAAGGCTTGCTTGACGATAATTATGTTGGATCGTTTCCCATCGGTTTTACATTTAATTTTTACGGCAGCGATTACACGGCCTTCAATATCGCCTCCAATGGTTTTATCGGTTTTGGTCCGGCCGATAATAGTTATAAGGCTTTTACCAATCGTCCCCTGCCCAGTTCCGTCACCAAGAATATTATCGCGTGGCTGTGGGATGATTTGTATATCCGCGACGATACGCAGGTTTATTATCAAAGTTTTCCGGACAAGCTTGTCATTCAATTCGTGCAATACGGCAATCGCAGCCTGGCCAATGAGCGCGTGAATGCAGAAGTCATTTTGTATCCGAGCGGAAAAATTCTCATTCAGTATTTGAATTTTACCGCCGGCTGGCCGTTAACTTCGAACTCAGTCGGCCTCGGCAATGCGGATGGCTCCGACGGGTTGGAAGTGGTGTACAATGCGCCGTATTTGCACAATACCCTCGCACTGCAATTCAACACCAGCACGGTGACACCGCCGGACGCCCCCGTCTTGCTGGCGCCGATCAATAACGCGACCAATCAAACGACGACGCCGACACTGAGTTGGAGTGCTTCTGAAGGCGCCACCAGTTATCATTTGCAAGTGGCCACAGACGCGCTGTTCAACAACAAATCTTTGGATGACTCGACGCTGGCCATAACTTCGAAAGCGGTTGGGCCCCTGCTGAGCAGCAAAACTTACTTTTGGCGCGTGCGCGCCAAAAATTTGGCGGGCGTGAGTGCGTGGTCGCCGTCCCGGAAATTTACCACCAAAGCTGATCCGCTCGTCGGCGGCCCCATTTCGACCGAGACGAAATCCTATTACTACAAATCCAACCAGAGTAAAGTTTTTTTCCATGATGGCCAATGGTGGGCGATTGCGTTGAACGAAACAAACGATCGTTGGCAGATTTGGCGCTACGAAGGCGCGACCTGGACTGCCGTGCGTGACGTGCAGTATGGCACATTGTATTATTGCGATGCGGTCATGAATGCCAGCGCCAACAAGCTGCTGGTGTTCGGCTCACATAAAGCCACGCCGTTCTTCCGGCGGTTTACGTATGCTGCCGGCACGTGGAATCTCGACCCCGGGTATCCCGTTACCCTCGCCGATTTTGCCAACGCCGATAACACGAATCCCGTCAGTCTCGTGCGCGCAAAAAACGGCGAGCTGTGGATCTTCCGCATCAAGAATAAAATACTTGAAACCAAACGCTCCACCAACGGCGGCTATACGTGGTCGGCGATCATGACGATCAAAACCGGTTTGACGACAACCATCGGCATAACCGATGCGGTGGCGTTTACCAGCGGCGGCAAGAATCATATCGGCGTCGCTTACGCTGAGCGCGATTCCCTTGGCAGCAAATTCGGTTTTTTGCGGCACACCGACGGCGACCCCACGACCACCTGGACGGATGAATCGACCGCGTTGACGTATTTCGGCAGCGAGCGCGCGTTTAACCAAATCTGCCTCAGCAGTGATGTGAATAACAATGTTTATTTATTCACTCGCAACGCCGGTTTCACCGGCAAAAATCCGCGCAATACTTTATACAAACGCACCAGCGCCGGCGCATGGAAAAAATTCAAAGTGAATTCGTCGGCAAATTGGAAAACACCGGCGCTTGCCGTCGATGCAACGAACAACCGCCTGTATTGCATGGGCGTCAATAATTTCACCTTGAATGCGGAGTACAAAACTTGCTTGATTGGACAGGAAGGCAAGTTGGATACCAGCGCGGCAGTGCTGCTCTTCTCCGCCGGCGGCGATGATTTTGATGATCTCAGTGTGCCGGCCACAATCGCCAATGCCGCCTCCGGATTGATGGTTTGCGGCAACAACGTGACCACGAATGATATTTGGTACAAGCATCAAGCGCTTGGCGCGACAGCGCCGTTGACGATTGGCACGGTGGCTTTGTCCGATAACCAAGCCAATGCCAATAGCACATATACGATTCCATTGACGCTCTCCAACACCGGCGCGCTCACCAAGGGAAATGGCATGATCAGCATTCGCTTTCCCAACAACACGCTGCTGCCGAATACAATAACGCCAAGTGAGGTCCTGGTGAATGGCAAGGCGGTGACCTCGATGGTTTCCAATAGCAGCACGCGCCAGGTGTCCCTGCACACCCCGGTGAATTTGGCAAACAATCAAGCCTTTTCCGTGGTGATAAAAGCCGGCGCCGGAATTTTGAATCCCTCCGCGCCGGGAAACTTCAAGCTGACGGTTTGGACGAGTGCGCAACCGGCGCCGGTTAATTCGGAAGATTATACTATTGTTGCGGCCACCACGACGATCACGCCGGCGGCGGTTACACTGTCTTCAAATGTTCCGAAGGCGCATGCCGATTACACGTTGGCCTTCAATCTCGGTGCGCAAGGCCGCATGTTGCCCGGAGTGAGCACGTTCACAGTCCTGTTTAACAACAAGACCACTGTGAGCAATGGTCCGCTGAGCGGAGCCACGGTTAACAATGCCAACACGACAGCAGTCGGCGACAGCGCGTTGCGCAAAATTACGCTTACCTTGCCGCCCGCGATGAGCTTGGGCAACCATGCGGCGGTAACACTGTTTCTGCCAAGCTCTGCGGTGCGCAATCCCAAGCAGGTCGGCAATTATACATTACAAGTTTCGACGAGTGTCGAACCGACCGCGGTGACCTCGGATCCTTATGAGATACCGTTTATTGCCGGACAACCGATTCCCAACACGGTCAAAAATTTCGATCGCAGCAATCAAAGCAAATTGTTTTACCACGGCGGTTTTTGGTGGGTGATTGCCGAGGCCAAAGATAATTTGCGCTGGTATCTCTGGAAATTCGATGGCGCCGATTGGGAGAAAACAATACAACTTTATAACTCTTCAAAAGTCCGGCCGGATTGCATTGTCGATTCACCCAACAATAAAGCGTTTATTCTGTTGCCCGGCGGCAGTACGACTTATATTTTACGGCTAAGTTTTGCGGCGGACAATTGGACGATAGATGCCGGCTATCCGTATCCCGTCCCGAATTTCACGCAAGACTCGGATCACGGCATCAATTTGGTGCGTGCGAAGAACGGCTATTTATGGGTTTTTCGCATCATTAATGCCACCTTGTCCACCATGCGCTCATCAAATGGAGGGCAAACCTGGTCGTCGGAAATCATTCTCAAAACCGGTTTGCATCATCTGACCGGCCTGACGGATGCCGTGGCCTTTAGCATTCCGAGCGGCGACAATAGCGGGAACTATATCGGCGTCGGTTATGCCGAAAACAGCGCGAGCGGTTCGGTTTATGGCTTTTTGCGCCACAAGGATACGGACGCCAATGACGCGTGGACGGATGAAACCGGCGCGATTCAACAATTCAGCGGCACGACGTCGGATGATCATATCAGTATGACAGCGTATAACAGCACGATTTTGATGATCGTGAAAACCAACGGCGGCGGCCCGAGCACGGTGAATGTCGGCTTGTTGCGCCGCGATCCGAGCGGCGCATGGTTTCAGCATAAGATTCTTCTGTCGACCGGCTGGACGCGCCCGACGTTGGCTGTTGATGCCACCCATAACGAGCTTTACGTCTTTGGCACGCGCGAAACAACGCCGAAAGTTGGCGAGATGAAACATGTGCCCTTTGGCAATTTTGGCGATTTGTTGTCCGCGCCGATCGATACGATTTTCAGCAATAATGTCGATGACTTTTTCGATGCCTCGGTGGCGGCGCATGCAGTTAACGGCACGATGAATTTGCTGGTTTGCAACGGGAATGAAAATCGGGACGAGTTGTGGTATACTCTCCTTGAGCTTGGCGGCGCACCGAAAACAAACTCAGCGGCGCCAGCAGCCGAGGCCGCCGCCGGCGAGGAGAATTTTGCCGGCGTCAAAGTTTTTCCCAATCCGTTCAATCCGGAGACGTCATTTCGTTTCAAAGTCAACGCGCCGCAAACGGTGAAACTACACATCTTCAATCTCAGTGGCCAGCTCGTGCGCACACTGGTTGAGGGTGAACTGCCAGCCGGCATGCATCAACGCCGCTGGAACGGCCGTAATAATAGCGGCCAGCGTGTCGCTTCCGGCCTGTATTTGTATCGTTTGCAAACGGGGGAGAAGGTGTATAAAGGAAGTGTGCAGATGATTAAATAGGGACAACGTGGCGGGTCCGATGTCCGCGGCAGGATAATTGTGGCAAGACAGAGTTAAAACTTCGTTTACTCATTTTGCCACAATTATCCGGCAAAAATACTTTGGTGTCTTGGCGGTTTTGCGCCCCGTCAATTCCTGTTCTGAAAATCTATTTTTTCCTGTACCACTTAAGCTATTTTGCTGCCCGGGCGCTCATTTTATGAGGTTTGTTCAATCGTGCAAATTTACTTTCGCTTACAGAACTTAGCGCCCGGGCAGTGCTGAATAGTTACTTTTTTCTGACGTAGATCAGATCGTATTGCGTGCTCCAGGTTTTGCCTTCATCCGTTGAGAGCTCGCCGAATTGCCGGACGCGGTCGGGATCGAGTTTGAAAAAGGTCATGCGTAATAATTGCGTTTTGCCGTCTGGCTGCAATTGGCTCGCGAGAAATTCCATCCGATCATCCTTCCAGCCACCGGCATAGTCGGTGATGGTGCCGCGATCATCCACCCACTTTTGCTGCCATTGTTTTGTTACCGCGTTGTAGAGGTTGAAGCTTTTGCCGTTCACCCCCGAAATGCCGGTCCAATTTTCAAAAATAATGCACTCGCCCAAAATCAATTGCACGCTACTTTTGCCGGCGGGCTGGCCGCTGCCATTGCTTTGCACATCCCACTCGCCGATCCAAAAATCAAATTGGCGATATTCCGGCGCCACCGTGCACGGTCGCCCGTTTTTTTGCGCTTCCGCTAAAACTGCTTTGAAGCGCGGATCATCTTGCAAACCGGCTAAATCCGCATCGGCACTGATTTGTTCGGGCTGGAAAAAACCGGAAGCGGCAACTTGATTGAGCACCGCAAAGGCTTTGTCTTTATTGTTCACGCGCGCATAAGCACAAGCCAGATTATATTTCACCAAATTCGCATTGGCATTGAGCGCCACAGCTTGCTCCCAAGCGGCGGCGGCTTTATTATATTGGCCGGCGGAGTGATAGGCTGTTCCCAAGCGGTTCCACGCCAGAAAATTTTGCGGTTCTTTTTTCGTGATGGTTTCATAGGCTTTCGCCGCATTGGGCCAGTCTTTGGCTTGAAAAAATTTATCGGCTTCTGCCGCGGCGGTTTTTGCCGCCGATATTTGGGCGAAGGCGGATTGTGCAATCGCAACCATGCACAGCAGCGCGATGAGTTTTCCAACAACTTTGTACATATTGATTTCTCCGTTATAAGAGATAACTTGGTGACGCAACATTTATATGGTGCGCCCTAAAATGCGCGGAACAAATAATTTCTGTTTGTCTGCCTCACGACGCGCCCAGGGTTTCGAGATATTTCAGCACCGGCACAGCCTCGTCGCCGCCTTTTTTTGCATGATACAAAAACGTCAGCCCGTGCGGCCCCTTGGCGTTGATGATTTCCGGATACGCCGCGAGCATGGCTTTGACAATATCCAATTTGCCCAACATGGTGGCGACAAAAATATCCAGGCGGCAACCTTGACTGATGAGAAATTCAGCGATGTCCTTTCGGCCCATGTGGCCGGCCCCGCCAAGCGCTGTTTCAAAATCGCCGCCGCCCCAATCCCACGTGGCGTTCAATAATCCCGGTTGTTGCGCCAGCATTTCTTTGACGCGATCTAAATTCCCGTGGCCAGCAATGACGAATTCTTTGACCAAATCCGGCGGCAAAGCTGGCGGTTTATTTTGCTGCGGCGTTTGCTCGAAAGCGGCTTGGGGGGATAGCAAGATTCCAACTGTGCCAATTGTCGACAAACTCAAAAAATGGCGACGCGAAAATGAAGAAGATTCCATCAATCCAACTCCCTGGCTTATGGTTTGAATAGACGCTCGGGAAAAAGACTTTTTTAAGAAGGACGCCCCAAACGCCAGAGTGTTTATCCAAAAGTAAACTTTACCCAAAAATAAATCATCTTGACATTGCCCGAAATCGCATGCATTTTTATTCTGTTCTCGTCCCCAATGTATAAACTGACAGGAGCAGATCAATGCGAAGCCTTTTCGTGATTCTCTTGCTCGGCGCCGCCGTCCAAGCTTCCTTGGCGTGGGCGAAAGCCCTTTCCGTAACTCATCTCAAATGCGAGTACAAAAGCAATCCTCTCGG
>JAJVHT010000009.1:0-3483 GCA_022072515.1 bacterium
TCCCCCTCCAGGCCCAGGAGCATGACATAAAATTCGAACATTTCTCCATCGAAGACGGGCTTTCCCACAGCAAAGTCAATTGTATTTTTCAAGATCAGCGCGGTTTTTTGTGGGTCGGCACCAATGACGGGTTGAACAAATTCGACGGCTATGAATTCACCGTGTACCGTTGGAAGCCGAATGATCCACAAGGCCTGTCGGCACAACTCGTGCGGGCAATTTGCGAGGATCGCCAGGGCCGCCTTTGGATCGGCACCGAGGGCGGCGGCTTGAGCCTCTTCGAGCGCAACGCGAACACCTTTCGTCATTTTACCTCGGATTCTGCGGCTGAAATCCACCTTAGCAGCGCGGATGTCAATTCGATTATGGAAGATCAGCAGGGCAATTTGTGGCTGGGCACCAGCAATGGCCTTGATCTTTTTGATCTGCAAAATAAACGCGTGCATAATTATGTCCCTTCGACGCTTGCACAGGCGCCGGCACGCGCCAAAATCATCAACGTCGTTTATGAGGACAAGCGAAAACAGTTGTGGCTCGGCACGCAGAATCGCGGCCTGTGGCATTTTGATCGCGAACAAAAAACTTTTGCCTGCTACGAGCACGATCCGCGCGATCCGGCCAGTTTAGGCGACAACGATGTGCGTTCGATTCATGAAGATGCACAAGGCCGCCTCTGGATCGGCACCACCTTTGGCGGCTTGAACCTTTTCGATCGAACGACAAAAAAATTCCGCCGCTTTTTTCTGGAGAAAAACGACACCGAAGGCGCCACCATCCGAGCCATTTTAGATGACGGCGCCGGCAATTTATGGGTGGGCGATCGCAACGGCCTTTATCATTTTGATACGCAGAGCCATCAATTTAGCCATTTTCAACACGAACCC
Source organism: bacterium (assembly GCA_022072515.1). Classification (GTDB taxonomy): domain Bacteria; phylum Zhuqueibacterota; class Zhuqueibacteria; order Zhuqueibacterales; family Zhuqueibacteraceae; genus Zhuqueibacter. Next base: position 885 of record JAJVHT010000009.1, read on the forward strand.
AACGATCCGTACAGTTTAAGCCACAATTCCATTCAATGTATTTTTCGCGACGCCAAAGGCGATTTGTGGATCGGCACGCGCGATGGGCTGAATTTCATCAACACGAACAAAACGAACTTCACCCATTATCAGGCCAAAGTGCATGACCGGCGCTATTTGAATAATAAAGTCGTTTATGCGATTCTCGAGGATCGCCAGGGCGATTTGTGGTTTGGCACGGAAGAAGGCGGCTTAAATCATCGCGATCGCAAAACCGGCTTGTTCACCTACTATGGGCATGACAGCCAAAATCCTTTTAGCGTGAGCGTCAATAACATCAAAGCCTTGCGTGAAGACCGGGACGGCAATCTCTGGATCGGTACGTTTCAAGGCGGCCTTAATTTTTTTGAACGCCGCTCGCGGCGATTTTGGCATTATCAAAATCGCCCGGATGACCCCACCAGTTTGGCAGGCAATGATGTGATGACGCTATTGCTTGACGACGCCGGCGAGCTTTGGGTGGGAACTGTGGAGAACGGCTTGGATATTTTGGACCGGCAAAAACGCCGTTTCCGCCACTTTTTTGCGGAGTTGGGACGAGCTGATTATCGCATGATCAGCGCTTTGCAGCAAGATCGCCAGGGCAAAATCTGGATCGGCTCCAATCGCGGCCGGTTCGGTTGTTGGGACAAAGCCAAGCGCGAATTCAAATCTTATCAACTGCCGTTGAATGACATCCGCACGATTGAAATCCGGCCGATTTTCGAGGACCGCAACGGTAACTTATGGATCGGGACCACCGGCGGCGGTTTATTTTTCTTTGATCGCCAACAGGAAACTTTCAAATCATTCACCATTCACGAGGGCCTGCCCAGCAATATCATCTATGGTATCTTGCCGGATGAAAAAGAGAATTTGTGGCTGAGCAGCACGAATGGGCTGATAAAATTCGACCCGCAAACCGGCGCCAGCAAAACACACTATAAAGAGAGCGGCTTGCAAAGCAATCAATTCTGTTATAATGCCTATTTAAAAAATCGCGCGGGTGAAATGTTTTTCGGCGGCATCAATGGGGTCACAGCGTTTTATCCCGATCATATTCGCGAAAACACGTATATCCCGCCGGTCGTCATCACGCGTTTGAACATCTTCAACAAACCGGTGGAAATCGGCGGTCCGGAGGGCATTTTAAAAGCCTCCCTCACCGAGACCAAAGCGCTTACCCTGTCCTATCGGCACGCGGTTTTTTCGTTTGAATTTGCAGCGCTGAATTATGCGATCAGCGCGCAAAATCAATATGCTTATATAATGGAAGGATTCGATCAAGATTGGAATCGGGTTGGCAATCGCCGGCTGGCGACCTACACGAATCTCAATCCCGGCACATACACGTTTCGCGTCAAAGCGGCCAACAATGACGGCGTGTGGAACGAGCACGGCGCCGCGCTCAAGGTCACGATCACCCCGCCGTTTTGGGAGACGTGGTGGTTCAAAGCCTTGGGGGTGGCCTTGGTGTTGTTGTTCATCAAACACTTTTACGATTATCAGAAACAAAAAAGGAATGTACTCGAGGCCAAGTCACTCGCCAATTCATCCCAACTGCGCTTGTTGCGCTCGCAAATGAATCCGCATTTTTTGTTCAATGCGCACAACTCGATCCGCTCAATGATTTTAATCGATAAAGACCGGGCCTGGCAAATGATCACAGAATTGTCGGAGTTCTTTCGCTACACCCTGCTCAATTTCGACAAGGTCGCGGCTTCGCTGGACGAAGAGATCAAAGCCGTCGACAATTATCTGCACATCGAAAAAATTCGTTACCGGGATTCTTTGGAGGTTTCTTTTCACATTGACGAGGCGGCACGAAAATGCTCGGTGCCGGCTTTTCTTTTTCAGCCGCTGGTGGAGAACGCCATCAAGTATGGCATGCAAACCAGCCCGATGCCGTTGTACGTCGAGATCGCGATTACGTTGCATGAGGGTGTCCTCTCCATTGATGTCTCCAATACCGGCCAATTGCTCAAAGAGACGGAAGCCGACAAGAAAAAAGAAGAGGCGCATGGCGCTTCGTTGGATAATCTCCAGCAGCGGCTGGAGCTGATGTTCAAAGACCGGTATGCGCTGCAGCTCTATGAAGAAGGCGGCTGGGTCCACGTCAAAATTAGAATCAATTACGAGCCGGCGAGCAACGGCCGGAAAGCCGGAAAAAGACCGGCCGTGGCGCATTCAACTTGATGAGAACAAACCGATGCGGATCGATAAATGGCTAAAAATGGCCCGCATTTTTACAAGCCGCGAGGAAGCCTCGCGCGCTTGTGATTTGGGCCGCGTCAAACTCAATAGTTATGAGGCCAAATCTTCAAAGGTTGTCAAGGTTGGGGACGAAATTGTGGTGAAGGTTGAGAACCTCTACCGCACTCTCACGATTAAAGAGCTGCCCACCCGCGGCCTCTCGGCAAAAGACGCGAAGCTGGTCTACGACGAGAAGACCCCGGACTTGCCGCCGGACGTTATCCAGATGATGAAATACCAGGCTGCCGAAGATCGCCGGCGCCAACGCGAAATGCACGGCCGGCCAACAAAAAAATCTCGCCGGGAATTGGACAAATGGCGGGGAAAA
>JAJVHT010000009.1:3583-9334 GCA_022072515.1 bacterium
CATTCCACTTTCGACCTGCCCATTTCCAAAGTCAATCTCGCCGCCTTCCTGGGCACCATCCCGGAAACCCTCTCGCGCTCGTTGCATGAATTGGAGAATCGCGGCATAATTGCGGTTCAAGGAAAACAAATTGTCATTCGCAACAAGACGATGTTACAACAGATGGCCGAATGATAACTTGATTGTCACTATTCAGCCTTATTCTTTGTAAGCAGATTTAACGGATCGAGCGGATTGAAAGAACTTGACTCTGAGAACAATTATCAGCTCAATCCGCTCAATCTGTTTACTATTTTCTTTTTGGGCCGAATAGTTGCACTTGATTTCTTAATCAAAAGAGAACTACAACGAAAAAAGCCCGTTTATTGGCAAAATAATTTTCTATCATTTTTTCTTTTCTTGACTTGAGTCAAGGTTTTTCAAGGGGACATTTCGTATCTTTTATCAGAATAAATGAGAGAAGCTCAAATGCCATACATCATCACAGAACCTTGCATTGATGTCATCGACGGCGCCTGCCGCGACCTTTGTCCGGTGAACTGTATTTATCTGCCGCAAGAAACCCGATTGCCCCGCGAGCACCAGCGCAATAAAATGTATGTGAACCCGGAAGAATGCATCGAATGTGATGCCTGCCGGGACGCATGTCCGGTTGGCGCCGTTTATCGCGAAGAGCAAGTGCCGGAAGCATGGCAGTCTTATGTGGCGGCAGAATATGCGGCATTTGGGCTGCGGCAAAATGTTCAATCCTAAAGAGGAGTAAGCCTCATGCGTAGCAGAAAATTTATCACTCGTTTAGCAGGATTATCCGTTCTGTTCACAATGCTGTTTTTCGGCGCCAACAACTCCTTCGCGCATTGCGATGCTTTGGACGGCCCGGTAATCAAAGCCGCGCAAAAGGCGCTGGAAACGGGGAATGTGAATCTCGCGCTGATTTGGGTGCAGCAAAAAGATGAAGCTGAAATCAAAAAAGCCTTTGCGCAGACTTTACAAGTTCGGAAACTCAGCCCGGAAGCAAAACAACTGGCCGACATGTATTTCTTCGAGACGCTGGTTCGCGTGCATCGCGCCGGTGAAGGCGCGCCGTACACGGGTTTGAAACCAGCCGGACTTGATCTCGGCCCCGCGATTCCCGCCGGCGATAAAGCACTGGAGACCGGCTCGGCAGAACCGCTGCTGAAACTCCTCACCGACACGATGCACAACGGCCTGCACAAGACGTTTACTGAAGCCAAGGCCAAAAAGAATTTCAGCAAAGATGATGTGGAAGCCGGGCGCGAATATGTGCAAGCCTATGTGACCTTTATCCATTATGTCGAAGGAGTCTACGAAGCGGCGAAGCAGCCGGCGGCAGGGCATTCGCATGAAACGAATCATGTCGGTATGTCCGAGGAAAAACATTGAGGCAGTTAGCATGGCGGGAGCAGGAAAATTTATTGCACCGCTGCAACTGCCACTGCTATTCGTAAAAACGTATTTCTGGTTGAGGATAAATCATGGCAACCAAAGAAGACATCCTGCAAAAATTGCAGTCGGTGCCTTATCCCGGCTACAGCCGCGACATTGTGAGCTTCGGGTTGGTGAAAGACGTGCGCGCCTGCGGCGACACGGCGACGCTCAAGCTGGAATTGGTCACTACGGACGGAAAGATCAGCGATAAATTGCGCCCGCCGGTGGAGCGGGCGGTGCGTGAATTGGGATTTACCGAGATCAATCTGCAAATCATCGAAAAGACCGCGGCGGCGGCCAAGGCCGAAAAGCAAGCGGCCAAACAAGCGGCCACTGAAACCTCGCTGTCAAATGTGAAATATAAAATCGCCATTGCCAGCGGCAAAGGCGGCGTTGGCAAATCTACGGTGTCGGTCAACCTCGCTTTTGCGCTGAAGACCCTCGGCAAAAAAGTTGGCCTGCTGGACGCAGATATTTACGGCCCCAATTTGCCGATGATGTTGGGATTGGAAGGGCAAAGTCCGCGTTCCGCAAATCGCAAAATTATTCCGCTCGAGCGCGATGGCGTTAAAGTCATGTCGCTGGGATTTCTGGCGCCAAGCGACACGGCGGTGATTTGGCGCGGGCCGCTGGTTGGCCGCGCCATCGAGCAAATGCTCCGCGATGTCGATTGGGGCGAGTTGGATTTTCTCATCATCGACTTGCCGCCCGGCACCGGCGATGCACAGCTCACCATTTCACAAAAGCTCGTGCTCACCGGCGCGGTCATCGTTTCGACGCCGCAGCCGGTGGCGTTGAGCGATGCGATGAAAGGATTGCGCATGTTTCAAAAGGTCAACGTACCGGTGCTCGGCGTGGTCGAAAACATGAGCCGTTTTCTCTGCCCGGATTGCGGCAAGGAGCATGACATTTTCGGTTACGGCGGCGCGCGCGAAGCCGCGCAACGCGAAGGAGTAAAATTTCTCGGCGATATTCCGATCATCGCCGCCATCCGCGTTGGCGGCGATACTGGCGCGCCGGTGGTTTTAGCGCAACCCCAGCTTGAAGCGGTCAAACGCTTTTTGAAAATGGCGCAGAATATTCTGGAGGAAGTTGCAGCGCAAACGGAAATTATGCCAAAACATTTTGTGTTTCAATGATGACCACACAAAGCCAAAAAGTCTTCTTCCTCTTCTTCGCCGGGTTTTTGGGCGTGCTGTTGACGACGGTGACGATCAATCTGGCATTTTACAACCCGGTGAGCGTCGCAGCCACAAGCAGCGACAGCGAAGGTTATGCGTTCATGAAAAAATACGGTTGCCTTTCTTGCCATAAACTGCACGGCGTGGGCAGCACTGTCGGTCCGGTGCTCGATAGCATAGGCGCCAGGCGCGAGGCGGCATGGATGGCGCGTTGGATCAAAAATCCTTTTGCACTCAAACCCAACAGCCGCATGCCGGCGTTCGTCTACTTGCCGGACGAACACATTCGCGTCATTGCCGAGTATCTAAGCCAGCAGCGTGCAGATACGACTGCTCGGAGAACGAAGCCGCAATGAATTTGCAACGTAAAATTTTCCATTGAAAATTTTAAATTTGAACTTCACCTTTAACAGGAAAAACCATGATCTCCCGTGATACCAAAGTCGGCAAAATGCTCAAAGAGCATCCACAGACCATCGAGGTGCTGCTGGAAACCAGCGAGCATTTTCGCAAACTGCAAAATCCCTTGTTGCGCAAAACGCTGGCGCCACGTGTGACCATCGAGCAAGCCTCCAAAATAGCGGGCATCAACTTGTCCGAATTGCTGCAAAAACTCAACAAAAAAATCGGCGCCAACATGCCAATTGTGGCAGCGCCATCAGCAGCGCCGCAATCATCCCCTGCTGCCAAGCGACCGGAAATTTTAAACAAATTGCAACCGGTCGAATTGGACGTCCGTCCGATTCTGCAAGGTGGCACGGATCCACTGAAGACGATTTTGCTGGCGATCGAACAATTGGCGCCGAATCAATATCTCCAGCTCATCAACAGTTTTGAGCCAATCCCGCTTTACACGGTGCTCGGCAAACGCGGTTTTGACCATTTTACCGAATTTATTGATGGTACGTTTCACGTGCATTTTTATCGCCGCCTGCCAACAGAGCAAGGGGCAAACGGCAAAGAGCAAGAAAAAAAAGCCGCAGAACTTGATATTCCTTTTAGAGAAAAAATCATCGAGCTTGACGTGCGCGCGCTGTCGCCGCCGGAACCGATGCTGAAAATTCTCGAAGCCATTCCCCAAATTGATACGGGAACCTTGCTGTTCGTGCATCATCATCGCGAGCCGCTGTTTTTGTACGAAAAATTGCAGGCGCGGGGATATAAATGGCATGTAAAAAAAATCGCTGAAAATTATTTTCACGTTAAAATCTGGAAAGAAGAAATCAGCATGAGTCAATTTGCGGAACCCCAAGCTTTGGATGTGCGCCAGCTCCCGCCGGCCAAACGCCATCCACTTATCTTTCAGACTTTTGAGGCGCTCAAACCGAGTGACGCTTTTATTTTAGTGAACGACCATGATCCCAAGCCGCTTTACTATCAGTTCAAGTTTGAACAGGACGGGCGCTTCGCGTGGGATTATCTCGAACAAGGGCCGGAAGTCTGGAGAGTGCGGATCGGCAAAATGTGAATTTTTCGCATAAGGAAGCCAAATTTTCAAGATGCTCGGTCCCGGACTCACAACTTCATACGCGCCGCCTTTTACGCTGGTGCGAAATCATTTCATCGTCAGCGTCGCTGCCTATTTTTTGTTGACCCTCGCGCTGGTGATCGTGGCGCCGTGGATGCAGGGACACTACTTTCAGCCGCATCTGCTCGGCCTGACGCATCTCGCCACGCTGGGCTGGATCAGCCTAATCATGATGGGCGCGCTCTATCAACTGGTGCCGGTGGTTTTAGAGACGAAACTCTGGAGCACGCGACTGGCGGGAATCACCTTCTGGCTTTTTCTGCCCGGCGCTATTGGCGTTATCGTTCATCTATGGGCTTATCAAACCGGACCGGGCTTATGGGGCTCGGGATTATTAACGCTCACGGCGTTTGCATTATTTGTCGTCAACCTTCTGGCGACACTGGCGCAAGTCGAAAAATGGAACCTCACCGGTATTCACATTCTGGCCGCGTTAGTGACGATTATCCTGGCTGCCGCGCTGGGGTTTGTTCTCGCTTACAATTTGTGGAAGCCGTTTTTGCCCGGCGATCATCTCCGCTATTTACGGGCGCATGCGCATTTGGCATTTCTCGGCTGGGTTTTGCTCGTGGTGATGGGCGTGGCGTACAAACTCATTCCCATGTTTTCGCTGGCGCATGGTTATTCCATGACCGCCGGCAAATGGGCGTTTGGTCTCGTCAGTTTCGCGATGATCGGATTGATGACGGCGTGGAGTTTCAGCTTGTTTGCAGGCCAGACAGGTCATTCAAATGGTTTGGAAATTTTTTATGCGCTACTTCTGGCTGCCGGCATAGCGGCATTTCTTGCGCAAATATGGCTGGTGTATCGCCATCGCCTGCGCAAGCAAGCGGATGTCAGCATGTATCACACCGGGTTATCCTTTATCTTTTTGACATTGGCGACGGCGCTGGGGATGGCACAATATTTCTTGCCCGCGCGTTGGCCGCCAGCAACACGCGAGGGTTTCATCCTGCTGTATGGATGGTTAGCCTTTGTCGGTTTCGCCGGTTTTATCATCGTTGGGCAGACCTACAAGATTCTTCCTTTTTTGGTTTGGTTCAACAAGTACAGCGACAAAGTCGGCCAAGCCAAAGTACCAATGCTGAAAGACATGTTCGATGAACGGCTGGCAAAAATCGAATTTGGGTTGATGCTGGCCGGTTTTTTGATCGCGGCGGTGGCTCTGCCGTTAGTTAATACGGCGCTGTTCCGCCTCGGTGCGATTGTGCTCGCTGGCAGCGCTGCAATTTTCGCGTGGAATGTGATCATGATTTTTAGAAAATAAACTCGAGTAAAAAACATGCTTATCGAACAAGACATTCTCAATCGGCTCCGCGAAGTCATCGATCCGGAAATCGGGTTGAACATTGTTGATCTCGGATTGATCTATAGCATCGAAATGAATGCAAAGAATCAGGTTCACGTCAAAATGACGCTGACGACGCCCGGTTGCCCAATGCACGATGCGATGAGCACCTGGGCGCTACGGGCCGTCGAAACCACGCCCGGTGTTGCCGGCGCCTCGGTCGAAGTGGTGTGGGATCCACCATGGAATCCGGCAATGATGACGGCCTTCGCCAAAAAGCAGTTGGGGTGGGGATAACAAAAAAA